>NZ_JAQFUY010000006.1:0-197507 GCF_027716745.1 Bacillus cereus group sp. Bc010
GTGGTACTCCGTATCCAACCTCACTTTCATCCCATGCCTAAAGGCGATGGGCTTTCCCGTTCGGAAAGGGCTGTAATATACGTTCGCAAAAGTTCGTTGTCATCCCCGCAACACTTTATAATACGTTCCATTTCATTCATAGTGTACGAGCCTTTTCTTCTATTTGTAATAACCACTTTTCCCGCTTCTCTCGTTTACTCGTTTTCACAGATTGAAATACTGACCGTTTTATATCGCGAATGCCGCAAAAACGTAAAACACCTCTCTTCATTATAATCCACTCCGCTGATCGATATAGTAATGCGACGTACCATAACGGTGAGTCTAACGTATTAATTACCCAAGCCTTCTTACCTTTCAATAAGCCTTTCGGCAGGGCCCCTTCATATTTATAAGCAAATCCAGCTACGAAAATGCGATCAATAAATCCTTTTAAAATAGCTGGCATCCCCCACCACCATATCGGATAGATGAATAGAAGCATATCTGCTTCTTCTACTAATGTTCTATACCGGGCTGTTTCCTCTTCATTTACTAAATCACGTCTTTTCTTCTCTTCATTAAAGACAAGGACGGGATCAAATTGTTCTTTATATAAATCAAGTACTGTAACCGAATGATTAGTTTCTTGCAATCCTTTTTGCACATGCTCTAAAATCGCCGCGTTAAAGCTTGAAGGACTAGGATGAGCGTATACAATTAGTACATTCACTACAAAACAACTCCCTCATAAGTTAAAGTTTCCCCTTCTTTAACATCTTCTCTACAATTTGCACGTTTTTTGAACTTTGTAACAACCGGTTTAATACTATAAGTAACTCTTCTTTTTCTAAACCTTGCAATTCCGATTTAACCGTACTCTCGCCAGCACTTTGAATATCATAAACAACCGCCGCCATATGTTTACAATAATTTTCATATGGACACTCACAACTACTTTCTGAAAAATCATCGAGTTCAATCACTACTTCATAATTCCCTGCATTACCAGTCACAAATGCAAATACTTTATTATTATGTATTTCTACATCTTCTACATGTCCATCTTCATAATATTCATACCCTCTATCAATAATGTGTTTCGGGATATACCTATATAGTTCTTTTATTAAATAAGCGTACATAACAACACCTCTTCCTTTAATTCCCTTTTGACTTCTAGAGCCACTGCATGTTATTCTAATAACTGTCAAATAGCAAGTCTATATGACAAAACGACTGACACCTATTCGGCGAAGGTGTCTCTTTTCATTTGCAGCCGATATGAATTGCCTCTTTCAGGCACATTCAATTTTTGACACTACACACTCAACACCATTCCCTGTATCAGGCTGCTTAAGCAGTCTTTTACTCTACATACTTCAAAAAAAGAGAGCTTAGCTCCCTTTTCTCGCCTTATAAAATACCCCTTTTTCAGCATAGAGATATTCATCAGCTAATGTAATTTTCCCATCCAGTTTCAGTTCATCTAATAATCTTGATAAATAAAATTGATGTAACATCTTTTTCGTGAATTTTCCTTCATGATGCGAAACGATATGTTCTTGAATATCTAACAATGATATTGGCTTATCTTGCTCTATCATATATTCATAAACTGTACTACGCAGTTTTACGTATTTTTCGAGTGTCACAGCAATGCGCAACCCCTTTCTTCTTAATATAAATTTTCGTAATCGGTTTTTTTGCAATAAAAAAACCTCTCCGATAAGAAGAAGTTACGTATATATCTTCATCTTATCTCCCAGAACAAATTTGTTCTGCTGGAATTAGCACCTGCATCGCGGTTGCTGGGTTTCATCGGGCCAGTCCCTCCACCTCTCTGGATAAGAAAATATTCGCTTAATTCTTACTATACGTAATTTCATTTTAATTGTCAAACAAATATAACGAATTATATTTTCTTCTTTACTGTTCATATTATACATATATGAGTATGCAAGGAGGATTATGAAATGCATCAAAATGCTCGTGGATATGTACAAGATTCTTTTCAATCGTTACAAGAAGCAAAACATTGTTTAGAAGAAGCACTACAGACTGTTGAAAAAGATTTTAATCGCGCTCGTATTGAGCAATCTCTTTATGCGATCGAACAAGCTATTCAACGCTGCGATTACACCGTTCACATTTTTTCAAATGGCATACTTCATAATTATTGCCGTTATAATTAAAAAATATACAGAAAAATGCTCCTTACAATATGTAAGAAGCATGAAAGAGGCAAACGAATATGTAAGTCGCGACCCTACCTTATATGAGTATGCTTTTCTATACCATGTTATGCTTATCCAATATGCCATATTTCTTTTTAAATCTTGTAAGAATCGTAATCCAAGACGTACTAAATAGTAGTAAGAACACAACATTTGAAATCGCATGGCTCAAATCGAAATAAAAACTTGCGATATAATACGAAATGACTGTTTCCCATGTCGCCTCTCGTATAAAACCGAGAAGCCCCCAGAAATTCATAATCCAGCCAAATAAAAATCCAACAAACAATCCGTATAGAAGTCTTCCCCATAGCTTTTTCATTAAAAACGTATTCCGCAATAATCCAGCTATAAAGCCAATCATACCCCATGAAAACATTTGCCACGGCGTCCACGGACCTTGTCCTAAAAAAATGTTAGATACGATAGCCGCTGTTGCACCAATCATAAAACCAGTTTCACTTCCAAACACAATTGCAGAAACAATAATGACAAAAGAAGTCGGCTGTACACTTGGTAAAAGAGAAAATGGTACACGACTCACTGCTGCAATTGCTGCTAACACAGCAACGAGAACAATTTCACGTGAAACAAACGCCTTCTTTTCAAAACGGATATAGAAAGGTAACATAATAACAACTAATAAAAACAAACTACTTAACATGTAATAACCGTCCATGATAAGTGTAGTAAAAAGTAATGTACCTATCATCACTGCAAAAATACATATTATGAATGCAACATATCGTTTGGACACGCTTCGTACACATCCTCCCACGTTAATGCATATGGCAATTCTTTTCGAATAAATCGATTGATAGAGGTTGTATAAAAGAAGTTGCCACTAAAAAATTCTTTCGGTGCATCATTCATAATGACTGCTCCATCAAATAACATCATACATTGATCCACGTATTTCGCTGCAAACTCAATATCATGCGTTGCCATTACAATTGTTGTCCCTTCTTTTTGCAGTTTCCTAAATAACTCTCCTACCCTTTCTTTCTTCCACGGATCTAGTCCTTTTGTCGGTTCATCCAGTAATAATAAAGTCGGCTTTGACAATAACGTCGTACATAATGCAAGTAATTGTTGCTCTCCCCCGCTACAATCATGCGGATGGCGTTCTTTAAGTGCATATAGCCAAAACTTTTTAAGCTGCTGTTCTGCTATTTCTTTTCCTTGTTCTCCGTATAATTCACGCGCTCGTTCATACACCTCGTCCCACACTGTATCAAATGTAAAATGATAATATGGATGCTGCGATACATACCCGATACTTTTAAATCGTTCTTTCGAATCAATTTTATGTATCACTTTCCCATTCCACTTTACTTTCCCTCTTCTCGCTTTTTGTAATCCCGCTAAAATCGTTAGCAGTGTAGACTTCCCTGTGCCATTTTTTCCAACGAGAGCTACCCATTTTCCTTTTTCAATCGATACTGTTAAATCTCGTAAAATGAGCGGACTATTCTTTTCATATTGAAACGAAATATGCTCTGCACTTAAAATGACTTCTTGCTTTTCCCTTTGTACTATTGGCTCATTTACATATGATATCGCTGAAAAATCATTCATTTTCATTTGTGCTTCTCGCACTGTAAATGGTATATCTTTCGCATTCCACTCTAAAAACAATCTTGGGATTTGTGGAATAAATGGACGAAATCCTTCTACTTCCCACATATTTGCTACAACTGTTTTCGGACTACCGTCATACACGATTTGGCCGTTACTCATACAAATAACGCACGTAGCAAGTGGTATTACCTCATCTAAACGATGTTCACTTAAAACGATCGTAATGCCAAGTTCTTCATTAATACGCTTTAACAACCCTAAAAACTCTTTCGCAGCAATTGGATCTAACTGCGCAGTTGGTTCATCTAATAATAGTAACTTCGGCTGCATAACTAATACGGCAGCTAAATTGACAAGTTGCTTCTGCCCGCCAGATAACGTATGAACAGATTGATGCAATAAATCTTGAAATCCTAAGAAACTAATAAGCTCGGCTATTCGTTTTTGAATAATATGTGATGGTAATCCGATATTTTCTAAGGAAAATGCTAATTCTTGAATGACCGTATCCATTACGAGCTGATTTTCTGGATTTTGAAATACCATGCCAATTTGTTGGGCAGATAACAAGTCCGGTACATTTTCTAATAAAGTACCATCATAATATGTATCCCCAGTACGCTTACCAATTGGAAGTAATTCTTTTTTTAAATGTTTTAATAAAGTCGTCTTCCCGGATCCTGATCCTCCAGCAAGTACAATAAACTCTCCTTTTTGAACAGAAAGAGAAATATGCTGTAACGCTTTTTCGTTTTCATCAGCATATACAAATGATAAATTGTTTATTTCTGCATGCGCCACCATATCCATTCCCGTCCTTCCATTATGATTGGTAAACTAATAAACATCGTAAATACAACAAACATCATCCCATCATATTGCTGAAATAAAATAGATTCGACTTTCGGATAAATGATTAACTTTCCCCCGCCATACGTACTACATATAATAGCAACTATAAATAGAATACTTAAATAACTGAGCGTATACCAATCTCGTTTTTCCATTCTATAGCGAATATATGTCGTACGTTTCGTTACACCAAATCCACGAGCTTGCATAGAATCTGCCGTTTGCAGTGCATCTTCTAATGAACAAATTAATAATACTTGCAATAGTTGCATACCATTTTTCACACGTTCCACAATGGAACCTGCATCTACCTGTACACCTTTCGTCTTTTGGACGAGTGTTATTTTCTGTAATCTTCTCATAAACAAAGGAACAAATCTCACTGTAATCATCGTTAACAATGCTACTTTCGGTGAAATTCTAGAAAACAAATATAAAAATTTATGACTTGAAATAATATCATTATACGAAGCAAACGTAAACATAATCGCAACTAGTAATAACCCCATTACTACTCCAAACATAATTGCCTCAAGTTTAATACGGCTATCACCTAACCAAAATAACGTAGTTCGGCCTCTATGTGTTAATAGCGAATTAAATAAAATGACCATAAAAAAGAAAACGATTGTGCTCGGTAACATCTTTCTTACCTTTTCGCTATTCCCTTGCATCACATTTAAAATAACAATTAATAGTATTGCTCCAATTAAAAAAAGAGGATGAAGACACATCATACATAGTATCATCACCCCGATATAATAGGAAAAATTCACAAAAGGATGTAAAGAAGAAAAACTTATTTTCATAGTCCTTTACCAAATGCCTTTCTTATTTTAATACATACACCCACTCGATTGTATCTCCTGGTTTAACTGTTACTACACCTGCACTATGATTTGGAAATGCCCCGTTCACACGATATTTCCATCCACTAGTAGCGGTAATATCTTTTTCATATAAATCATTAATACCTTTTACGTAAACATCGCCTTTAGATCCACTTGCATCCACATCTAAACCTGTACGCTGCAATACTTTATAAACAGTATCGCCGTCTTGTACATCCACCTTTTTTGCACCTAATAAATATCCTTCATTACCTTTTACTGAGATCGTAACTTGTTTTGCTTGTGGTTTTGGTGGTGGAACCGGGTCTGGTTTTCGTTGTTCAGAATTTGGGACGTGCGGAGTCGGTATCGTTTTCTCCTCTTTATTCGGATCAACTTTTTGCTCCTGCTTCGGTGTTTCCTTCGGCTGATTCACAACCTTTGCTTCTTCTTTTACTTCTTGCGCTTTCGGTTGTTTCTCTTGTTGTTTCTCTTCTTGTGCTTTTTGTTGTTCTGGTTGCTTAGTAGCGACAGGCTGTTCCTGCGTTTTTTCTTCTTTCTTTACTTCCGGTTGTGCTTGTGGCTTTTCTTCTTTCGGCTTCTCTTCTACTTTTTGCTCTTGCTTTTCTTTCTGTTCGTCTTGCTTATTTTGCTCTTGTTCAGCTTGTTTTTCCTCCGGTTTTTCTTCCGGCTTCGCTTCATCTTTTTTCTCTTCTTGTTTTGCTACTTCTTCTTGCTTCGGTTCTACTTTCTTCTCAGGCTTTACCGCTGCCTCTTCACATCCGGCAAGTAGCCCAAGTGAAAGCAGTAAAGAAATAAACCATTTCATCTTACTCATGTTGCCTCTCACCTTTCATATTAAAAATTAGGAGCAAATGATTGCTCCTAATTTTTGTTAAGCTGCTTTACGTCTCCATAATACATATGCAGAAGCAATACATAATACACCCATACCTACTTCTGTCGCTGCACTATGAGAAGATGCTCCTGTTTTTGGTAATGTGCTACCGTTTCCGGATTTTTTATTTTTAACCGGTTCGTTATCCACAACAACTTTTAAAGTGTCATCTTTTGTTTCTTGTTGCACTTGTTTTTGTTCTTCTGGTTGTTCAGTAACTTCTTTTTCCACCACAACATTTTCTGAATCTACATTTGGTTTTGGATTAATTTCAGTAACAGATTCAGTTGACCAGTCATAAATCGATTTTCCAAGATCTTTAAACTGAAGTAAAGCTAATAATGCTTGCTCTGTTGCCATTCCGCTACCGGTTTGATCGCCTGGTAACCATTTAAATTCACCATTTGGAAGTTGATATGACAATAGATTTTGCACTGCCTTATGAAGACGGTTTTGATCTACATCTTTCACAAGGGATAATCCAATAATAGCTTGCGCAGCACTATTAGAATTCTCTTGTCCATCAGCAGAGAAACCGCCATTTTCTAGTTGTTCATTATATAAGTATGCGACAGCCTTTTGCACTGCTGGTTTCACATCTGCTCGGTCTTGATAAGGAGCTAATGCTGATAAAACCATACCTGTTACATCAACGCTACTAGCACTATCTTTACTGCTTGCGCTATCGTAAGTCCAGCCGCCATCTGTATGTTGCGCGTTTAAAAGTGCATCTACTAAAGCAACTCGATTCCATTTTGAATCTACTGGAATTTCATATTTTTTCGTATCAAATGCAAGTAAAGCAAATGTATAACCTGTAACAGAATTCACTTTATCTGATTCATACAATTTTTGAACTAAATTATGTTCGCCTACCATTTTTGGGTCTGCATTCATTGCATTCATCATAATAATCGTTCTAGCTAAATCTGTCGCTGAAAAACGGTTAATGCGCTTTTCTACTTTTTCAGTTACAGCCTTAACATAATTTAATTTCGCCTCGATTGGAACATTCTTTCCAGAACGAGAAAGGCCTAATGCTACCCAATCGCTTTCAATTCCATCTTGTAACATCTTTTCAGATGTTTTAGAGATTGCGTCATTTACTTGTGCTGCTGGAACTTGAATGTTTTCTTGCTTTGGTTTTTCTTGTTTTGGATCATCCGTCTTCGGTTCTTCTGGCTTTTCTTGTTTTGGATCATCCGTCTTTGGTTCTTTTGGTTTTTCTTGTTTTGGATCATCTGTTTTTGGTTCTTCTGGTTTTTCTTGTTTTGGATCATCTGTCTTTGGTTCTTCTACCGTTTTACAAGTACCAAATTTATCTAATGTTTGTTGTAATGTTTCTTGACTCATATTGCTCCAGTCTGAAACAAAGCGGAAAACAACAACATCTCCAGATTTTAATTTATAACTATCCGCTCCAACTTCCGCAGATTTATCATTTACATCATACAGCCAGCCACTTGTAGCCCCGGCCATTAATCCATCAATGCCTTTTACATACGTTCCAAACGACATCGTTTCAGCTTCTACTTTGTCCCCCATGACTTTTTGCAGCAAGCTTAACGCTGTTTCCCCATCTTTAATTTGCTCTTCTTTCGGACATAACATAATGCCCTTTTGTGATTCACCAACAATTGCAAGTTTTGCTGTATTTCCTTCAGCAAACGTAATATGTACTGTATTTGCAAAAGAAACAAATACAAGTGTAACTGCCATTAACGACGTAAGCAGCCATTTTTTTAACATTGCCATCCCAAAATTTCCTCCCTTACTACTATTCACACAAAAAAAGGCCCTTCAAGGGCGTGCAATTGACACTCTTTTTTTGTAAGTGTCGAACAAACTGTGCAACACCTCCTACCCGCATCATTCGCGGCTATATTTGTATAGGAAAAATAATTTTGTTCATGAACGTATCATTGTGATAACATTCACTTTTCTAGGCAAAACTGACTTCCATTTAAGTTATCGCAAAACGATAAACCTATACATTCTGTAAATTATAAATTTCTGTATTATTTTACTATTGACATAGAATTTTGTCCATGCTTTATCGGATTTATTTTCTAAGAATAGTAACTTACTAACCTTTAACGATGCAAACTTTTTTCACTAATAATGACGCCATCTTCATCCGCATACAAATAATCATTTGGCTTCCATTCTACTCCTCCAAATTGCAATGAAATATTTCGTTCTCCTTTCCCTTCTTTTACACTTCTATTCGGCATTGTTCCTAACGCTAAAATACCTATATTAACATTCTTTAGTTCACTAGAATCACGAACATATCCATTCACAATAATTCCTGCTAGCTTTCTTTCTTCTGCAATAGCTGCCAAATTATCACCGAGTAACGCACAATTCGTAGACGCGCCGCCATCAACAACTAATACCATTCCTTCTGGTAATGTTTGCAATCCTTCCTTCACTAGTACATTATCATCCTTCACTTTTACCGTTGCAATTTTCCCGTGAAATTGTTCTTTCTTCCCAAAAGACCGAAAAGATTGGCGGCATATTTGCAATTCCTTTTCAAACTCATCACATAGATCCGTAGTTTTCCACATCTTTTTCCCTCTTTTCCTTTTACTTTCTATTTAACATATTCTTGGATTATTTTCGTTTCCCTGTCTAATGTTGCAATAATTTGTATGTGCGGGAAAAGGACAGAAAAACTATTGCCTTAAGAAGCCACCTTTATTATAATCTATTTCACAGATAAATTTCAGAATATTAAAAATTAACTAAGTGAAAAAGGAGGGATTTTATGCAACTACAAACTGAAGTAAAAAAACAACCTAGTAAACGAAAGTTTAAAATGCCTGACGCGTACGTACTACTATTTTTTATTGCTCTGCTTTGTGCAATAGCTACTTATTTCGTTCCTGCTGGAGAATTTAAAAGAGTTACAAATGGTACTGTTACAACGACAATACCAGGAAGTTACCATTCTGTTCCGCAATCACCGGTAGGGTTTGTTTCTTTTTTTACCGCTATTGAAAAAGGAATGACACTTGCTGCTCCTATCATCTTTTTAATTTTATTTACGGGCGGAGCTATTGCCATTCTTGAAAAAACAGGTGCTCTAGACGGTTTAATCTATCATGTAATTAACAAATTTCGTAATCAGCAATTCCTTTTCATTTGTATAGTCGCCGCACTCTTTTCTATTCTCGGAACGACTGGTATTATCGTTAACTCAGTTATCGGCTTTATCCCCATCGGCATCATCGTTGCACGCACATTGAAATGGGACGCTATCGTTGGCGTAGCAATTATTTATTTAGGCACTTATGCTGGTTTTAATGCTACTATTTTATCTCCCTCACCTTTAGGTATTTCACAAAAAATCGCAGAACTTCCGATGTTTTCGGGAATTGGTTTACGTACGGCGATTTATATCTCTTTTTTACTTGCTACGATTATATATATTAATTGGTACGTAAAACGCTTAAAAAAATCGAATAAAGGAAGCATACTCGGAGATAACTGGTTTCCAAGTAATGCTCTTTCAAGTGAGAAAGAAATAAAGAAAACTGAAGTTCCTTGGACAATACGTCACAAATTAATTTTACTCGTTTCAGCTTTATCCTTAATTGTATTTTTAATAGGCGCTTTCCGCCTACATTGGACAGACGCAGAAATGACCGCTACCTTTATTTTCATCGCCATTACAGCGGGAATAATAGGTGGTATGAAAGCAAACGATATCGCTTCTACTTTTCTAGCAGGCTGCCAAAATCTCATATACGGTGCTTTGATCGTCGGAATGGCTCGTTGTATTTCAGTCATTTTAGAACAAGGCAAATTACTTGATACAATTGTTAACCAAATCGCACAGTCTCTCGAAGGACAAAGCCCTGTATTTGGCGTTATCGGTATGTATGTAAGTAGTGCCGCATTACATTTCCTCATTTCATCCGGGACAGGTGAATCTGTGATTTTCATTCCGATATTAGCTCCATTAGCTGATTTCATGCACATTACACGCCAAGTTACAGTACAAGCTGTTATGCTCGGCGAAGGTGTAGTGAACTGCCTCAATCCAACTTCCGGTGTTTTAATGGGCGTTCTCGCAGCGAGCGGCATTTCTTATGGCAAATGGATTCGATTTATGGCTCCACTTGCATTCATTTGGTTTATTATTGGACTTATTTTTCTTATTGTTGGGGTTAATATTGAGTGGGGGCCGTATTAAAACTATGCAACTCTCTATCTATTTATCTCACCGTTATCTTATAATAATGACAAAAAGGATTGATTATAGTAATCAATCCTTTTTACTTTCATCTTTCAAAACTAAATCTCTGCATCTAACAAATTATACTCGTAGTCAAAAGAAGCATGGATTCTATGTCCTCCAAATAAATCTCCATCATTATACTCGCAATATATATCATTTTCTCTCATTACAATATCCATAAGAGTAATAGACTGCTCAAATGTTTCTTTCGTCATATCATATTCTCCTGCATCTACAGCATCCCAATCTAAATGTTCATCATTCTCATCATATTCAGGCCAAAAATCATTTTTATACTCTATTAATTCTTTCGCTATAGCGACCTTAGCATTTTTATCAAATTCCTCTAAGCATATATAAAGCTTTTCTGCTCTTTTTATCATTTCATATACGTGTACATGCTCATTTCTAACATCCAATTCCCAATGTACTTTTCCTTCGTTTTGTTCATATGTCTGAAAAGTTTCATTAAAGATAAACATTCCAATTAATTCACTTTTTATTGATTTTTCCATGATTTCATTTCCTTTCTATTCGCAAAAAAGAAACGGCTATATTTTAAGTAGTTATAACCGTTCACTTTCATATTATATAAAAACTGCATTATGGAAAAAGTAAAACTTTAATTGGATTGCAATATCCTATATTTCACCCCACTCTGCCGATAAAAAATGAAGATAGTGTAATAACAAAAGCTCTCGTTCACAAATACAAAATTACGAAAAAACTGAAAAACCTATATACTAAACTAACCTAAAACGGTCAATGTTTTACAGGCAATTACTCTTCCTTCTAACCCCATTTTAAATTTTTATTTAACTATTAAAAAACTGAAACACAAAAACAGGCAATGGAGAAAATGCTGTCCATTGCCTGGGAATACATGAGATATGTGATGTATGACTTACTCGTAACTATTTAATTTTTATCTTTCGTATAGACGATGTAGCTAGGCTCATTATAAACCCACTCACCTGTACCAATTCTTAGCCAACCATTCTTTTCTTCGTATACTGTAGCTTGTTCACCTTTGCTTGCTTTTCTAACAACAGAGTAGCTAGATCCTGCTCCGCTGCGAACATTTACTCCAATACCATTTATTTCAACCGTACCAATTCCTTTTTGAACATTCCCAGTTTCAATAACTTGAAGCATGTTTAAAATGAATGCTGCAGTTTCACCACGAGTTGTTGTTCCTTTAGGGACATATAGGTTATCTCCCATACCTGTTACAATACCTAAGCCGTATAATCTTTGTACAGCTTCTTTATAGATAATTTGACCTTTATCTGTAAATGGTAAGTTTACCAATGGTCCATTTATTCCTTTGTACTGTAAAGCTTTATTTACAATAACCGCTGCTTCTTCTCTTGTAATAGGTGTGTTAGGGTCAAAATTACCGTCTCCTCTACCAGAAATGATGCCTGCACTTGCAGTACGTTTAATACCATCTCGTAAAGTTGAATTTACATCATTTAAATCTTTAAACGTTGCATCTCCAGCTGGAAGACTTAAAGAATTCGAGATTAATTGCGCAAACTCAGCTCTTGTTACAGATCTATTAGGCGCAAAAATGCCGTTTCCTTCTCCTACCATAATACCTCTTCTGTTCAAATCACGAATAGCCGATTCATACCAACCTCCTGTTATATCGTCTGTCGGTTGATAAAATTTATTATAATATCCTTCAATGCCATTTACGAATGGTACCCATTGTCCACTATTAATCAACATATCGGGACAGTTTTTACCACTCCATTTTTGATGTTTTACGATGTTGTTTAATGGTACACCCGTTTCTTTCATTAAATAAGCTGCAAGTTTCTTAGCGTTATCGACTGCCTTATTGTAGTCACCATCACTATTAACTGCAATTTCAATTGCAATAGATTCTCTATTACCCGGCCCATCACCATCTCCTGCGTGCCATCCATTCTCGTTCAATGGTAAGTGTTGATAAATTTCTTTATCATCTACTGTAAAGTGCCATGATGCAGCTCGGTCTGTTTCTCCTACTGCTTGGTTATATAAGTATTGAGCGTGGCTTTTAGCTCCTGCTCCTACGCTTTTATTATCAGTCTCATGAATTGTAATATACTTTGGAATCATATGATTTTGAGGGCGAATATTATCGTTACCTGTTGGAACAATCCATTCCGTGAATGGAACCCCGTTTATCGTACTAGAAACTGTAGGTGCTGAGAAAGCAAGACTACGCTTTGTTCTATTTGAATTGTGAGGAACCGTTAATGTACCCGTTTCTTCATAAATACCTTCTGAACTTTGAAGACTGTCCACTTTCTTATTATTGATAGTACCTCCACCGCGTCCATCTACCCCTTCAAAACTTTCTTCAATACTTTTTAAAACTTGTTCTTCTGATACTTGAAGTTGATCTGTCCCGCTTTGTTCCTGAATACTTATAGATTGATGGTTATTTACAGATGGCTGTTCTTCTGCGAACGATACCATCGATGAAGATAATACTGTTAGTCCTGCTGTTAATGCTACTACTTTTTTATTCAATTTAATACTCATATTTAATTTAGTATATCTTGCTATTTTAATAGATATACCTTCCTCCTCACACTTCTTCTAATGTACATCCTAATAGTTACATAACACCTTCATTTTTCATTACATATAATCAATCGAAATCTATACATTCTCCCAGATAAATCAATATGTAAGAACATTTCAAACAATTATAAAAGAGAATGATAGAAACTATACATGACATTTTACTTCATATGTCGTTCTTTTTCTATGAAATTCACATTTTTTTAATCTTTATTATAAATTAAAAAGAAAAATTTCTTATGATAGGTTCTTTCAAGAATCATTGTGATGAGGGTGTAGCGGCTTCTGTAATAGAGTTAGTTGAAGAATGCTGTTTCCTTCGTGGGATTGAAACGACAATTACAAAAAAGCCCGATTGGTGTAGGATTCATAGGTACCCACACCAATCAGGCTTTTACAAGCAGTTACTCTCCCTTCTAACTTCCTCGCTTTCGCAGATTTTTAAGGTGGATGTCTTACTGCCAGCATACTGCGAGATAAAATACGTATCCATCCAATTCGCAATTATTTCTTCCACCTCTGGATGAAGTGGCTTTCTCGCCCCTTCTTCGTAATTCTTTTTAAACTCTAAAGCTTTAAAATCCCCCTCAAAACTTTTCAAACTATGATCCATATCTTTTATTACATGTACCTCAGAATCCCCCTTCACATAATCACCAATTCGCTTCGCTTTTTCAGGATCAGCCTGAATATCTTTATCACCAGCAATCGCTAGCACTGGACATGTTACTTGTTGTAAATCTTTATAAATGTCATGCTGAAAATGCTCTCTAAACCACTTTGCGTTCATCGGTTTAAAACCAACTTTAATCGTATCTTTTTCTGTGTTCGTCATTTTCTCTTTTATTTTTTCCATCTGCTTCTCTCCACGTTTCTCCACATTGAGAAGACGCATTAGTTTTCCTTTTATTCCTTTCTGTTCTTTTAGTTCTTTATATGCAATTTCTCTTTGTCTTTTCGTAGCCTCTTCTAATGATTCCGCAGCTCCTGTAAGAAGGATAAGCCCATTAACTGGTGTTCTTGCGTTTACTACAGTTGCTAACATACACCCCTCACTATGACCAGCTAAAATGATATTTTCCGGATCAACAAATGGTTGTTCTTTTAAATACGTAATCGTAGCCTCTATATCATTAACTAAATCCCTCATTCCAGTCTTCAGAAATTCCCCTTCACTCTTTCCTACCCCGCGCTTATCAAAACGGAGCGTCACTACTCCAAGCTTCGCCATTACATGTGCTAAATCTTTATATATGTTCGACTCAAGCTTTAGCGGTAATATCGTTCCATCACGATCAATTTCCCCAGATCCAGCAATAATGATAACCGCCGCATACTTCCCGCCAGCTTTCGGTTTAGTAATCGTACCTTGCAACGTAAATTCACTATTTATCGCTACTTCATATTCATCGAAGGTCATTATATTAGTCCTCCTTCTATTCAGTTATATCTAATTTGAATTTCAAACTCACTATTATATTTTTGAACTCTCTTTCATCTTTCATCGGAGTGAAAACTGGATTCTCTGCAATACTTTGTAACATGCTTCGCTTTATAATCTCTTCATTTCTAACTGTTTTAGCGCCGAGTGGAAATTCTGCAAACCATCCATCAATCGCATCAAAATAAGAATCTCCATGTAAATGTAGACTATTTACTGTAAAGCTCGCCGCACAAACCGCTGCATATTTCCGTAACATTTCTAATGCTCTTTCAAAATTGCCTTGCATACAATATACTTGCGCAGCAGCATAGTATACTTTTAAAGTCATATTGGGATGCAATGTTTCTATTTCATATATATCTATTAACATAAAAGCTCTATTTAAAATTACTTCTACCTTTTCAGCGCTTGAGGCATTTATTACTACATAATTCGGTATTGTCGCAACAAGTTGTATTAAATGTTGATACATACTAATTTGCATTATTTCATTTGCCTTTTCAGTATTTCCAAGCATTTGATGCGCCTGTGCGATTAGATCTTCCTCTGGAACGTTAGGACGTATCGTTTCGCCAAGCAATTGCAATACTTCATTCGGTTTATTGAGTATAAGATAGCAAGTTGCTTGAAACGATACCGCCTCTTTCACAAGAGAAACATCATCACTTTCTTCCTGCACTCTGCTAAAGAGATGCATTGCCTCTTCTAACATTTCAATTCTTTTATCCGTATCCTCTGTTAACATATGGTGATTAATAAAAAGTAGTCCCATTTGAAGTAATAACGGAAAACAAGAATAATATTTTTTAATTATTTCTCTGCACTCCATCATTACTTCATCAAACGGTTTTTCACTAAAAGCTTCCGCTAGTCTATGATATAAATCCCTAATATCTTCTGGTTCCATTTGCGGTGTATAACAGATTAGTTCATCTATACTTATATTAAAGTACGATGCTAACAGTGGTAAAAATGTAATATCCGGATAACTCTGCCCTGTCTCCCACTTAGAAACAGATGCCTTCGTAATACCGATATACGCCGCTAACTCTTCCTGTGTAATTCCCTTTTCTTTTCTCTTATCCGCAATTATTTTATGAATGTTTATCTCCTTCACACCATCACCTCATACTTTTATTATATGTTCTTTTTTCACACAAAATATAGATTTAAAGTCGACTTTCGTTAACAAAATCAACTGTTAGGAAACATGTCTCTAAAATCAAAGAGTCTGTCCCAAAAGGTGCTTTTTAGCCAAAATCTAATAAAAAGCGAAAGGCAGAAACGCTGATTTTATAACGTTTCTGCCTTTTCAATTTCATGTGATCTTACTTCGAAAGAGACTTATGAGACAGCCTCTTTTTATTGTGGGGTACCGATACATAGCCACCTAGCTAAGATTTTGAAGTACTTCAAAATCAAAAATCTCATCTCATCACAGTTTTCTATGGGAATCCAGTGAACAGCTTATTTACATAATTATCGTTATTGGAAGTTGGATAACTTTGCTGATTTCCTAATACAATGGAAATCGACTATTTTTATCTTTTTTATTAACTTTAAATTTATTTAAATAAATCTTTTTAAATATTCGCCAAATATTTTATTCATAACTTTGGGGGTGTTTTCTAAATAAACATTAATTTGTTCAATGTTCGATTCAAATTTATCAGAGTTACTTTCATCTGTTTGAAAATCAGATATTCCTTTTATAATAATGCACTCAACATCATTCTTCTTACAGATATAAGCAATTGCACCCGCTTCTGTATCAGCTATTATTATTTCGTTTTCTTTAAGTTCTAAATAGTCCTTCCACATAACTACTGCTTTATCAGCGGTGCCAATTGTTCCGGTGTAAAAATCATTTCCATATCTTGATAGATCGATATCGACTATGAAGGATTGTTTAATAAAAGGCTCAATTTCTTTTACTGTGCAATCATATTGAACGGCTTTATCTGGTACAAAAATATCCAAATTACTGAACCTATCATCTATTCCTGCACATGTTCCAGCAACGATTACTTTAGTTAAATTAAATTTAGAAATCATATACTGATTACCACCAACACCATTTGCTTTTCTTACACCGGTACTATAAAAAACAAGTTCAGTATCATTAATTGTTCTCATGAAATACTCGCCATAAGGATAACCGAAACGCTCGTTATCTTTTATGCTAAAGTATTCCAATGTCGCTTCATATTCCCACTTAGTTGCTATACTTATTCCTATCATCGACTTACCACCCTACAATATTCTAAATTAAGCTCAATACTTTCTATAATTTACTCCCTTTTTTTCGAGGGAAAGGAAAAAGAAACCCATATAGCATCATTCTCTTTTTGATTTATAAAGTCCTTTTCTTATTGAACTATCTTGTCAGTTAGCCGAACAAGAACTATCTCATTTTCGGGTGAATATTATATACATATGTAGTTCATATAACATCTCATTATCAGTAGCAAGGAAAAAGGAGAACCCTGCTCTCACAAGGGAACCTTCTTTTTTATTTCTATGAATCTATACATGTTTTATACATTCCTATCCTGGTATCGTTTTAGTGTTCTTGTTTGTTACTGGATTAGCAAAAAAACTGTATAAAATCTTGCATGCTCTTAGCATAGTTTTTTTCAAACATACTGGCATTTCTTAAACTTTCATTAAAACACTCTTCCTTCCTTTGTCTATCTTTGTGAGTAACTCTTCTTGTTTATTTAAAGTCCTCCCCCTCAAAGCCAAACAAATGGTTCAGTTTATCCAGTATGTAAATAAAAAGGATAATCAGCCCCATAATGGACTAACTATCCTATAACTTCTTATCTAAACTTAATAAAACTAGAACTTCTTTTCCTATGTATCATTATTTCGTTATTTCACCAAACTGAGCTCTCGTAACTTTCACCAAGTCATCCACTTTCAGCTCAATTTGTACACCAATTTTCCCGCCGCTTACAATGATTGTTTCAAGTGATTGAGCACTCGCATCAATACATGTAGAAAATAACTTCTTCATTCCGACTGGTGAACAACCGCCGCGAATGTATCCTGACACTTTCGTAATATCTTTTACAGGAATCATTTCAATTTTCTTTTCACTTACTGCTTTTGCGGCAGCTTTTAAATTTAGTTCCTCATCTACCGGAATAATAAACACATGATAATTTTTACTATTTCCTTGAGCGATTAACGTTTTATATACTTCTTTCACTTCTCGTCCAATTTTCCCGGCTACTGATACGCCGTCAATTTTCCCATCATCTGGATCATATGACATCATCGAATATTCAATTTTTTCTTTATCTAATATTCGCATCGCATTTGTTTTATCTTTTTTCATAACGTTCTCCTTAAAAGGTTATTTCATATTATTAAGTTTTATTATACACCCTTTTCCACTTCTCCTACATAACTTCACGTATATTTCAAAACTAAAAATATTGATAATTCAAAAATCATCTGATATACTTTGAAAAAAACTTATGTTAAGGAGAGATTTGTAATGCGAAATGTTAATACTTCTTTCCAACTTCATCATCATACGTAACGCCGTGTATCCGAAGAAAAATTTTTCTTCGTGGGTACAGGGCTTTTCCTGTTGACCCACGAAGCGTTCATAAAGCTATGTGGGTATTTTTATACCTGCATAGCTTTTTTTAATTAAAAAAAGGAGTGATTACAATGGAAATAAAAAATGTAAAAGGAACGAAAGACTATTTACCAGAGGAACAAGTGTTGCGAAATAAAATTAAAAGAGCTTGTGAAGATACGTTTGAACGATATGGCTGTAAACCGTTAGAGACACCAACGTTAAATATGTATGAGCTTATGTCATACAAGTACGGCGGTGGTGATGAAATTTTAAAAGAAATATATACGCTTCAGGATCAAGGAAAACGTAACCTTGCCTTACGCTATGATTTAACAATTCCATTCGCAAAAGTCGTTGCAATGAATCCGAACATCCGCCTCCCTTTTAAACGGTATGAAATTGGAAAAGTATTTCGAGATGGGCCAATTAAACAAGGAAGATTTCGTGAGTTTATACAATGTGACGTTGATATAGTCGGTGTAGAGTCTGTCATGGCAGAAGCGGAACTTATGAGCATGGCATTTGAACTGTTCCGAACGTTAAACTTAGAAGTAACGATCCAATATAATAACCGAAAATTGTTAAACGGTATTCTCGAATCTATTAACATCCTTACTGAACGAACGAGTGACGTCATTTTATCATTAGACAAAATCGAAAAGATTGGGATAGATGGTGTACGAAAAGATGTATTAGAGCGCGGAATTTCTGAAGAAATGGCTGATACGATATGTAATACTGTTTTATCTTGTCTAAAGCTTACAATTGCTGACTTTAAAGAAGCTTTCAATAATCCCCTCGTTGCCGATGGAGTAAACGAATTACAACAATTACAACAATATTTAATCGCTCTTGGAATAAATGAAAATGCTATATTTAATCCGTTTTTAGCGCGAGGACTGACAATGTATACAGGTACCGTGTATGAAATCTTTTTAAAAGATGGATCGATTACATCTAGCATCGGTAGCGGTGGTCGTTACGATAATATTATTGGCGCATTTCGCGGTGATGATATGAGCTATCCAACAGTCGGTATTTCATTCGGTTTAGACGTTATTTATACAGCACTATCACAGAAAGAAACGATATCATCTACAGCGGATGTATTTATCATCCCGCTCGGGACAGAATTGCAATGCTTACAAATCGTCCAGCAATTACGTTCTACCACTTCCTTAAAAATCGAACTCGAACTAGCAGGACGCAAATTAAAACGTGCCCTTAATTATGCCAATAAAGAGAATATCCCTTATGTGCTTATTATTGGGGAAGACGAACTTAGTACAGAAACTGTTGTGCTCCGGAATATGAAGGAAGGTAGTGAGGTGAAGGTTCCGCTTTCTTCTTTGAAAGATAATACATTTAATAATTATTGTAATATACCCATTAAGTTATAGCTGTGAATCCTTCCTAAAGCATAATCTATGTAAGCTAAAAACTCCATTTAATAATGGAGTTTTTACTGTTATTTATTAATCTTTAAATGTAAATGTCTGTTTATATTTTCTTTCCGACTCACAATCTTTTTGTCCATCTTTTAGCAACCTAGAAGGCTTTTCTTGCCAAGTTATAATAACTTCAAGTTCATTAGACTGAACGGATATAGGAAAATTCGCATGATTAAAAGCAACTTCTTTACTTAACACATGATCTTTTTTAGAAGTGAAAAGTTCATACTTCGTCTGGGAATCTGGTTCATTTCGAAATACTTCAACGGTTACATGATAAGCGTCCTTCCCGATATCTTGAACCTCGAAACCATACGTATCAAAAACATCCTTTTTAGATGTAACTAAACCAGTTTTTTTCTCAGGTTGCTTAATTTCTATTTTCCATCGATCTGACGTTTGAGAAATCGGTAAATGCTTTGGAGAAAAGGCATGAACAGTGAAAGTACTTCCAATTACGAAACAAAATATGCATAAGAACGAAAAAAGCATTTTTTGCATTATGATAACCTCCATTGTTTTAAGTTTTGAATTACTGTTCCCTAAAAGCAATGGATATATTATCCCTTAAATAAAAAGCACCTTCATCCCTTTATAGAATCTCGTATACAAGTTTTTAAACAACTGAGATTAACTTAATAATCTAGTCAAATATTTTTCACTTACTTTCTGATCAATGTGGATAACGTCCCTTCCCCTTATTGAGTTGGTTTTTCTATTTTATAAATAACCAATAATTAGTTAACATAAAAAAATTATATTCTACTAAAATCTACAAATAATTAATATCCAATTACCTCCTAAAATAAGTAATATATAGATATTACTTATTTTAGGAGGATTCACTTTGAAAA
Organism: Bacillus cereus group sp. Bc010; assembly: GCF_027716745.1. NCBI lineage: Bacteria > Bacillati > Bacillota > Bacilli > Caryophanales > Bacillaceae > Bacillus > Bacillus cereus group sp. Bc010. The sequence goes on from NZ_JAQFUY010000006.1 coordinate 20,551, forward strand.
CCTACATCCAAGCACTAAAGTGGACTACAGGGATCTATCATCTTTTATTGATTCCTTTTTGTTTTTTATTTCTAAGTCGTGTTAACCTTTATGGGATACCTTTACTACTATTGATTGCTTTACATATCACTACTATTTTATTATTTAAAAAAGAGGGCATGAATACATACCCTCATTTGATTAATCAGGTAGTTACTATGAGATATAACACGTAAAAAATAATCCTCCTTATAAGCTGGTACGCATACTAAAGACGTAGAACTTGATTTTTCGTACGTATGAAATTCATTTTTCATGGAAAACTATATTAGTATGTATGCAGTTTAAACGCTCTATTGATTAGAGTTGGACAGGAGGAGAATGAATATGTCTGATATTGAAGTTGGCGAAGTGTTTACTCTTAGTGATGAAAATAACGAAGAGCAAGAAGTAGAAGTACTTGGAGCGATGGATGTCGAAGGCGCAGAATATATTGCCGTTGCCTTTGTGGAGGATATCCAAACAGAAACTGAGGAAGACATTGATATTTTCTTTTTAAAAGTAGAAGAAGATAATGAATTCTCATACATTGAAAATGATGAAGAGTTTGATAAAGTATCTGCTGCATTTGAAAAGATTTTGGATGAGCAAGAGCAAGAAGAATAGGAATGAAACAGACGAGGGCGGATGCATATCCGCCCTCTTTTTTATTCATCACGTATCCAAAGACTTATGCAGCAATTCCAGTACATCTTTCATCACAAAAGGACCTTCTTTTTTCACATGCTCAGCAAATTCTGAAACGAGACGTAATGTTTTTACACTTTCAATTGGATGCTCGCCTGATGCACTTTCAGCAGAAAGCATAACGGCATTCGTTCCGTCCAGTACAGCTTGAAACACATCAGTTACTTCAGCTCTTGTTGGAATAGAATGATCTACCATAGATTGAAGCATTTGTGTCGCTGTAATAACATATGTATTCGTTCGATTACATTCCCGAATCATCATTTTCTGCAAGAGCGGAACAAATTGATACGGCAACTCTACTCCTAAATCGCCCCTTGCAATCATAATTCCATCTGCTTCTTTACATATATCTTGAAAATTCTCGATCGCTTCCATCGTTTCTATTTTTGCAATTAAATTAGGTGAGGTTTCTTTATACTGTTGTATAAAATCTCGTATTTCTTTTATATGGCTAGGTTTTCTTACGAAAGAACATGCGATAAAATCAACACCCTCTTCTAAAAGAAACTGAATATCTTGTTTATCTTTCTCTGTAATAGCCGGTAAACGAACGATTGCGCCTGGTAAGTTCACCCCTTTATGAGATGAGATATTACCACCTGCTTTGACCTTTGTTTCTATTTTATCCGTACTTACCTTCTCTACGATTAACTCAACTTCACCATCATTCATTAAAACTCTACTTCCGACTTTCACATCATTCGCGATCCCTTCATAATCAACACTTGCTTCCGTACTACTCCCTGTAACTGGTTGCGTATGTAAAATAAAAGAATCTCCCGCCTGAAGCGTAATTTGTTCTCCTTTTATTTCACCTAACCTTATTTTAGGACCTTGTACATCGCCTAAAATTTTAATAGAATCGTCTAACGATTTCACTAAACGAATAATATCTTTATGACTTTCATGCGTGCCATGTGATAAATTTAGCCGAACAATTTTCATACCATTGCTTATTAACTGCGCTAACGTTTCTTTATTATTACTTGCTGGCCCAATTGTACAAATTCGATCGATTGTCACTCTTATCACCATCCTTTTTCATTATGATTCCCATAAACTTTCATTACACTCTCAACATAAAAAAAGCCTACTCCCACAAGTAGGCTTTTGAAACTACGAAAGTTTCGTTAATAACTGATTTAAATCTTTTTTCGTTTTCGTCGTCAATGACTTCATTTTAGTAATATCTATCTTTTCTTTCTCCGCTCCTACAATTAACGGATACATACTTTGTCCAATTGTTTTAGATTCAGCTGGGTGTGATGTTTCTAACTCTTTCTCAATTACATCCCACTTTGCATTAATTTGTTTTCCAAGTTTATTTACTGTTTCTAATTTCGGATTCGCAGCTAATTGCTTGTCTAAACTATCAATTAATGCCGCAACTTCTTTTACATTTGTTTTCACCGCTACGTTTTTCTTCGGATCTTTCGTTGTTTTTCCGTCTGAGTTTGTACTTGTACTTTGATCTGTTGTTTTCCCGCTAGTCGTTTGATCATTCGTCTTTCCTGTCGTCTCTTTTTCTTTTGTTTTTACATTCTCATTTTGAGTTGATGTTTTACCGTTACTTTCTGTTCCTGATGATTCTTTCGTATTTTTTGCATCTTTATCTGTTTTTTCATTTGAAGAAGTATTTGTTTCTTTTTCAGTATCTTTCGTTGTTTTTGATGCTTCGTCTGCGCTTGTCGTTTTTGCCTCTCCTTCATTTTGCGCTGTTACTTGCTCTTTCTTTTCTGCCTCTTTATCTGCTGAAGGACTACAAGCTGCCATAGTAAGCATTGTACCAATTGTTATCGATGCGATAGCGACCTTTTTCATTTTCATATAAATCCCCCTATGTTTACGTAATTTATCCTCCCCTTTACGATTCGATTTCCCCTTAAAAAATCCCTTTTCATACGAATTATCATTTTCCCGACAGTAATCTTCATAATAATACGTACAAAAACCGATAAAACAATTTAAATATTCGAGTTTCTTCTACTTCATTTTTCTTCTCTTTACTAAAAGAAAAAGAGTATATTGTCATATAAAGAATTACGATCCTCATATGACGATATACTCTTCTATCAAATTTTTCTCTTTCTTGACATTTTATTTATACAAAAAAATAAAATTTTCTTTCGTTTTTTTGTTTCTCAACAATTGTCAACATAATATATTTATGAGTAACCACCATTCGAATGAATAATTTGCCCTGTAATCCATTTTGCTTCTTCACTGACTAAAAAAGAAATTAAGCGTGCTGCATCCACCGGTTCTCCTACTTTACCTTGTGGAAACTTCCATACTAAATGATGATTCAGCTCCTCTGTAATCCATCCTGTATTCGTTGGTCCTGGATCAACAGCATTCACTGTAATCCCCTTCTCCATCGCAACTGGTGCTACTGATTTTGTAAATGCTTCAATTGCTCCTTTCGTCGCTACGTATGCTAGTTCCTCAGGCATTGGCCCGAGTGACTGCCCTGAAGTAAGATTAATAATACGGCCACTCGCCTTGCTTGCATAATGTTTTATAAATAATGAACTTAATAACATAGTAGCGCGAACATTTACTGTATAATGTTTATCTAACTGCTCTACATTTAATTCTTCGATTCTCGTATGAGTAGCATACGCTGCATTATTAATTAAAATAGATGGATCACCTAACCGTTCTGATACCATATAAAACAAACGGTTTGGCGAATATGACTGCGATAAATTGATTTCTGCCATTTCACAGCGCACACCTAAACTTTCAATCTCCTCTTTCAACAAAAAGGGCTCTTTGTCATGCATTCCCCACGGCATCGCTTTATCCTACTGAGACCAGTACGTGAAAAAAATGTCTATTCCTTTTTGAGCAAGCACCTTGCATACAGCTGCACCAATTCCATTCAGACGAGTTGCCCCTGTTACAATTGCTATTTTCTTCACCTTTTCTCCTCCACCTATGGATAAATCCTCTGCACGAATACAGAGGATCTATCTTTTTATTCAATATTTGACAATATACGTTCTGCACCTAATTTTAAAATTTTAATAAAGATATAATTTACAATCGTAAACATTACAAATAAAACGATAAACATAACCCACAGTCCGACATGAAGGAAGAAGTATAATAGACTTACTCCCGCTACAATAACTAAAGCTATTAAAATATTAGCTAAAAAATTCCACAAAGTTGTATAGCGGCTCTTAAATAATTTCTGCTCTGTATCCCAATGTATATCTGCAGTTTGTGCATCCCAGCGTGTGCCGATTAAATTAATTAGTAATAAACCGTTCGCACTTAATAAGAACCAAAGAACCATAAATACTGGAGAAATTCCCGCTACAACTGCCATCGTAATACCGAACACTGCTAAAATAATTACATTAATTAACCAAGCCGTGATTGCTTTTGCAAAAAAGATATCCGAAGCTTTTACAGGTAAATATCGATTTACAAACCAAGAGCTTCCATCACGTGAGAATGAAGTTGTTGCGATGACATTACTTCCCATTAAAAATAGAGAGGCACAAAGGCCAACACCAATTGCAAGTCCTGCTGATTTTGGATTATCAATATATCCCATGATCCATTTTAAATTCCCATCTTGCACGAATAAAATGAAGAACAACATAATCGGCATAACGAAAGTTTGTACGATACAATTTAAGAAAAATTGTGGTGTACGGAATAACGTTTTAAATTCTTTTTTCACATATGCTTTCAAATGTGAACTTTGTACCGTAGATTTCTGTAAGCCTTCTGCTGAAATGACTTCTTTTTTTGCTGTACTCGTTGAAAGTCCAATAACCCCTTTTAAATATGTACGCTCTGCAATGTAATAAAACAACACAAAAAATACAAATGAAATAACTGCAAAGATTATTACGTATAAAGGACCCTTCCAATTTGCATTTTCTACTAATGCTACTGCTCCAAAATATGTAGTTGGAAAATAGTTTGTCATTTGTACTAAAAGAGAAGATTGGTTGTTTGCAAGGTAATCCGCAATTGCATCTTCAGAAAACGAACTTTTATTTTTCCACTGCAAAAATACGTTAATTCCTACAATAAATAGTATACTTACGATTCCAATAAATATATTTCCTCGGTCTTTATTTTTCCCTATATTTGTATACCTCATAATAACTGTCATGAGTAATGAAGCTAATACTAACGGCACAATTGGGAAGAGTAAGTAAATGAAAATCATATATATGTAATATGTAATAAATGCGCCACTTTTTAAACCGTATGTAATGAAGATTGGTAATAAAATAAATGAACTCATTACATATTGTGTAATTAATACGGTTAAAAATTTGGCTGAAATAATTTGCGCTGGTTTTAACGGTAATGGTAATAACATTTCAATGTCATTGCTGTAGTAAAATACAGTTAAAATGTTCGTAATACTCATTAAAAATACCCATATACTCGCAATCGCAAGTCCCATTGCGATAATCATTCCTGGATCTTGCCCTAAATGTATCATTCCCTCATACATTGCATGCGTGATAGAACCAAACAGTAAAAATCCGACAAATAAAATAGCCGCAAATGAAAATACATACGCCCATCGCTTCTTCTTATCTGTTATAAAATCTGCATAATTTAATTTCAATAATACTTTCGTTAACGTCCAAATTTTACTCATTGCCCGTCATCTCCAAGAACATTTTTTCAAGTGATTCATTGGATTTAAAATGATCTCTCATTTCATCTAAATTCCCTTTGAACTGCAAATTCCCCTTATTAATAATTGCGACGCGGTCACATAATTTTTCTGCCACTTCTAATACGTGTGTAGAGAAGAATACAATCTTTCCTTTATCCGCATGTTCTCTCATCATTTCTTTTAAAATATATGCAGATTTCGGATCCAGCCCCGTTAACGGTTCATCTAAAATCCATACATCTGGCTCATGCACGAGCACACCAATAATAACAATCTTTTGTCTCATACCGTGCGAGTAACTTTGTATTTGATCCGATAACGCATTGTAAAGATCAAATTTCTTCGCTAAAGACTCGATTCGTTCTTGGCGTACTTCTTTCGGCACTTCATACATATCTGCCATAAAGTTTAAATATTCAATTCCCTTTAATCGTAAAAACATATCTGGACTATCTGGGACATAACCAAACGTCCTTTTCGCTTCCATCGGATTTTTCATAATATCTATACCATTAATCGTAATCGTCCCTTTGTCCACCCCATGGATACCAGTAATCATCTTAATTGTCGTTGATTTACCGGCACCATTCGGTCCTAAAAATCCAAAGATTTCTCCGCTAGGCACAGATAAACTTAAATCTTTTACTGCATAGGTAGAACCATTATAACTTTTTGACACATTCGTAATCTCAATCATTCCATCCAATCCTTTCCTTAATTACCAAATAACTATATCAACATTATAGCATACTTCTATTTTCAGATTTTTGTATTTTTCAGTTTTTTAACCTTTAAAATAAATATACAAACCTAATCCAACGATTAAAACGACAGCTAGTATAATATAAATCATCGTAAGCCTTCTAATATTCCCCTTTGTCGCTTTACTATAATTTGCATCACCATTTCGCCCAATTAACACCGTCGCGACTACAGTAATCACTACAAGTAATACAACGACCATGATCCAAGTTAGCATACCTTCCTCCCCCTCCTTACAACCATTTTACAATATTATCCTCTTTATTTCGCAGTATATTTCCTCTTTTTACTATTATTATGAAGTAAACTGGAAAACTATTATTACCATTTCTATCCATATGTGATATATTTATAACGTAACGTGATTTATTTCTAACATTGAAAGGAGAATCTATCATGAAAACAACTTGGATAAAATATTTAGGGTTTCTCGGTTTCTTCGGTTTCCTCGGCTTTTTTTATGAAAAAGGATTGTTTACTATGTTTTGTTTCTTCTCCTTTTTCACAACGTATAGAACGGTTCAACACGATGAACTATTTGAACAAATCGTCAATAAATCGTGCCGTAATGCTTTTATCGTTACATTACTAACTACTGCTATCATTCTGTTTATTGAAATGTTATTTCCAAACCCAGTACTACAAGAGATTGATATCGCCCTTATTTTCAGCACACTCATTCTTACGTTCGGGTTCTCTATGTTCTTTTACGATAAACCTGTTGACGAAATGGAAGATGCACCATGGCGTTCGTAACGAAAATAAAAGAATATCGCGCTAAATTGAACATGACACAAGAAGAGTTAGCAAAGAGCGTTGGTGTACGTCGTGAAACAATTAGCCACCTTGAAAAAGGAAAATACAACCCTTCCTTGCAGCTTGCTCACGATATAGCGAAGGCACTTCAAAGTACGATTGATGAAGTTTTTATTTTTGAGGATGAATAAGAAATACCGGCATTCTTTTCACAAAGAATGCCGGTATTTTTCATTTATACAACTATCACCCATACAAAACCGTATGAAATACGCCCAACAGTAAATATTGGTCTTCTATATAATCTTCATCGTATACATTCATCTCGATGTGATACATATCTTCCTCAAGACGAATATTCCAATCTGCAATTACATAGCCCTTTCGTAATAACTTTCCCATCCCAAAAGTAGTTTTATGAATAACAAATTCTTCCGCCTTATATGTAAAGGTAAATAAAAAATTTGCATCTAATAACTTTCCGTCACATACAAGTATTTCATGCTCTACATCATGATTATCTTTGTACGTTACTAAAATCCTTCTTTGGCGCTGCCTACTTACATCCTTTGCAATAACGCGAATATTGTCCTTACTATCCTTTATTTCATAAATGATATTACTACCGACTTTCGGAATAAAGTCTAGCACTTTCATCAACGTATTTTTATAATAGCCCCGTACTGCTCCTACTCTTTCGCTTTCATTATAAACCTCTATTGACGTCGTATCCGCTTTACTATCACACAGTCGTTTGTAAGAAAGCTGCATCATTTGCTCTCCTCTTAAGTACTGATCAAACGTCACAGGATATTCTATTGCGCGCAGTTCTTTATTTAACTCATATAAATAGCGTTGAACACTCTCCACTACTGTTGTAGTAGAGATACTCTCCTGAAGCTCAAATTGTTGCCAACTGGAAGAAACTCTCCACTGATTGTCCTCTTCATAAGAGAAACTAAGAATGATCTCTTCACGGTCAGGCGTTTCATAATTCATATGTACATTCTGCCCATGTTGCACTTGCTCCATCCACTGTCCTAAATAAATGCCGAGCTCTGCGACCTTCACACATGACTTTTGAAAAAATACGCTGTTACTCGCGTGAATCGTTACATCCCCTTCGATAAAGCCCTTTGAATAGGCATCATACCATGGTTCATCCTTTTGCGGGATATTCTTGTCTAACTCAAATAAAAACGTTAACATTCTTTATTCACCTCTAGTTGTTACACAGCTCTTTCCTAAATTGACCGGAGCAATTCAAAATATATCAACGATTTTTTCGATATATCGACGATTCGACAAAGAATATCGACTTATCAACAAATATCGACACGATTAAAATGAAGCTACCTTTTCTTCCGCCACTTCTACAAGTTCTAAAATTTGCAGCAGGCTCTCCACTTCATAAGTTGGCTTAACACTTGCCTTATTCTCTTTCAAACTCGGATTATACCAACACGTATCAATGCCGTAATCTTCTCCGCCTTTCATATCAGAAGTGAGCGAATCTCCAACCATTAGTACACTTGATTTATCCGTAATCCCAAACTTTTCAAATGCATAATCAAAAATCTCACGTGCTGGTTTTTGATGACCAACCTCTTCTGAAATAATAATATGATCAAAGAAATTACATAAAGGCGAATTTCCGATTCTAGATTGTTGCACCTTCGTATATCCATTCGTAATGATGCCTAGCTTGCAATCTTGTAGATTCTCACATAATTGCACTGCACCTTCTATAAGATGTACTTCTTTCCCTAAGTTTTCAAGATATACATCACTAAATTGCTGCGCATCTACTTCTATATTATGAAGGGCAAATAATTGTCTAAATCGATCTACCGCTAATTCACTTAACGTAATCATTTTATTTTCTAAATCTCTCCATAACCCATTACTAATCTCTTTATAACTTGCAAGATAATCACTATACCCTGTAGGCATACCAAACTTTTCAAACGCATTGTGTAATGCGTGTTTTTCCGTTTCAGGGAAATCTAATAATGTATCGTCTACGTCGAATAATATAACTTTGTATTTCATGATGTTCTTTCTCCTCAATTCTATTTCAAAAATTTATTCTCATAGCTTATAAACTTTTATATATTTCGTGATGGATTGCTTTAACCCGCTCTTTATAGAATACACCTTTATCTTCTATTTTCAAATGTGCTATAAATAAGTTTGCAAGCATGACCGCTGTATCTAACCTATAAAATAAACTAACGATATGAGAAGTAGCGTTAAAGATACTATCATTCTTATATCCATCTTTAAATTCATCCCAACTAACCTCATTTGTTTCAGCTATTCTCATAAGCTCCAGTAATGGATGACCAATTAAAGCGTTATCCCAATCAACTATTGCTTTAACTTCTCCATTATACCCGATTAAATTGGCTGGTCGAATGTCCATATGTAGTAAACTCTTTTCATGATCCGCTGTACTAAGAATATGTTCAATTGTTTTTATATCTGGAAGTTTCATTCCACAGTTCGTAATTGTATTAAACCCTTCTATCCGTTTCACAATTCGTTCTGCTATATACTTACTAATGGGCTCTCTAATATTTTGTTCGTAATGCAAATCATCAATTGGCATGCTATGAAGCTTGCTCACTAACTCTCCTATTTTGTGCGCAGAAATTGGCATATGATCAGTATACACACAATCCGAAATTAAAAAATCAAGTTCGGCAGAAAGATGCAATCCGTGTATCTTTGGCACTGAAATACCTTTTGAATGACAATACTTAGAAAGCTCTGCTTCCTTTTGCAATGAAATCCGACTATTAAATAAATCTTCATTTATATTTTCTACTTCTTTTTCCCATGGCACTCGAAAAGCTAAAGATCCCTTTTCTGAATCTCCTCGAAAAACAATATTTTGCACTCCCGTTCCAATCACCTTTAAATCCTGAACAGCTAATTCCTTATAATCTTGCCTTAGTATTGTTGCTAGCTTTTCTCTTAACCCCTCTGCTTTTCCACGTGTATGAATCATTTTATCCCCCGATTCGTAAGTTCTTTTCATCCATTCTCTCTTCGTTGCACAACATCCTCATTAGCAAAATTATAACAACAATAAGAAAAGGAGGCTAATCCAATCAGCCTCCCAAATTCTTATTTATCCTCTAACAATAACTCTTTCATTTCTTCTAACGACTCTTTCGTAAAGCCAAGTGCTTTTTCAGCATACGCTTCAACTGAACCGTATTGCTTTTTTAATTCATCAATCGCAGCTTGTAAATACTCAGTGCGTGCTTCAAACATCGCACCCAATATCGCTCTACTCTCATCATTTTGTAGTTTTGCGCCTAAAAAGGCCATCATTTTCTCGTTTAACTTTTCACGGAAACCGTTACTTAGTAAATAATCTTCCATTACTGTTTTCTTTGGTACACCTAGTAAAAGTAATAATAATGCTGATCCAAATCCAGTACGGTCTTTTCCAGCTGTACAATGGTTTACTAACGGTAAGTTTTCCGGGTTTTGCGCTAAGTTTAAGAAGCTCACAAATGCTTCATTACCACTTACGAAATCTTGATTCATTTTCACAAGGTATTCACCTGGTTTCCCTAACATAGAAAGGTCACCAACTTGGAAAAACTCATTTATATTTAAGTCTTTTGCTAAATCTTGCATAACTGGTAAGCACACTTGACGAGCTCCTGTAATCTCAGGGTTTGGCTTATGCTTCACTTCAAAGTCTGTACGGTAATCGCAAATTAACTTTAAGCCAGACTTTTGTAAATAGTCGATATCCCACTCTGTTAATCCTGCTAATTCTTCAGAGCGGTACAATTTGCCCCATTTTACTTTACGGCCTTCAAGCGTTTCATATCCTCCCATATCACGGAAGTTAAACGCGCCTTGTAATGGCAATCTACGCTCAGCTACTGTTACTGCTTGTCCATTACTACCTACTAGTCTAAAATATGGACGCTCATTTTCGCTCGGGTTTTCAATTGTATATGATGATTCTCCATTTACCGTTGCAAGTAATTCTCCATTTTCTTCAATATGATCTGGCGAAGTACTCCAATAAATGCAAACTTCTTCTATATGATTTTCCCACTTTATTTGTAACGTATTATCTTCATTTCTTTCTACAGTTGCTTGTAACCAATGTCTTTGCTGCCCCATTCTTTCACCAACGCTTTCTCTTATAATCGAATCTTATCCTATTGTATTATACGAATATCTACTTTGTCGTTCTCATTTTTCTTTTTATCTTACAAAGAGGCAAAAAGTTCTTTTACTTGTTCATAAGTTGTGCACGGATTCCCTCGAAATACATATGCGATTTGTTCATCACCTGAATCTTCATATACAACTGTCCCGCGATCAGGGTGCGAATAAAACTCTAATCCATTTATAATTTGTTTTGGGCCATAATTCATTGTCCATGAAGAAATAGGATAATACGCTTTGTTTTTATGTCTACAAACCCAAAGTGCATATAGTTTATTAACTTCGTCCCAGTATACATACTGCGTTTCGTCATTTCCGAAACCGACCGATTCGAGTTTCCAACTTAGCTTTTCATGAATTGACAATTTTACATAGGATACGTCATCTGGAGCATTCCACTCTCTACATCTTCCTATCTCACCCATTTCACTTCTCTTCGCTTGAAAGCTTAATAAGTGAAATAGTGTATGTAATATCGTTTTCCCAAGCTCCATATTTACTGGTTGTAATTCAAATAGAAATCGTTCCATTTCGTCTTGGTTTACATATCCATGATCAACAGAAATTTCAACTTGTGTTTTCCATATAGATGTAACGTAACTTTCTTTTCCTTTATAATTTATACCTTTCCAATACACAAGCCCTTTATATTGAAAACAATCTCCTTTTGCTTGAGAAATACAGCTATCCGGAAATACTGGTTCCATTATATCGAGAAAAAATTCCTTTACTCGAAACATCCCAGTTGGAGTAACAACCTGAAACCAAAAAGTTCCCCACTTTTCACCTTCATAACGTTCTGAAACTTTTTCAATATTCCAGCCTTCTAACAATACATTTGGATACAATAACACGAATGAATACATGGATTTCTTTAACATATATAGTCCCCTCCCGCTATACGAGTTCGAGAGTATACATCATTCATCCTCCTAAAACTTTCTCACATATCTCTCAGTTGAACTAAGCAGCTGACATCCATTCTCTTCAAAAACATCCTTCATCCACTCATTTTGTACATTTGCCTCACCGATATAATAAGATGCACCTATTTCTTTTAAAACAAACATTGCCCCTGTAAAGAATGCTGCTTCATACCCTTTATTTCTCATATTTGGAGCGACTGCGAAATACATAAGTTTTCCTTCTTCTAACGTCCCCTTTTCAATATGCGGGATTACAATTCCTATCAGCTCTTCACCTACACTCGCTGTTAAACAATGTTCTTTCCATTGCTCACCAATTTCTTGTAGCATCATATTTCCAAATTGATCATAAGTGACTTGTTCTTCCGTCATCTCACTCCAAAGAGAATAAAAAGCATCTTCTCCTACTTCTTCAATCAACTTAAAATCAATTTCACTTTCTACATCTTCTACTTTATATAGATCCTTAAACACAATGATGTTTTCAGTAACATATTCAAAAGAGTACGTTTCAAAACATTTTTTATACATATTATAATTGGGGCTTTTCGAAGAAATCTCAAAATGTAAGTTTTCTATTCCCTCTTCTTCAGCCTCAGCAACGCAATATTGCATGATTTCCTTTAATTGCTCTTCTGTAAAAATCTCTGCATTATTTTCTTTTATCATGATAGAAGAAGCATTTCTTCTTATTTTAAAATGTTTTTCTAACTGTTCTATAGTCGTCATATACTTCCCTCATCTATGTCATACTTGAATTTCTACTTGTTCTCCTTGCATGAGCAGGATTGTCCTTGAATATATAGAATACTAGAAAACATCGCATCTTTAAAGTGCGGAGGAGGTTCTCCATTGGATATTACAGCGCTGCAACAACAGTTAGAGCTTATACAACAAAATGACTATACGCAACTGCGACATATAGATATAAATGAATTAACGCTCCATATGCTTCAGTATATTGGAACGACTGATAGTTACGTTCGTTACCAGCTTATATATAAATGTTTTGTGCATTTTATTCATCATGAATTCCTTATGGATGATCAACTGAAATTACTGTTGCAAACTTGTTTAAGTGATGAATATTTATATTGTGACATTTACTCCCCGCATTCAGATGGGGTTTTCACACGTTCTTACACTGTTTCGTTAATTGCGTTAATACTCCAATTCGCTAATTCGCACTACTTTTGTACAGAGGAGGATATTGAAGAAATAAAAACCAAACTCATTACATACACAAACTTAGAAACAGATTTCCGAGGCTATATTGAAAATAAAGGATGGGCTCATTGTCTTGCTCACGTATCTGATGCCTTTACTGAAATTGTCCACAATTCTTATACGACCTTTGAATGGTATGAAGAATTAATTCATTGCTTATTAAATAAAATCTTCATTCCATCTGACCTTTTTCATAATAACGAAGATGAACGAATTGTTACGCCATTACTAGCAATGCTGTATCATGACTTCCCGCAAGATGAGTTAATTTCTATTATTCAAAAAAAAATAAAAAGGCTTCCCCAAATTAGAAAACGCCTTTCGTTAAATGAATATTGTATTTTATGCGCCAACATTAAAACCTTTTTACGCACATTATTTTTCAGAACGAAAGATGACCATAACTTAGCCTTTACAGCACGTAAAACAGAAAGAATGTTAAAAGAACTTCCTAATTATTATTAGCTATAAGGAGAACAACTATGGGGTATATCGAAGACATGAGAAATTTAGTAGGAAATCATCCACTAATTTTAATAGGTTCACACGCTATTATAGTAAATGAGAAAAATGAAATATTATTGCAGCTCCGTACAGACTTCAACCGCTGGGGCATCATTGGCGGCGCCTTAGAATATAACGAAACGTTAGAAGACGCTTTAAAACGAGAAGTATATGAAGAAACTGGACTTATTATTAAAAATCCAGAACTATTCCGTACATATTCAGGACCAGATTTCTTTCAAATCTACCCAAACGGCGATCAAGTACACGGTGTACTCGTTGTTTATATTTGCCGAGAATTTCACGGTGAGCTTGTATGTGATCAAACAGAATCAAAAGAATTACGTTTCTTTCCGCTTGATGAATTACCTAGTACTCTTCATCCAGTTATTGAGGGGATTCTTCGCGATTTTCATCACTCCAATTAAAGATAAAAATAAAACAGCCTCATTCCCCGTCATGATAATGCGAAATGAGGTTGTTCATGTTAGATCGTTATCTCAATCTGATTTCCTTCAGGATCACTTACTACACTTTCGTAGTAACCATCCCCTGTAGTACGCGGGCCATTTAACACAGCGTATCCTGCTTCTCTTAATGTATTCGTTAATTCGTTCACCTTTTCTTTACTACCTACAGAAAAAGCAATATGCGCATATCCTATTGTTTCTGTTTGTAATGCATCCTCTATCCCTACCCGCTTCATAAGTTCTAGACGCGCACCACCTTCAAAAGTTATAAAATAAGATTTAAATTGCTTTTTCGAATTATGATATAAGCTATTTTCTTCACCATTAAAATATTGTTTATAAAAATCACGCATTCCTACTAAATCATTCACCCAAATTGCTACATGTTCAATTTTCATAATTGGCACCTTTTCTTTTATGTTATTCAACTGACAATTGGATGCTTCGTTGCCAGGACATTTAATTTTCTTTATTTGTTCTCGTAATCATAAGATCAAGTCCAAGGCTTTTTAATCCATATAAATAATCTTCTTTCCAATTGCTCACTGTTATTTTCGGGATATGTTCTGCCGGAATGTACTGCGGACAACTTTTTACAATTTGATCTATAACAAATTGATTCACTTCATCATCACAGAAGATAAAGGCATGAGGGTTAATAATAGCTATACATGTAGCTATTAAACGAGTAATAGCATCTATATTATATTCCTCTGGATTATTCGAATCTTCACTTCTCAAAGCTTGTAAGAAATTTTTATTATCATACTGCGGTACGAAAGATATCTCTCCTGAGAAAAACGTACTCCCTCGTACGACGTCTCCATTTACCATAATCCCCGCACCTGGTCCATTTTGACCTGAATACAAATATACAAGAGAGGAGTTTTCATTATTTCCAGTATTTTTATGATAACCGAGTACTGCGGCATTCATATCGTTTTCGATTACTACTGGTATAGAAAACTGTTCCTCCAAATGACTTTTCAAATTAAAATTTTGGAACTTTTCATATCCAGGAATATAAAAAATACGACCATTATCAACCGAACCAGGCACACCTATTGATATAGAGCTTATTTTCGGGAATGTAGTGATAAGACCTTCAATATGTTTAGATAATATATTTACGCCCGTATCAATTAACATACTTGAAGTACTTCCTTGTTCTTTTACTTCCCCTAAACAGTTGAAAATTGTATAGTTTGTTTCATTTTTTTCTAAAAATATCGCTAAACCTAACATATATTCTGGATTATATTCATATCGTTTCGCTCTTCTTCCACCACTTGAATCATCTAAACCAGCTAAAGTGACTTCACCGTCTTGTTTCATTTTTTCTATAAATTTACTTATCGTTGGAAAACTGATTTCTAATGTATTACTAAGCTCAACTTTCGTTGCACTACCTCGCTCTAAAAGAACTTTACGAATGCCACGAAGGATTGTCTCTTTAATCGATTTTTGAGTAACAAACTGTTCACTCAAATCGCTCACCACCTTAATCAACATACTTATTAAACCCTTTTAATAAGTTGCGTTGACAATATATCATACATCATTTTCTAAAGCAATAAAGATGATATATTTCCGATGCACGCACTCTCTGTTTTGCTTGATGCATTCATACAATTCCAGATAAGAGAACAAATAATAAAACAGCTAACAAGGTATTACGTATTCCGAATGATTCCCCTAGTATACCTAGCCGACTAAAAAGGCTGTTGTATAACCGATGATAGCAACTTACAGCAAACGAGAAAACCGGCAAAATAAATACGAAAAAGAGCGTTTCAAGAAGTAAGTAATGTCTTCGTACGATTTTCCGCACTATTTTTCTTTATATGAAACACCTTTCACATTGTCTATACGATACGACATCAGTTTATTCATGCACTCATAAAAAACGATTTCTATAAGTCTATCGTTTTAATCACTTTAGCTGGATTACCACCAACTACTACATTATTAGGTACATCTTTTGTCACAACTGCCCCTGAAGCAATTACAGCGTTGTCTCCAATTGAAATACCAGGGTTAATAATAGCGCCCCCGCCAACCCAAACATTGTTACCAATCTTTACAGGCTTCCCATATTCTTTGCCAGAGTTCCGCTCTATCGGGTGTAAAGAATGCGTAGCAGTGTAAATGTGAACCCCAGGTGCAAACATACAATGATCACCGATTCGAACTTCACAAACATCCAAAATCACACAATTGAAATTTGCAAAAAAGCTCTTTCCAACATGGATATTATAGCCGTAATCACAGCGAAAATCAGGATTAATTTGGGCTTTCCCATCAGCTGAAGAACCTAAAAGCTGATTTAATAATGTAAAACGCCTCTCATCTCCTGTCTCCATCGCCTCGTTATAAAGGCGTGTTAAACGTTTTGCCTCCACCCTATCAGTTACTAATTCTTCGTCATCCGCAATATACATTTCTCCCGCTAACATCTTTTCTTTTTCTGTTTTCATACAATCATCTCCTTCGTAATCAAATGAACCCTGCTTATTAAACATCTTTAATAAGTGACTTTAATTATACTTATTAAACAAGTTTAATAAGTAACCCTATAGTAGCATACTTTTTAACATATGCAACTAAAAAGTTTCAAAAGAATATGCGAACTCTTTGCTTTACTCATCGATATGACGAATAAGTTATAGAGAAAAAAGAGGGAACGCTCAGCGCTCCCTCTCAAATCCAATCCGTTTCTTAATTTCTGTTAAATTTACCTTCGCAATAGCCCGTGCCTTCTCAGCACCTTTTTCCAACGCTTCATATAATAAATTCGGTTCATTCATATACATAGTATATTTCTCACGTGGCCTAGCTAATTCACGGTCTACAACGCGGAATAACTCTTTTTTCACATCGCCCCATCCGATTCCAGTCTCATATTTTTCACGTAACGACTGCATTTCACCCTCTGTCGCAAATTCTTTATAAATTGTAAATAACGTTTCTAGTTCTTTCGGTTCATTTGGAAGTGAAGAATCTGTTTTGATTTTAAATATTAACTTTCGTAGTTTTTCTTGCTCCGCAAATAACGGGATAACATTCCCATAACTTTTACTCATCTTTCTTCCATCAAGACCAGGTAAGATTGCACCTTCTTCTTGTATGACATACTCTGGGAGTTTAAATGTCGTGCCGAATGTATGATTAAAATACGTCGCAATATCGCGCGCGATTTCAATATGCTGAATTTGATCTTTTCCAACAGGTACATGCGTAGCTTGAAATAGTAATATGTCAGCTGCCATTAATATCGGATACGTATATAACCCCATATTCACTCCGGCATCGACCTCCAAACCCGCTTCTTTATTTTGCTCTACCTTCGCTTTATACGCATGAGCACGGTTCATAAGCCCTTTCGGAGTTAGACAAGCTAATATCCAAGCTAATTCTAGAATCTCTGGTACTTCTGTTTGCCGATAAAAAATAACATCTTCCCCAAGTCCAAGTGATAACCAAGTAGCTGCTACCTCTTTCGTATAACTACTGAACTGACTCGGATCATGCACAGCATTTAACGCATGATAATCCGCTATAAAATACAATGCTTTTCCTTCATTCTTCTTTGACATTTGCAACGCAGGTTTAATTGCACCAATATAATTTCCTAAATGCGGATAACCCGTCGGCTTAATTCCTGTTAACATTATTTTGTCACTCATCCTAACTCCTCCTTTCTCAAAACAAAAGAGCCCCTCATCCTTAAAAAAGGACGAGAGACTCCCGCGGTACCACCTTAATTAGCTATCTTTATAGCTCACTTCACACTTCAATAACGGGAAGTAACCGTCTTTACCTACTCATTTCAGTTAGAAGCTCCAGAGCCCATTCCATATTCATTCCTTGCTGATTCCCACCACACATCAGCTCTCTGAAAAGTTTCGAATATGTACTATTCTCTTTCATCGCTTTTCGTTATTTTTTACAGTTTATCACATTTTACCTTAATAAAAAAATAGAATTTTCAGTTTTATATTAAAGTACTATTTCTTTCCTTTATATCAATCAGCTAATGGAGCGACTACATTTCTTGAATCATTTCTACTCTGTTTCCAAATGGATCTCTAAACTCAAAACGTTCAAAACCAGGTATAGGTACCCCTTCAATTATCTGAATTTCATTTTGTTCCAACACATTTCTCCAATACGATATATCCTCTACTTGATAAGCAATATGGGCTTTTGTTTTTAGCCGATCAAAATCATCTTCTGTACCTATATGTACTTCTCTATCTGCCACTTTTAACCAAAACCCTCCACGCCCCTTTAATGATTCGGGCTTTTCTTTCTCAGTGAGACCAAGAATTTCACAATAAAATTTTTTCCCCTCTAGTTCGGCGCCTTTTGGAATAGTTATCTGAACATGATGTAAACCAAGAATCATAAAATCCTCTCCTATTATAAATTTTCAATACTCTTTATTTTTAGAATACACTATTATCTTACACCATTAAATATAATAAATGGAATATTTATTAATTATAATAATCGATAAGTTTTCCTTATATGTGTAGCATTACATCATAATCAAGCCGAAAAAACACTATTCTTTAAGTTGTCCAATCAAATTAGTTTTTAAAACATGGAAAGCCTTCCTTGAAATAGATCATTGGAAATAGCACACACACTTCTCTAAGCATTGTTATTCCCTTAACTTTGAAGAAGCAACAGCCCGACAGATCACTTACAGAGTATTAGACAGATGTTTAGCACCATTATTATTATTAATGCAACAAATACAAAAAAACAGAGAAGATTAATCTATCTTCTCTGTTTCAGCTCTTTTTTTCACGTATTCAACTTAACAAATCGATAACCATGCGTCACTAACACCTTTAATATCGCATACCCTGGAATTGCTAAAATAATCCCCATAATTCCAAATAAATTTCCTGCAGTTAAAATAATAAAGATGATAGTAATCGGATGAATATCTAACTTTTTCCCCATGACTTGCGGAGAAATAAATTTGCCTTCTGCTAATTGTACGACCATCATTACGATAATTACCTTTAAAACCATTGCTGGCGAGTCAATAAATGCGATAATTAACGCTGGTGTAATTGCAATGATCGGGCCTACGTACGGAACGATATTTACAATCATCGCTAAAATAGCGAGTAGTACCGCATATTTAATACCGATAATAAGGTAACCAATTAATAGCATAATACCGATAAATAAGCTAACGATAATTTGTCCTCTAATATACGAGCTAATCGCATAATGCATATCGTCTAGTATTCTCATCGCTGCTGGTCGTCTTTGTTCTGAAATAAACTTTAAAAAGTGATTCGGTAATTGCTCACCATCTTTTAAAAGATAGAACAATATAAACGGAACCATTACAAACGTTAAAACGACCTCTGTAATAGTACTTAAAAATCCAGTTACATTTCCTGTTACTGATGATAAAGATTTCGTAAAATCAACTGTATAGTCTTTTACCATATTCGCAACATTAATATTTAAATTCTCCTGAATTTTACCGAGTAAATTACTTTCCCCAAATCTACGTGCTGCTCGTTCAATTTCATGACCGAAATACGGTAAGTTATCTATTAATGCGTCAATTTGATCTTTAATAATAGGAATAACGGTTAAAACTAAAAACACAAATAATCCAATTACTATTAAGTATATCGAGGCTATCGATACAATTCTTGAAACACCTTTCTTTTCTAAAAGCGAAACGAATGGATGCAAAATGTAAAATAGTACGCCCGCTAATAATACTGGGAAGAAAATTGTTTTTAAAAAGACGATAAACGGTGTAAAAACAAATGATATTTTTGTTAGTAATAATATGTTAATGAACAATAATGCAAACCCAAGTAATACTGCTAAATAATTGTGTTCTCTAAAAAACTTTTTCAACTTATCTCGTTTTCTTAAACTTACTTTCTCCAATAAAACCACCTCTTCGAATGATGAAAAGCCCTTATATAGGGCTTTTCATCATAATATAACTCTTTATTTCCTTGCAGCTTTCACTACAAATGATACAATAAGAACGAGCACAATTGATCCTAATAAAGCTGGTATAATATGAATACCACCTAGTGATGGACCCCAATCTCCAAATAATTTACCGCCTAACCAGGCTCCTAATAAACCAGCAATTATATTTCCAAACATGCCAGCAGGAAAGTCTTTACCTGTAATAGAACCTGCAATTGCACCTATAATAGCACCAACTATTAATGTGATAATCCACCCCATCTTTAGTCCTCCATTTCTATTATAGTGTAATTCAATTTAGCTACTAACTTATTGTGTAACTATGTAATTATTATATCCAAAAAAGAAAAATCTTGTCAAATCTATGAAAATAACGTATATAAGGAGGTTTTACCATATGATTCAAAAATTAATCACAACTTCTCACAAAACTGCAACTTCTATTTTAAGCATTCAAATACCCGCTTATGAAATTGAGGCAAAATATATAAATAGTACAGCTATCCCTCGCCTTTATGATACTGTAGCCGATATTCAATCGTGTGATGAAATTTTTTACGGCTATTTTTATGAAGATACACTTGCTGGGTTTATTTCTTTTAAAATGGATGAAGAGGCAGTAGATATTCATCGTTTAGTAGTATCTCCCGATCATTTTCATAAAGGGATTGCAACAAAACTACTACTTTATGTATTTGACATGTTCTCCCCCTCCAAAACATATATTGTACAAACAGGGAAAGAAAATACACCTGCTCTTTCTTTATATAAAAAACATGGCTTTATTGAAGTAAAGGAGATCATATTACCCGATGGAGTGGTGTTAACCTCACTTAAAAAATCAGAAAACAACAAATAGTTTGACTCATCATTTTATTTATGTTATCTTTTACTTTATAAAACCTTTTGCTGAGTCCAAAATTTGGAGCGGGGGAACCATTTTTGTAGCTTTGCTACTTGGGGCGAATCTTATTTAAGTAGGGAAACTCTCACTTCCCGAGTCCGACAGCTAACCTCGTAAGCGTAATGGGAGAGGAAGGTGCTTTTTGCCTATGTTACACATTTTGCCTCCTTAATAATAAATATGGGATCGATACCAAATAGTCACCTATATTTATAGAAAAGGAGAAATGTATAATGTTACGTTTATCTGATCACGCAATAAAAATGATGGAGCAAAGACTTCGAATAGAAAAACAACGCACATATCAAGCAAATAAAGTTGTCGATAATTTACATCACAAATACTTCTTTCAACATATTTTTCAGCCGAAAAGATAAAGAGAAAAACACAAGGAGTGTCTTTGTAGACACCCCTTGTGTTTTTTATATTCCTTATAATATTCTCACTACATTTAAACTTGCTGTAATCGCACCTGCTATGGTCGTTACATGCCCTACACCTAATGGACCATTCTGCAATACTAACGTTGAATTAGCACTCGTTACATTCACGAGGAGCGTATTTGAAATAGCTGGTTCTAGAACGACCGTTGATGTCGTTACGTTTTGTATAAAACTCCCTGTTAGTTGTGTTCCATTTAATAGCAACCTAACAGATACAGTCTCATTCCCCCCATTAGCATCCCCTTGAAAATAGTAGCTTACTAAATATATTCCTGGCGTCGCTACTGTGACTGTCGTAGCACTCGTTAATGATACACCTGTTCCATATACAGTAGATCCTGAATTAATTGGAATGTTGGCATTTGCAGCAATTGTGCTTGTTGAGGTCGAAAAGAAATATCCACCACCTGTCGATATAGCAGATGATCCTGTTGCTCCAGTTAAGCCTGTTGGACCCGTGGCACCTGTTGGGCCTGTTACTCCTGTTCCCCCTGTCGCTCCTGTTATGCCTTGTAGCCCTTGGGTTCCTGTCGGTCCTGTTGCTCCCATTGCTCCCGTTGGGCCGGTTACTCCTTGCGGCCCTTGAATTCCTTGTATCCCTTGTGGACCCGTTACCCCCGTTTGACCTGTCGCCCCCGCCTGACCTGTTATCCCTTGTGGACCTTGGATTCCTTGGATTCCTTGAATGCCCTGTAGACCGGTTGGGCCTTGTAGACCTTGTATGCCTTGAATTCCTTGTGGGCCTGTTGCCCCGGTTGGACCAGTTGGACCCTCTGCACCTTGCACTCCTTGGATTCCAGTCGCTCCGGTTGGCCCTATATTTCCTTGAGGTCCCTGTATGCCTTGAATTCCTTGTGGACCGGTTGGGCCTGTTATGCCACTCGGTCCTTGTACTCCTTGGATTCCTTGAGGTCCAGTTGGTCCCTGTATGCCTTGAATCCCTTGTAGCCCCTGTAAACCAGTTGGACCTGTTTCTCCCCTTACCCCTTGCTCACCTTGTATGCCTTGAATTCCTTGTGGACCGGTTGGACCGATTGGACCTTGCGCCCCTTGCTCGCCTTGTGGGCCGGTTGAGCCGGTCGCTCCTACCGGTCCCTGTATCCCTTGTAAACCTTGTAGACCGGTTGGACCTGTTTCTCCCATTACACCTTGAGGTCCTTGAATACCTTGATCACCCGTTGGACCGGTCGGACCTCCTGGCGGTCCGGTTGGGCCGGTTGCTCCCGTTGGACCTGTTGCAGATCCTGTTGGACCGGTTACTCCTGTTGGACCAGTCGGGCCTGTTGGACCTGGATCCCCTTGCAAGCCTGTTGGGCCTGTTGGACCTATTACACCTTGCACTCCTTGAATTCCTTGAGATCCTGTTGGACCGGTTAGCCCCATCTCACCTTGTGGACCTTGTAAACCTTGGACGCCAGTTGCCCCGGTTGGTCCCATTGGCCCTTGTTCTCCTTGAATTCCTTGAGATCCTGTTGGACCAGTCGGACCAATTGGTCCCTGAATACCTTGTATACCTGTTACACCTTGTAAACCACTATTCCCTAAATTCCCTTGAACACCTTGTATACCCGTATTTCCTGTTGGGCCAGTCGGACCAATTTCACCTTGCACTCCTTGTATCCCTTGTATTCCGGTTGGGCCTACCTGCCCCACTTCACCTTGCATGCCCTGTATACCTTGTATTCCAGTTGGACCTGTTTCTCCCATTGGCCCTGGTATTCCCTGTATCCCTTGTATTCCTGTTGGACCAGTCGGTCCTCTTCCCCCTTGCATACCTTGAACACCTTGAATTCCCTGTGGACCTTGTTCCCCCATAGGTCCTTGACTCCCTTGAGCACCCCGTGGTCCTGTTAAACCAGTTGGCCCCGTTGGACCGATTTCTCCCTGCACCCCTTGCACTCCTTGTATTCCTGTCGGACCTGTTGGACCAATTGGTCCTTGTACGCCTTGTATTCCTTGCGGGCCAGTCGGTCCACCTAAAGAACCTGTCGGCCCCGTTGGACCAGTCGGTCCCGTAATACCTGACGCTGGAAAAGGAATAGGTGCTTGAAACTTACTACACTTATCTTGATCCTTCACAAGCATCTCCCCCGTTATAACTAGCGTATCAAACTATTTTTAATACATTTAAACTAGCTGTTATCACACCAGATAATGTCGTTACATGGCCGATAGCTAATGGACCATTTTGTAAAGACAAAGTTGCATTTGAAGAAGTAACTTCAATGACCATCGTATTCGAAACTGCTGGTTCTAATATAAAAACACCTCCTGTAACATAAAAAATAAAACTCCCTGCTACTTGTGTTCCATTTAAAGTAAGCCTCACGGAAATCGTTTCATTCCCCCCATTTGGATCACCTTGAAAATAATAACTTACTAAATAGATTCCCGGCGTACTTAACGTTACAGTTGTTGCATTTGTTAAACTTACACCAGAACCAAAAACTGTAGATCCGGAATTAATTGGTATTAACGCATTCGCTGCAATTGTACTCGTTGCAGTAGAAAAGAAATAACCGCCCCCGCTTGGTAAACCAGTTGCTCCTGTTGCACCTACAATTCCTAAAAAACCTATAGACCCTTGACTACCAGTTGCTCCGGTAGGTCCTACAGCCCCAATCGATCCTTGACTACCTTGCGCTCCGGCTGGCCCTTGACTACCGCTAGCCCCTGTTATTCCACTTGCTCCAGTTGGGCCTTGTATTCCTTGTATTCCTTGTATTCCTTGCACACCTTGTATTCCAGTTACTCCTGTTGCTCCGGTAGGTCCTGTCATTCCTGTACTTCCTTGTATCCCCATAATCCCTTGAACGCCTTGTATTCCTTGTGCTCCTGTCGTCCCTACTTCTCCTGTCGCTCCTGTTTCTCCAGTTACGCCCGTAGCCCCAATATTTCCTTGTGGTCCCTCGGGTCCCTCAATACCTTGTGTACCTTGCACCCCTTGAGGACCTGTTATCCCGTTTTCTCCTAGATTCCCTTGGGGACCTCTAATTCCTTGCGCACCTGTCGGACCGGTTATTCCTTGTATGCCTTGCATTCCTTGAGAGCCTTGTGCACCTGTTGGGCCTACTATACCTTGTATTCCTTGAGGTCCTTGAGGTCCTTGCATACCAATAGCTCCAGTCGGTCCTATTATTCCTTGTACGCCTTGAGGACCTTGTGCACCTTGCGGACCTGTCAATCCCGTTGTCCCTTGTATCCCTTGAACTCCTTGGGTCCCTTGTACTCCAGCTGCCCCTGTTTCTCCTCGTATTCCTTGTGCACCTTGTATGCCCTGTGCTCCTGCTGGACCGGTTACCCCTTGGATTCCTTGTGTACCTTGAGCTCCTGCCGCTCCTGTTATGCCTGCCTGACCTATTATTCCTTGTATTCCTTGCACACCTTTAGGACCTTCTGCACCCGTTGGACCGATTTCTCCCTGCGGACCTTGTATGCCTTGTGGACCTTCTACACCGGTTGCTCCTGTTATTCCTTGTAACCCTTGGGGCCCCTGTGCTCCTTGAAATCCAACTGCTCCAACTACACCTTGAGCTCCTTGCGCGCCTCTTACACCTTGAGGACCAGTTGGACCTGTTATTCCTTGTATTCCTTGTGCTCCTATCGCACCAGTTCCCCCTGTTACACCCCGCGCACCAGTTTCACCCGTTGGACCAGTTGGCCCCCCAGGTGGACCAGGCGGGCCTGATGGACCAGTCACTCCACTAGATGGACCAATGGGACCTGTTGCTCCTGTTGGTCCCCCAGGAGGACCTTCTACACCTTGTGTACCAGTTGGACCGGTTGCTCCAGTTATCCCTCGTACTCCTTTTGCTCCTTGAAAACCTGTAGATCCACTTACTCCTTGTATTCCCTGAACACCTTGCGGACCTTGAGGGCCTGTTACACCGGTTATCCCCTTTATTCCACTTATACCTTGAGGACCTTGTATTCCAGTAGAACCAGTTGGGCCTACTACACCTTGTATCCCTTGATCACCTTGGTGTCCTTGCTCTCCGGTAATTCCTTGTATCCCTGGTGGACCTTCTTCTCCTTGTATACCTGTAGTTCCATCCTCCCCTTGTATTCCTTGCGCCCCTTGAGGACCTTGTGGACCTGTTACACCTGTAATACCAGCTTCACCTATTACCCCTTGCATTCCTTGTGCTCCCGTTTGTCCCCGCTCGCCTATTTCTCCTTGTATTCCTTGAGGACCTTGTATACCTTGACTACCAGTTGGGCCTGTAATTCCTTGTATCCCTTCTAATCCTTGTACTCCAATATCACCCGTTGGACCTTGATTTCCAATTAATCCTTGAGGACCTTGGAGGCCAGTTGGACCAGTTACACCTTGCTCTCCAGTATCACCAACGGCACCTTGTATTCCTTGAGCCCCTGTTGTACCTCGCGGACCTTGTATTCCCCTAATACCTTGAGGACCTTGGGACCCAGTTGCTCCCGTCGGTCCAGTCACCCCTGTAGGACCAACAGGACCTTCATGCCCTCCAGTTGGACCGATTGGACCACTATTACCTGTTGGACCAGTTGCTCCTATAAGCGGAAGAGGCAGTGCCACTCCAAATTTTTTGCACTTTCTATGATGACGCACAACAATCCCCCTTCCCCAAAATAATTACACCTTTTATATGAAATGCATTTTTATAAGAAAAGTATACAGCTGACCTCATTTTTTAAAAAATAAAGAAGCCTATCATTTCATTCATTTGAAATGATAGGCTTCTTTTTATTAAACACTTTACTTTCTCGCCTTAATAATAAAAGTAGTTGGCACCATTCTAGCCTTATGCAAAGAATAATATTTCGTAGACGGCTCAGCTAGTTCTTCATCAAACGAGCTCGATGGTTCAGGCTCTTCTATTCTCTCAATTGTAAATCCGGCTCTATGTAACTCATTTATGTATGTACTTATTTTTCTCTTATATAATGTCGCTTGTACATCCTCTCCTTTAAATGTTTCAAACGTAATAGGAGTTTCCTCATGGTAAGAAGACTTGAAAACAATTTCTTCTGTACCATACTGTAAATTTGAATATACGGGATGCTCCCAGCTAAAAACAAAGCTTCCTCCTGGCTTTACATATGAATATATCAGTTCCAACGTTTTTCTTAAATCCGAAGTCCATCCTAATGCATAAATGGAGTATACAATATCAAAATAATCTTTCGGTATATCCCCTTCTTCTTCCATTGCTCCACATATTAACTTTGAATCCCAACTCTTTAACGTTTCATTCGCTGTTTTAATTTGCTCACTTGAAAGATCAAGCCCCCATACTTCCTCAGCGCCATGTTCAGCCATATATTGCAACGAATGCCCACTCCCACATCCAATATCAAGTACCTTTTTACCTTTAATTGAATCGAACAAATGAATTTCATCTTCAGACGCCGTATAAGGACCATATTTCGGTAAACAATCCACTTGAAAGAAATATGGTGCAACTGTATCCCAACACTTTTTATTTAAAGCTAACATTTGCGTACCTTTCATATGCTACATTCCCCCATCCAATTTTCTTCCCCATAATATAAATTAGACATTATAACCCGATCTCCCTTTTCTCTTCGCCCTGTAATTTTTTACTTTCGCGATTGTTCCACATGCTCTTCCTCCTTCTTCTCCAGCATACATACCGCACCATCTTTTACTTCCATTTCGTGAATTGTCATAAAATACCCAGCGGCAATCTGGACATGCTTTTAACCTCCCCCATAAATTTTCTTGAACTGCTATTAAAACAATGCTTAATACTTTTGTATATACAGTTTCTTCATGTATCGGTTCATACGTAATACCTTTCATATCTTCCTTTATATATACATGAAATGGATATTTCTCTAACCACTTTTGCAACGATCCTTCTCCTTCAATTGTCATCCGAATATCTTCTCGAAAACTTTTTAATTCCTCTATCGTATGAAATGGAAACTCTTCATGAAAATATTCTTTCATAAAGAGCTTTATATCCTCTTCTGTTTGCAGCAAATCAATTGCTTCTCTCGTATCGTTTGGTATTCTCCATGTATTTAAAAATTCTCGAATATACTCTAATTCGTTTGGTGCGTTTTGGCTCAATTCCATTCACCTTCTTCTTAAAATTTACTTTTTTCTGACTTTGTGTATAATTATAGTATAAAATAGTTAACCATCAAATGATTTTACTGGTTGCATAATTAGGAGGGGTTTTATGAAAAGTTTCTCAATACCGATACGTTTCATGCTTATTTCTTCATTTTTTATGTCTTTTGGGTATTTTGCAGTATACGCATTTTTAGCTATTTATCTATTAAGCTTTCTTCATTTTTCAACTTTTCAAGTCGGAACAGTGTTGACAGTTATAATAATTACATCACGGGTTATCCCTTTATTCTCAGGTTTAATTGCTGAAAAAATAGGCTATATCATTATGATGATAGCCGGATTATTTTTAAGAGGAATCGGATTTATCGCTTTAGGAATATGCTCTGATTTCTATACAGTTTCTATTTCTTCTGCACTTATTGGCTTCGGAACTGCATTTTACGAACCTGCTGTGCGCGCTATATTTGGCTCACAGCCAGCTCATTTGCGAAAAAATTTATTTACATATTTAAACCTCAGCTTTAATTGCGGTGCAATAATCGGACCAATTGCAGGAGGGTTCTTACTCTTACTCGATCCAATCTATGCTTTCTCTCTAACAGGATCTCTTATGCTGTTATTTGCTTTAATCTTTTACTTACTTAAAAACCACTTCCAAGTCACTACTGAAAGTACGTCTATTGCATTAGGAATACAGACTATCTTACAAAACAAGTCTTTCCTTCTGTTTTCATTTATCATGATCTTCTTCTATATTATGTTTACTCAGCTTACTGTCGCACTTCCACTTCATATGAAAAACATTAGTAATAGCAATCAGCTTGCTACATTAGTCATTACGATAAATGCAATAACAGGCGTCATATTTATGGTGTTATTTCGAAAACTCTTTCACAAATACAACACGCTTTCATTTATTAAATACGGTATTTTATTAATGAGTATTTCCTTTTTACTCATCCCTTTATTTCAACACCCATATTGGCTATTTATTTGTGTAATTTTCTTTACAATTGGTGAAACACTCGTATTACCTAACGCTGATATCGCTATTGCAAATTACAGTAATGAATCATATACAGCTACTTTCTTCGGATTTTATCAATTATCACTCGCATTTGGTTTTATCATCGGTAATTATACCGGTACATGGTTTAAATCCAAATTAAACGGAATGTATACACCATGGCTTATTTTCGGGGGAATAGGACTTATTGGTTTTATTTCACTTCATATTTTAAATATAAAAAAAGAGCGCTCTAAAGAAGATATATACCTACTAGAAAAATATTGATACTCAACAATAAGTAAACTTTTCAATCTCCCTTAAATTTGATTTACATATTATGGTACAATCAAAAGAGTACTAGCTAAACATTTACGCTCCACACTAGCAGTCTAACAATGCCAAAATCAAAAATTACATAGAATCGGGGGGATGTTATGAAAAAGAAATTAATTGTTCTTCTATTCACCGGAATCATATTATCCGGATGTTCAGCTATTGCAGAAAATTCTTTAGAAACCGGAAACGGCAGTATGGCATTATTAACACCAACGATTACAACAAAAGATAATGAATTAGAAATTAAGACTGAAGGTATTGATGAAAATAAAGTAACTTTTATTTATGTCGCTAATAAAAAAGTGTTGGAGCAAAAGCTAAAAAATGGTGAATCCTACAAGCTTAACATTAAAGATATCGAACACGCTCATAGGACAGACTACAAACCTAAAGTTCAACTTTTGCAAACGAAAGATGATCATAATGATGGAGAAATAGTTACCTTTAAACAAGTTAGATATACGGTTAAAAACTAATTTTAAAGTTGTTTCATTATAAATAACAGTGGATAAATGTAAGGGGTACTAACATGAAAAAACGATGGATTTCTTGGTGGATCGGTAACATATTTTGGATTATCGTTTTTGGAATATGGGCCGCTATTATTTGGCTACGAGATGTTGATGGTGCTGGTGTTATTCAAACACCCGAAATTAAATCCATATCACTTATCGTTTTATTAATCGCGTTTATCATACCGGTATTTTTTCAAGTTATATGGCTAATTATTAATTTGAGGATGAGCAGAAAAAATAATTATACGATTTAGTTTTTCAATTAACAATAGAAAAGAGAGGAATCTACATCAAAATAGATTCCTCCCTTTTACATTTGGACTTATACTGCGCTTTTCATGCAGCACTACTCCTCTTTTTTTAAGATGCATGTTCATCTTTCTTCTTCATTAACGCTCTTTTCTTCATCGCCTTCGTTAAATATCCGCCTTTAAATGAACGAATTTCATAAGAAGACATAAACGCTTTCGGTGCAATTTCATTAATAATTTCTAACAGTTCTTTTTCTCTAGAACGCTTTGCGACGATATCTAAGCGATAACGTATTGAATTAATACCTTCGCCTTCAAATACTGTAACGCCAAATCCAGAGTGGCGTAACTCATCTACTAATTCATTACAACGGTCTAGTAAACTAACTTGATACGTAATATAACCAATTGCTAATTTATTCTCTATATAACCGCCTAATAACAGTCCCGCACTAAAGCCAATGACATAGGCAACGATGTTCATCCAATTTGATAAATCTTGAAACACAATACCTAAACTGACAATGTAAATAGCTCCTTCTAACAATCCTACGCCAGCAGCGGATCTTGTTTGATTCTTTACAAGCAAAATCGTACGGATTGTTAAAATGGGAACGTAAATAATTTGAAGCACAAAAATAAGTAGCGCTTGTAACATTGGTATCCACCTCTTTCAAAAAGTCTTTTGTCATGATAACATACATAACCTTTAGAAATCGATGGGTTTTTAAATTTTTTTTTATTATTTTTCATACTATTGAAAAACGTAAAAAAGAAGCGTATTATATTTGTCGTTAATTTGGTTATTTGTATCATATCAATAAAATAAAAAGGAACCCATTAGGTCCCTCTCATCATAGCTCTATGTTTTTCGAAGCATGTTCCCTTTTCTTCTCTTCTTCTTTCACTACCTGCATATTTGCATAAGCTAAATTCGCAATCATTAAAAAGTGACCACCTAAAATACCTGTACCGAATGCCCACATTTCCATTTCATGTTCAATTTCATACATGATGATAGCTCCTAAAATGGCAGCTGCAAATCGGTTTAAAACTCCTAATCCTGGAGCCTTTTCCTTCATTACGATACTTTTCCCGAGTTTCTCTACTCTGCGAGCTAATAACCAAAGGCAATATGCACTTACAGCTAATCCGATACCAAACCCTGTTACTTGTTTTCCAAACGGAGTAATCGTCCACATAAGTAGTAAACCACTAAAGATCACATACAATTGTAATCGATATACACGTAAGGCTTCTTGAATCAAAATATCCGCTCCTAAGTTCTCATTTTTTTGTACTTTAGAAGAAAAGCAGCAACCTACACAGTTGCTGCTTTCTCTTCTTCTTGTTCCTCTTCCATCTTACGAATTTCAACACGTTTAATTTGGTAAGCGTCTTTTTCTAACACTTTAAATTCATAACCTTCCGCCTCAACGTGTTGTCCTTCTTCGATTTCATGATTTTGCATCATAATCCATCCACCGATTGTATCCACATCATCTTCTTCAATGTGTAATCCAAATAAATCTTTCACTTCTGAGATAAGCACTTTTCCATCAACAATGATATGTTGCTCGTTCACATGTTGAATTGGTGGTGCTTCATCCTCATCATATTCATCACGAATTTCGCCGACGATTTCCTCCAAGATATCTTCAAGCGTTACAATTCCAGCTGTCCCTCCGTACTCATCATATAAAACAGCCATCGGAATTCGCTTCTTCTGCATTTGAAGTAATAAATCGTGAATTGGAGTCGTTTCCATCACTTCAATAATCGGACGCATATACGAGCGAATTGATGATAAATCTTTTTGATCCTCGGTCATATATCGAATAAAGAAATCTTTTACGTTGACCATACCGATAATATCATCTTTATCTTCTCCAAAAATCGGATAACGTGTGTATCGCTCATTTTGGATTACTTTCATGTGTTCTTCTACTGAATCTTCCAGATAGAAACCAATGATTTCTGTTCGCGGTACCATAATCTCTTTTGCAATACGATTATCAAATTCAAAAATGTTATTTACATACTTGTATTCAGCCTGATTAATTTCGCCACTTTCATAGCTATCTGAAAGGATAAGGCGTAATTCTTCCTCTGTATGAGCTACTTCGTGTTCTGAAGCTGGTTTTAAACCGAATAAGCCAGTTACAACACGCGCTGAACCGTTCAATACCCAAATAAATGGATACATCACTTTATAGAACATCATTAATGGACCCGCCAATAATAACGTTACCCTTTCAGCCTTTTGAATTGCCATCGTTTTTGGAGCTAATTCTCCTACTACAACGTGTAAATACGTCATAATCATAAAAGCAAGACCAAATGTTAATACTGATGAAATAGAAGGATTTAAGTTCCATTTCTCAAATAACGGGTGTAATAACTTTTCAATTGTCGGTTCACCTAACCAACCTAATCCCATAGCTGTAACTGTAATACCTAATTGACAAGCAGATAAATATTCATCTAAATTTGTTGTTACTTTTTTCGCTGCTAAAGCACCGCGTTTTCCTTCTGCAACAAGCTGATCAATACGACTTGAACGTACTTTTACAATCGCAAACTCAGCTGCTACGAAAAATCCAGTAAATGCGATTAAAATCGCAACCATGACTAAATTAAATATTTCCAATGAATCCCCTTAGTTAAAAAACTAAGGTGTCCACCTCCTGTATACTATAATGTTTTCTTATTTCTTTCTTAGAAAACATAGCCCGATACAAAAATTAAAGAGGTCGGATTTCACTTTTTCTATAATAATAGAGCAAGTGTCTGTATTAAAGCTGTCGTTTGACCAGATAAAGATTTCGATATTTTTTCACGTTGTGAATCAGTCAATCCATCTAAAAGCGGCTTTAACTCTGTTAACTCTGCTTCTAATCGATGAATATGGTCTGTCACTTCATTCACTTGTTTCGAAACGTGTTCATTGATACCGAGCAGCTTCTTCTTCTCCTCGATTTTCTCTTTAATCTCACAAAGCGGCATATGCATTTCTTTGCACTTCTCAATAAATTGTAATGTCTCAACTGCTGTTTCGTCGTAATAGCGATAATTAGATTGAGATCGCTCCGCTTTTAAGATACCTAGATTCGTATAATAATCAATCGTTCGTTTCGACACGTGAGCCATGAGAGCCAACTGTCCGATTCGATACACCTTCCCAACGATCTTCCCCCCTTGTTTATATTACTAACATCATACAATACATAAACTGTACAGTCAAACGTGACGGTTTACTATTCATAATTTATACACAATTTCACACACATCTAAGTATGTAGTATATTCACAAGCTATAACTCTATCTATATAGTTAGATTGCTGTTTTTTCGATATACTGATACTAAAATAGGAAAATGGAATTCCCCGTTCCTTTCAACCTTTCTTACTGTAAAACATATGATAATAATAGTGAAATACAATCATTATTTATGCAATTGGAGGAGATTAAAATCACTAGGACAGTTATCTCTCACTTTTATAACGAGGAGTATTTATTACCATGATGGCTTATGCATCACACAAAAATATTCGATCACGGTATTTTAATTAATAGAGGTTCTACAGATCGTTCCGTAGAGATTTGCAAATTATTTGCTCCCCACTGGGAAGTACGAGATTCAAGATTTCTTGAATTCGATCCCACTAATACTGACATTGAAGTAATGGAAATTGAAAGAGAAGTTTCAGGTTGGAAGATGGTATTAAATACTACAGAATTTCTTTGTTGTAATAATGTAGAAGAATTTTTCTCATCACTTCATACGTTAGGCCAAAATATGTATGCGATTAGAATGATTGTCATGATTGACAAGCATGATTACAATTATTCAAAACTAAGATACTCCATTCCTTTAGTAGAACAACGATATCACGGGCTCTTTCCTTATAAACCAGAAACCGGCTGTGCCTGGAGATTTATACACAACCATCTTGATGGTGCATATTTACCAGGCAGACATTTTTCTCGGCACCAACCTATCGTTTATAACTCTCCTTCATTCATTTTCAAATTTTATTTTAGCCCTTGGAACGAACATACAAAGGCAAGAAAATTACAAATTACACCTACCCTTTCAAAAAAGGGCGTTCGAATGGGACTTCAAACACATTATGGTCAGTCCCCTGAGCAACTCGAAACTCGATTTTTAGAGCTTAGTAGCACAACCCAAGATCTTCGTAACCACCCTGAATACCAACAATTATTCCCTAAATTCAAACCTTAATATTTCTCACCCTATCATATTCCACACATTTTTACACACTTAGCTAAAAACCATACCATTTGTATTTCATATGAATACTGTATATATTATAAATTTTTATTTTAGGAGGAAAAAATGAAAGCTGTTATTCTTGCTGGTGGATACGGGACAAGGATTGGGGAGGAAACACATTTAAAGCCGAAACCTATGATTGAAATTGGAACAAAACCTATTCTATGGCACATTATGAGTTTGTATAGCCATTACGGTATTACTGAATTTATTATTTGCTTAGGCTATAAAGGATATGCGATTAAAGAATTCTTTCTAAACTACAACTTACACATGTCAGATTTCACGATACATTTAAGAGATAATACAATTACTAGCCATTCTCATCGTGTAGAACCGTGGAAAGTTACACTAATCGATACTGGTGTAAATACCGAAACGGGAGGACGAGTGAAAAGAATTCAAAATTTTGTTGGAGACGAACCTTTCTGCCTCACTTATGGTGATGGATTAAGTAACGTAAATATAAAAGAACTTATTGCATTTCATAAAAAACATGGAAAAATGGCAACTGTTACCGCCGTACAACCTCCTGGTAGATTCGGTTCTCTCATATTAGATAAACAGTCTGTAACATCTTTTCAAGAGAAGCCACTCGGGGATGGCGGATGGGTTAACGGTGGATTTTTCGTTTTAAACCCTGAAGTTTTCAATTACATTAGTGGAGATAAGTCTGTTTTTGAAACAGACACTTTAGTTCAGTTAGTAAACAAAAACGAACTATCAGCATATCAACATACTGGTTTTTGGCATCCGATGGATACATTGCGCGATAAAAATAAATTAGTCGAGCTATGGGAAAGTAATAACGCTCCGTGTAAGGTTTGGTAATATGGCTTCTTCATCTTTTTGGAATAAGAAAAAAGTATTTATTACGGGACATACTGGATTTAAAGGCTCTTGGCTCACCCTTTTCTTAACTTCTTTAGGTGCAGAAGTAGTTGGCTTTTCTTCTCACCCCCCATCGATTCCTAATCTTTTTGAACAATGTAACGTAGCAAAAGAGTGCATAACAATTCATGGCGACATTACAGATTACGATTCTTTATTCCACGCCCTAAAACATCATAACCCTAACATACTATTTCATTTAGCTGCCCAGCCAATCGTCACCACTTCATACAAAAATCCTATCGAAACATTTAAAACGAATGTTTTAGGCACTGTTCACGTATTAGAAGCTGCAAAACATATAGAAAGTATACGTGGCATCATTAATGTTACAAGTGATAAATGTTATGAAAATGACGGGAGCGGTAACCGGGCATTCGTGGAAAGTGACCGACTAGGAGGTTTCG
The DNA here is from genome assembly GCF_027716745.1 of Bacillus cereus group sp. Bc010. NCBI lineage: Bacteria > Bacillati > Bacillota > Bacilli > Caryophanales > Bacillaceae > Bacillus > Bacillus cereus group sp. Bc010. Next base: position 55,909 of record NZ_JAQFUY010000006.1, read on the forward strand.
ACCCTTATAGTGCTAGTAAAGCTTGCGCTGAACTAGTGGCAACATCCTATCAAAAATCATTCTTCCACACTAACACTCAGAACCTTGCCTCAGTAAGAGCAGGTAACGTCATCGGCGGTGGGGATTGGGCAGAAGACCGATTATTCCCAGATGTCATTCGTGCATATTTACAAGATGGTACATTAACGATTAGAAACAAAAATGCTATTCGCCCGTGGCAACACGTATTAGATCCTTTACACGGCTATATCCTTTTAGCTGAAAAACTTTGGACAGACGCTGAATATGCAGAAGCATGGAATTTCGGCCCGTTGAACGAACCTAACAGAACCGTTCACGATGTCATTCAATCTGTAATAAAATTATGGAATAAACAACTAACAATCACTTCCCCCTCTACAAACACTCCTTATGAATCGCCTGTTTTAACACTCGATAGTACAAAAGCAGTAACTAAACTCGGCTGGACTCCTAAGTTATCAACAGATAAGGCTATCACTTGGACTGTTGATTGGTACAAAAAATATGCATCTGGTGAAAATATCGAATCTTTCACGCGACAACAAATCGATGCATTCAAAAATTTATAAGGGGGCTATAAAATGGAACAGAAAAAATGCCGTTTTTGCCACTCATTACTCAGCAACACTTTTTTAGATTTAGGTGTTTCTCCTCTCGCTAACTCATTTGTTTCTCCAGAAAACTCATATAAAATGGAACCATTTTATCCATTGCACACATTTGTTTGTCACTCTTGTTTACTCGTACAATTAGATGAATTTGAATCTCCGCACAATATTTTTCATGACTATTTATACTTTAGCTCTTACTCATCAAGCTGGCTACTGCATGCTAAACAATATGTAGAAATGGCGATTAAGCGCTTCCGCTTAAAGAAACATTCAAAGGTTGTTGAAATCGCGAGTAACGACGGGTACTTATTACAATACTTTCAAAAAGAACATATCGAAACGTTAGGAATTGAACCAGCAAAAAATGTAGCAGAAATCGCTATCCAAAAAGGAATCCCTACTGAAGTGAATTTTTTCAGCAACGACTTAGCAAAAAAATTACCGCAAGCAGATTTAATCATCGCTAATAACGTATTAGCACACGTTCCGAACTTACATGATTTTGTGGCAGGTTTAAAAACGTTATTAAAACAAGACGGAACAATAACAATTGAATTCCCGCACTTATTAAATCTCATATCCTTTAAACAGTTTGATACGATATACCATGAGCACTTCTCCTATTTCTCACTTATAAGCCTGCAAAAAGTTTTAGCTCACCATCATTTACAAATTGTCGATGTAGAAGAACTTGCAACGCACGGTGGTTCCTTACGTATTTTTGTAAAACATCATAGTGACGAATCAACTATCCATTCTAGTGTTACAAAATTAATCCAAAAAGAAGTAGATCACGGGCTAAATACATTAGATTGTTATCTCCTTTTTTCTAAACGCATCGAACAATTGAAAATAAATATTTTACAGTTTTTTATAGAAGCGAAAGCTTTAAACAAACAAATTATCGGTTACGGTGCGCCAGCTAAAGGAAACACCCTTTTAAATTATTGCGGGATAGGAAAAGAATTTCTAGCTTATACAGTAGATAAAAACCCTCATAAACAAAATCTCCTTCTACCAGGAACCCGCATTCCAATAAAATCTCCAGAAGAAATAAAACGTACAAAACCTGATTACATTCTTATACTTCCTTGGAATTTAAAAGACGAGATTATGAAAGAATGCTCTTTCATTCGTGAGTGGGGCGGCAAATTTTTAGTAACAATACCAGAAGTTGAGGTAATTGAGCCATGAAAAAAATCCTTGTAACAGGCGGTAGCGGATGGATTGGTAAATATGTTGTACATTCTCTTATTCAAAAGGGCTATGAAGTGCACGCCACTTACAATACAAATAAGCCTTCCCATCTTTCTTGCCATTGGCATAAAGTCAACTTACTTTGCGATGAAGAAGTAAAAAACTCATTTACGACATGAAGCCTAGTCATCTCATTCATTTAGCTTGGGAAGCAGTGCCGCCAGCGTGTTATGTATCTATCAATAATTACTATTGGCTTACATCCAGCATCTCATTGATTCAACACTTCACAACATGCGGCGGAAAGCGAGTCGTTGTTGCCGGCACCGGCGCAGAGTATGAATGGTTTAACGGCGTACTATTTGAAGATTCACCGCTTCTTTCCTATAAAACACCGTATTCATTATGTAAAAACGCACTACACTCCTGGCTACAAACGTACGCTGAGCAATCAGGCCTCAGCATGTGTTGGGGCCGTATTTTTCATATGTATGGCCCTCACGAACAGGGGAATCGGCTCGTTTCTAACATTATCACTTCTTTATTAAAAAATGAGGAAGCACTATGTACACATGGAAAACAATCAAGAGATTTCCTCCATGTGAGCGACGTCGCTCATGCTCTCGTAACGATATTAGAACACGACGTTACAGGCACAATCAATATCGCTTCTGGTCAATCTGTACAAATTAAAGAATTAGCATCTATCATTGGGACAAAGATAGGAAAAGAGCATTTAATTAAACTGGGTGCAATCCCTTTCTCTAAAGATGAACCTTTATTTGTCGGCGTTCATGTAGAGCGTTTAAAAACTGAAGTAAACTGGAAACCGACATACGATCTAAATACAGGAATCGAAGAAACAATTTCATGGTGGGAATCATTTATACAAAAGCATAACGGTACGCATCACTAAAACGTAAATCCTTCGTCCCTCTTGCTAATTCCTTATACCATTCTTCTAATCTTTCCGGCGTAATAATATGGTGTGTACCCATCCCCCGATCCTTACTAGCTTCAGAAAGGGTCGGACCAATTTGTAATTTCCTCTTTCTCATCTCATCGTTCCACGGGCTAAACCCAAACCATAATATACAAGCAAGAGGCGGATAAATCATAGATTCATGTGCAGATAAATGTCTTCCAACCGTATAACTTCCGTGTTCATGATTATGAATAAATCTACCTCTTCTCCATAACGGCCATTCTTCTGGTAAATAACCGTGAAATCGCTGCTTCATTAAAGGTATACCAAAGTTAAGGTCCGGATAATTGTAGTTAGGATCATCAACCATAATAAGCCCTTCCAGCCAATACATCCTTCCTCCCAATTCATTTAGTGATTTCCAAAACTGATTTTTATCTTGCACACAAAGAAACTCAGTCGTATTTAAAATCATTTTCCATCCCTTTACTTCTTGTTCCACCCTCATTACTTCATGATCTGTCGCTAATGCATCAAATTCTGGATTTGCAGAATCTCGTACTTCCCAGTGCGGCGCGAACTTTTTACAAATTTCAACGGAACGATCTGTTGAACCTTTATTAATTAAAATGCCATGATCAAATAACTTCGTATGATGAGCAAGCCACCACGGTAATAAATACTCTTCGTTATAAAAATGAGAAATAACGGTTGTAGTTATAATAATCTCCTCTTTCTCTATTAATCTATTTTTCACCCTACAACCAATATACTCATAAACTAAAAATATGTTTCCTATATTAATGACCAAATAGTATTACTAATATTTTTGTAAGTTTTCCTTCGGTACCCAGCCATCCTCACCACCTGTTTTTTCACACCAAACCCATCCATTCAATTCTTCTAATCCAATCAATCTTTCTCCAATACTTACATTTAATTCTTTGGCAGTATATTGTTTCGTAATGATTCCTACATCAGTTGTATTTTTCATTATAATTTGCTCCGGAACCCACCCTTTCCGGTCATATTTCTCTTCGTGACAAAACATCCAGTTTTCCCAATTTTCAGGACCATCGTAACTCTCTATCATTTTCACTACATCCCCCTCTTCTAAGCGAATTGGATCAGGATAATTGCTAACATATGATTTTATAACGATATATTTCATAACAACCTCCAATAATCAGAAAATTAAGTTATAATGTCATTATAACTTAAGAAGGAGGAATACACATGTACTACAACACTTCATTCGAAAACGATCAATCAGTAGGCCGTCTATAAACTAAGACGGGCATTCATATAACACATGCACTATGCCTCGTCTTAGGGAACTCATCATACCCTAAAAATAGACGGAGGTACTTTATATGAAACAAACAATTTTAGGAGCTATATGTTTATCACTAGCAGCTAGTATATGGGGCGGTATGTACGTTGTTAGCAAATATGTACTCGACTTTATCCCTCCACTAACACTCGTTTGGCTACGCTTTATCATTGCTTTTGTTGTTTTGTATATGATTTTAAAAATAGCTGAGAAAAAACAAAAGAAAACAGTAACCATTCACAAAAAAGATTGGCTCCTATTCGCTTGGATTGGATTTATCGGATATTTCATTTCGATCACTTGTCAATTTATCGGAACAAAACTATCCGACGCTCATACAGGATCTTTAGTAACATCAGCTACACCTGCATTTATGGTTATATTTGCAGCGATCATTTTAAAAGAAAAACTAACCGCTCGTAGATTACTATCTACCATCATAGCGACAATCGGTGTCATTATCGTAATCGGATGGGATATTGAAATTGGCTCCTATTTTATCGGTACAATCATATTAGTTGGGGCAGCTATTACGTGGGCTCTACTATCTATTTATGTAAAAATTGCTTCAGCTCGATTTTCATCTTTAGTGATTACAACGTACGCTATATTCTTTTCACTCTTTTTTATTACACCTTTTATGGTATGGGAATTTCAATCAAACCCAATTGAACATATGAACCTATATGTAGTATTAGGCGTACTTTATTTAGGAATCGTCTCAACTGCAGGTGCCTTTTTCCTTTGGAATAAAGGATTAGAATTAATGGATGCAAGCATCGGCTCGTTATTTTTCTTCTTCCAGCCTATTGTTGGATCATTGCTTGGTTGGCTCTTATTAAATGAGACATTAAATAGTAACTTTTTTATTGGTGGTATTCTTATTGTATGTAGTGTTTTTATTACTACTTTTGAAAAGAAATGAAAAACAGGCAGAGATACTTAATCTCTGCCTGTTCGTATAATTGGATCTTGGTCGTGAAAACCAATACAAATCGGTATATTCCTTTGCACTTCACTACACGCACTCATAAAACTACATACCGTTCTAGCAATTAAATACAAATTTATACCAATTGCCTTTTCATTTATATCAAAGCCATTCTCAGCATACACATCTGCTAATTCTATAGACTTCGGTCCTTCAACATCATATGTCCATTCAGAAGCCCAATCATCATCCTCTTCTTCCAGCGAAAAATACTCTTCACAAATATAAAACTGACTATCCCATTCATTATCAAGATCATATTCAAAATAAATTGCTTTTGCCTCTTCACTAGTAGCGATTTGTATAGCTTCATACAATGCTAGTCGAATACTTTCCTCATATGCTCCTAAATGGATTGCTTTAATTCTCTCTGCATAACCCTTAGACGCTAACATGCAGCAAATATCATAATACTTCCCTTCTATTTGCTCTACTGCTAACGAAAAAACATCTTCTTGCATCTCTTCTAAATACTGAAATATATCCACACTAATTACTCCTCATTCTTTACGCACCCCAATGCGATGGACGGGACAACATTTTCGGTAATTTCGTATGTTTATCCCCTCTCGCCGCATTAACTTGAACTTGCGTTAGAAAAATACTATTAGTAAAATCAGCCCCGCGAATATCTGCATCTCGCAAATCTGCCCCGATGAGATCTGCTCCTCTTAAATTTGCTCCATTTAAGTTAGCCGCAATTAAGTAAGCTCCTCTTAAATTCGCTCCTTGCAAATCTTTCTTTTTCAAATTTGCTCCCATAAGGTCTGCGCCTCGGTGAATGATTCTTTTCTTACGCGCAGTATTCATTTCCTTCCAAACTAGTTCGCTCGTTTCTAAAAGTAAAATATTCACTTCTGCACGATGTAATGGGATATTTACTTTCATTAACTCGTCCGCATGTAAATTCGAAAGTCGCTCCGTCTCTTCAATTGCTTTACTTAATTCTTTATGGATCGATTGTGTCGCCTTCAATAAAATAGCCTCATTCAAATACCAAAGCATTTCATGTAGCTGATGCATAACTGGAAAAGCATCATACATTTTTCTCGCATGCTTCGCACCTTTCCGCCAATCTACCCCGTTAAATGTAACTTGAGAAATTTTCTGCCCAGCGCCAAAACATTCAAATACTGTACAACCTTTATAACCTTTTCCACGAAGATTTTTATGTATACTACATTTAAAATCTGATTGTAAATTGGAACATGGTTTCCCGCCATCTTTATTCACTGCAAAATCTACTGACGCTGCGAACGGTAATGCAACGCAACATAGACCGAAGCATTTTTCGCAGTTTGCTTTTAAATGATCGTTATGATTAGTCAAAATGTATACCCCCTGTTGTCTTTTGACTATTTCATAATATTCCAACCTTATTAAATAATCAATTTAAAAATAAACAAGCTTCTTTCATTTCAAATCATAACTTTATCATTCGATTTCCTTTCAATTGAAAAAGACAACTTCTATCCGATGAATTATAATTAAATTATAAATATTCTAACTAAAGGGAGACCTACTATGGCACTACAAATGAAAACAAACTGTCAAATTTGCGATCAATCATTGGAACAAGATTCTGAAGCATACATTTGCGTATATGAATGTACATTTTGCGCACCATGTACAGAAGAAAGACATAACGTTTGCCCAAACTGCGGCGGCGAGTTAGTACGCAGGCCGAAAAAGAAACAATAAAAGCAAAGCGATATCGCTTTGCTTTTTACTGTCTTCTGGGTATATGAAATTATATCAACGATTTTTTCAATATATCGACGTTTCGACAAAGAATATCGATTTACCGACAAATAACGACATCCCAGCATGCATTTAGCTTCAACACAACTTAAACATTCAAAAACTTCACACAAACAGGCTCCGGCACAACAACATCAGATTGTAAAAGAGTTAGCTTCCCTGTCGTTTCATCTCTTGAAAATAGCACAAGATTATGCGACTTTTCATTTGAAGCAACAAGAAACTTTTCAGTAGGATCTAATACAAAGTCTCTTGGCCAATTTCCTTCTGTAGATGTATGTGCAACAAATGTAAGCTTGCCTGAATTTTCATCCACACTGAAAACAGCAATACTATTATGACCACGATTACCTGCATATACAAAACTACCGTCAGAAGAAATATGAATCGCACTTCCTTGATTATTTTCATCAAATGCGGCAGGAAGAGTAGAAATATACTGTACTTCTGTAAAGGATCCTTCTGCCGGATTATATGTTAACACAATAACCTCTGAACTAAGCTCTGTCATCACATATGCATATTTTCCATTCGGATGAAATGTAATATGTCTCGGGCCACTTCCTGGATTTACAGACAAGCTATTCACTTCTTTTAATACACTATCTTTTATTTCATACGTAAGTATTTTATCAATCCCTAAATCAACACCCACCACATATTTTTCATCAGGCGTATATCCTGCGTAATGCGCATGTGGTTTCTCTTGGTTTTCTTTATTCAGACCTGAACCTTTATGCACTATAATAGAGGCCGCAGGATTTACAGATCCATCTTCTTCATTTACTGCGAAAGACTCAATCGTTCCTTTATGATAATTTGCTGTAACTACCGTGTGAGTTCCACTATCAACACTCACATGACAAGGAGAAGCCCCTTCTACTACTTGTCTATTTTTCTCCTTTAGCTCTCCAGTTTTACTATCAATCGAATGAGCAGCTACACCACCAGATTCTCCTTCCTTAACAACGGAATAGAGATATTCATTATTTCGGTTAATCGTTACATATGTAGGGTTATCCAGCTTAGCCGCAAGTGTTACATGACTAATTTTCTTTGCTTCCGTGTCTAAAACAAACTTATATATTCCTTCACTTTTTTCTTTCGTGTAAGTTCCAACATACCCAATAAACTCTTTGTTATCCTTCATTTCCATAACCCTCTCTCCCTAAATTTTTTGTTCATCATACTTCTTACAATATTTTATGTTGAAAGAGTATCCTAAAAAATTGGAGTACCTCTTTATACGTTATCATATTTTCTTGTTAAATAGCTTTTAAACCCACTTTTTTTGGTACGCTGCTATACTTTCATATTCTTCTTCCAATTGACGAGACAGACGAATATAAATTGGTGTTAAATCTTTATACTTTTCCACACTTTCCATGTTTGGTTCATGGTGGAAATTCGCACCTACCATTTCAGATACTACGCATAATGTATCTATTTCACCTAGACTATATAAACCAAGGATTGCAGCTCCTAAGCAAGAGCTTTCGAAACTTTCCGGAACATATACGTCTTGATGAAAAATATCCGCCATCATCTGTCTCCAAAGTTCCGATCTTGCAAAACCACCTGTCGCTTGAATTTTTTTCGGTTCACCAATTAGCTCTTTTAAAGCAAGAAGAACGGTGTATAAATTATAAATTACTCCTTCTAACACGGCACGGATAAGATGTTCTTTCTTATGATGCAATCCAAGTCCAAAGAAAGATCCTCGCGCATTTGCATTCCATAAAGGAGCTCTTTCTCCTGCTAAATACGGGTGAAATAATAAACCGTCGGACCCCGGACTCACTTTTGCTGCTATTTCAGTAAGCACTTCATATGGATCTTTTCCTAAGCGCTTTGCAAGTTCAATCTCTGAAGTGCCCAATTGGTCACGAGCCCATCTGAAAATCATACCACCGTTATTAACTGGACCACCGATTACCCAATGGTCTTCAGTTAACGCATAACAAAAAATTCTACCTTTTGGATCTGTTACAGGACGATTTGTTACAGCACGTATCGCACCGCTTGTACCAATTGTAACAGCCACAACACCAGGATCTATTGCATTTACACCTAAATTGGATAGGACTCCATCACTCGCTCCTACTACAAAAGGCGTAGAAACAAGTACATTCATCTCTTTGGCAAGCTCTTCATCTAATCCTGTTAAACTGTGCGTTGTTGGAACAAGCTTTGAAAGCTTTTTATCTGTAATTCCCGCTACATGTAAAGCCTCTTCATCCCATTTTAAAGATTTTAAATTGAACATTCCTGTCGCTGATGCTATAGAATAATCAATTACATATTCTTTATATAACTTGTAAAAAACATATTCTTTAATAGAAATGAATTTATAACTTTTTGCGAATAACTCTGCCTGCTCATTCTGTAGCCAAACTAATTTCGAAAGTGGTGACATCGGATGAATTGGTGTCCCAGTCCGTAAATAAATTTCATGACCATTCATATCATTCTTTATTTTCTCTGCCCAGCTTGCACTTCTATTATCTGCCCAAGTGATACATCTCGTTAACGGTTTTCCCTTCTCATCTACAGCAATGATACTATGCATTGCCGAACTAAAAGAAACACAAAGAATATCATTTGGCTGTACATTACTCGATTGTACAGTTTCTTTAATTGTATTTATTACTGCATGAAAAATTTCTTCTGGATCTTGTTCTGCTATTTCAGGTGTAGGAGAATATAAAGGATATTCAATTCCATGACTTGCAATAACAGACCCAGCAGTAGAAAATAGAACTGATTTTGTACTAGTTGTCCCAATGTCTACACCAATCATATATTTTGTGCTCACCATTTCTTCCTCCTAACAAAAAATTACTACCGTATCCTACCATAAAAATACATTCCTTTTATCTATTGATAACGTTGTATGTTGCATTTATCTAAATAGAAACATCCCTATTTTAAATAAACATATCGAGTAGTAAAACGCCTCCAAAAGCGATAAATGAAAGTAATGTTTCTAATACCGTCCATGTTTTAAATGTTTCTTTTACTGTTAAACCTAAGTATTCTTTTACCATCCAGAACCCAGCATCGTTTACGTGTGAAAACATTAATGCTCCTGCACCTGTTGCAATGACGAGCAATTCTAAATTCACACCTGTCGCATTTTCGACGATTGGTGAAACGATACCCGCTGCTGTTGTTAAAGCGACTGTCGCTGATCCCGTCGCAATTCGAATTAATCCAGCTACCATAAATGCTAATACAATTGGAGATAGAGCTAAATGCTCAGACATTTGAGCAATAGCATTCCCTACACCACTATCGATAAGAATTTGCTTAAATCCGCCGCCAGCACCAATAATCGCAACAATTGAACCAATTGGTAATAAGCTATCTTCTGTTACCTTCTTAATCGCCTTTTTATCGATACCTTGACGAAATCCAAGAAAATAAAACGCTGCAAAACATGCAATCAATAATGCAATGATAGGACTACCAATTAATGTGACAATCTTCATCAAAGTAGTAGAAAGTGGAACATAAGGAGCTGCTGCAGCTAAAACCATTAACAGAACAGGTAACAATATAACTAAAAATGAAACTCCTATTCCTGGTAATTTCGTTGATTTTGTATTTACACGTATCAATTCTGGCTCATTTTCAGGAATTACACGTTTGTGAATCCATTGAGCGAATATAGGACCTGCAATAATCGCTGCAAAAAATGTAATAATGAGTGAATACAATAGTACCTTCCCAAGGTTCGCTTTATAAATACCAATTGCAACGATTGCCCCTGGATGCGGAGGAACAAGGCCGTGTACGACAGATAACCCAGCAATTGCTGGTAATGCTATCAATAAAATATTTTGTTTCGTTGTTTTATGAATTGAAATTACTAATGGTAGTAATATTAAAATGCCTACTTCAAAAAACACCGGAATTCCAATAATAAAACCTGCAATTAACATCGCCCATGGTAAGTTTTTTATCCCAAAGGATTTAATAAAAAACTCTGCCACTTGCATTCCAGCACCTGACTCTGCCATCATTTTCCCTAATATTGTACCTAATACTAAAATACCTACTAAATGCCCAAGAACACTTCCGACTCCCGTTTCATAAGCACTCACTATTTTATCCATTGGCATTCCAGACATAATTGCTAAAAACAAACTTGCAACCGTCAAACTAATAAACGCATGCCATCTCCACCACGATACCCCTAAAATAACAATTACAATTGATAATAATGTAATCATTAAAAGGTACATATTCATACGCAATTCCACCCCTTTATGTAAACCCTTTCAAAAATGCTATACAATGAAAAGAACCTATATAGTTCTTTCTTGAGTAAAAATTTATAACTCATCTTCACAATATAATAATTTATATAAAAAGAATTTCCCTTACCAGAGATACATGTTACCTACTCTCTCTGATAAGGGGATTTCTCTTTCATAATTGTAATGTTATTGTGATAAACGCTACGCGTAAGCAAATTTTCCTTCTTCAAAAGTGAATGACACTTTCTTCTCTTGCTATTTTCACATAGTAAGACTCCAAACTCGAGATCCAAGTTAAACGATGGAGTTACCTAGGAATCTACCCTCTCATGAAAAGAAATTTTCGGAAAGTCTCCTCACTTCATATATTATAATTTAGGTGCTTTCGCCCAATCCGCAGCAAACTTTTCAATACCTTGATCTGTTAGTGGGTGCATAGCAAGTTGTTCAATGACTTTATAAGGAATTGTTGCAATGTGAGCACCTGCCATCGCTACACGAGTTACATGGTCTGGATGTCTAACAGAAGCGGCAATAATTTGTGTATCTAATTGATGAACATCGAATAATTCAGCAATTTTAGCAACTAATAATACGCCATCTTCAGAAATATCATCTAAGCGTCCTAAAAATGGAGAAACGTACGTTGCACCTGCTCGAGCAGCTAAAAGTGCTTGGTTCACCGTGAAAATAAGGGTAACATTCGTTTTCACACCTTTTTCAGTAAGGTAGCGACAAGCTTCTAATCCTGCTAGCGTCATTGGAAGTTTGATTGTAACTTTTTCATCGCCACCGTTAATCTTAATCAACTCTTCTGCTTGAGCAATCATTTCTTCAGCTGTCACAGCATCTGGCGTTACTTCTGCCGAAACAGATTCAACTTTAGGCACTGCCTGACAAATTTCTGCAATACGGTCTTCAAACTTAATGCCCTCTTTTGCTACTAAAGAAGGATTCGTTGTAACACCAGCTAAAACTCCAAGTTTATATGCTTTTTTTATGTCCTCAAGATTTGCAGTATCAATAAAAAACTTCATGATTCGTTCCCTCCATTTTTTAAACGTTAACGAGTTATAATTTTAAGATGTTTATTTCTTTTCTACTGCATGTCCGCCAAATTCATTGCGCAGAGCTGCTACTACTTTTCCCGTAAATGTATCATTGTCTAATGAGCGGTAGCGCATTAATAGAGACATTGCGATAACAGGAGTTGCTGTTTGAAGGTCTAATGCTGTTTCTACTGTCCATTTTCCTTCACCAGAAGAATGCATAACACCCTTAATTTCATCTAGTTTTGCATCTTTAGAAAATGCATTTTCTGTTAGTTCCATTAACCAAGAACGAATGACTGAACCGTTGTTCCACACTCTTGATACTTTTTCATAATCGTAGTCAAATTCACTTTTCTCTAAAATCTCAAATCCTTCACCAATAGCAGCCATCATACCGTATTCAATTCCGTTGTGAACCATTTTTAAGAAGTGACCACTACCAGCTTTTCCAGCATATAAGTATCCATTTTCTACAGCAGTATCACGGAAGATAGGTTCAACGATATCCCAAGCTTCTTGATCTCCTCCGATCATATAACAAGCACCATTACGAGCGCCTTCCATTCCGCCAGAAGTTCCTGCATCCATAAAGTGAATGCCATCTTTCTTTAGTTGCTCATATCGGCGAATGGACTCTTTATAATGTGAATTACCCGCTTCAATTAAAATATCTCCTTTTGATAAAAGTGGTGTAACCTCATCGATAACAGAATCAACAACAGCGTGTGGTACCATAACCCAAAGAACTCTTGGTGATTGTAATGACTGAACAAGTTCATTTAAGCTAGATGTACCTGTAGCCCCGTACTCTTTCATTTCTTCCACTGCACTTGCATTTAAATCAAATGCTACTACTTCATGTTTATGATCCATTAAATTTTTCCCTAAATTTAATCCCATTTTACCTAACCCAATTAATCCTACTTGCATAATATAATTCCTCCTCAAATCATCTTTTATTAAAAATCCACATCACTACAATCTGGAATACCTTTCAGCACTGAAATGTTAGTACGTACAGAAAGGTATTCACAGTCATAGCTTAAGAATTCAACACATTTTTTGTAATTTGAACAACATTTTCTGTCGTAAATCCAAATAGATTCATGACTTCAGCTCCAGTTCCTGAAGCTCCAAATGTTTCAATTGATAGTACTTTTCCTTCTTGTCCTACATAACGTTCCCAACCGAGAGATACACCCATCTCAAGAGATACTCGTTTCGTTACAGAAGACGGAAGAACGGATTCTTTATATTCGTTCGATTGGCGATCGAATAATTCCCAGCTCGGCATTGCAACGATGCGAACAGAAACTTGATCTTCTTCTAATTTTGCTTTCGCACTAGCAGCTAAGGATACTTCAGAACCTGTCGCAATTAAAATTACATCTGGATTTTCATTCGTTTGTGTTAATACGTAAGCTCCTTTAGAAAGATTCTCTATGTTCGCTTTCGTTTCATGAAACACCGGTAAATTTTGACGGCTCAGTACTAAAACGACTAGACCTTCCGTTTGCTGTAAAGCATACGCCCACGCACTTGCTGTTTCATTTGCATCTGACGGACGGATAACTGTTAAACCAGGAATTGCCCGAAGAGCTGCCAAATGTTCGATTGGTTCATGCGTTGGACCATCTTCTCCTACAGCAATCGAATCATGTGTAAATACGTACGTAACAGGTAACTTTTGCAATGCAGCCAGTCGAATCGATGGACGAAGGTAATCGTTAAATACAAAGAATGTACTTACGAACGGCTTTACTCCTCCATGAAGTGCCAGTCCATTCGCTGCCGCGCCCATTGCATGTTCACGTACACCGAAGTATATATTTCGGCCAGCATACGATTCTACTGCATACACTGCTTCACCTTTTATATCTGTCATCGTAGAATGAGAAAGATCCGCACTTCCACCGAAAATAGAAGGAATCGATTTCACATAATGATTAATAGCTTCCCCACTTGCAACACGAGTGGAAATCGTTTTTTCAGTATCAAAGGATAGAATGTCTTTCGCTTCGATTAAAACCTCACCTGTAATCGCTTTTTCTAATTCATCTGCTAGTGCTGGATTCGACTCTCTATATACGTTGAACTGCTCATTCCACTTGTTCTCTTTTTCAATACCTTTTTGCTTCAGTTCATTAAAATGAGCTGTTACTTCTTCAGGTACAAAGAAATCTTCCTCATAATGCCAACCATACGCTTGTTTTGTCGCTGTCGCTTCTTCTACTCCAAGCGGGTTACCGTGTGCTTTGTTTGTTCCAGCAACTTTTGGACTTCCGTAACCTATAATCGTTCTAATTTCTATAAGAGTAGGTTGATCCTTATTGTCTTTCGCTAATTGAATCGCTTTTGTAATCGCATCAACATCGTTTCCATCCTCAACTCTTACATATTGCCAATGTGCAGATTCTACCCTTTTCTGCATATCTTCAGAGAAAGCAATGTTTAATTCTCCGTCAAGTGAAATTTCATTTGAATCATACAGTACAATTAACTTACCAAGTTTCATATGCCCTGCCATTGACATCGCTTCATAAGCGACACCCTCCATTAAGTCACCGTCCCCCACTAAAGCGTACGTATTGTGATCTATAATAGAGTGACCATCCTTATTGAACTTCGCTGCTAAATGAGCTTCCGCCATTGCCATCCCAACAGCATTTGCAATGCCTTGTCCTAACGGGCCTGTAGTCGCTTCAACTCCAGAAGTGTGACCAAACTCAGGATGTCCTGGTGTTTTACTATTTAACTTTCTAAAACTTTTCAAGTCATCAATTGAAACGTCATATCCAGCTAAATGAAGTAGGCTATATAATAAGCTAGATCCATGTCCAGCCGATAAAACGAATCGATCACGGTTAAACCATTTTGGATGATTCGGATTATGATTTAAATGATTCGCCCATAATGCATAAGCCATCGGTGCTGCGCCCATCGGAAGACCTGGATGACCTGAATTTGCCGCATTAATAGCATCAATTGATAACGTACGAAGTGTATTCACTGCTAATTGATTTATGTTTTGTGTCATAATAATCGTCCCCCTAAATGCTTTCATGAAAGAAAGTACTTATTTTTCCGTTTCTTGATCTAACCACCATTTAAATCCACTTTCTTGCAATAATTCATGAGACGCATCTGGACCATATGAACCAGACTCATATTCATGAAGTGGTAATAAGTTTTCCTCGAATGCTTCAAGAATTGGTTGTACCCATTCCCATGACAATTCAACTTCTCTCCAATGTGCAAAGAATGTAGCGTCTCCACTCACAGCATCATGAATAAGTCTTTCATACGCTTCAGGCACTCCTACATCTGCTTGCTCGCAAGTAAAGTTAATACGCATCGGTTCAATTTCTCCATTTTTCAATGGATTTTTACTATTTAACTGTAACGAAACATTCTCACCTGGGCTAATTTCAATTATTAATAAGTTAGGTTCTGCGTTTGGATTATTATCTTGGTATTGCTGTTTTAGCGTATTTTTAAATTCGATTACAATACGAGTAGACTTTTCTTTCATTCGTTTGCCTGTTCGTATATAGAAGGGAACGTCAGTCCAAAATGGATTATCGATCCATAAACGAGCAGCAACAAATGTGTCTATATTAGAAGAAGGATTTACTCCTGGCTCCTCTTTATATGCTACAACTTGTTCACCTTTTATTTCTCCTGAAGCGTATTGTCCGCGAATGATATGGTTTTGAACGTCTTCTTTTTTCACTTTACGAAGCGTCTCCATTACCTTTCGCTTTTCCTCTCGAATTTCACATGCATTAACCTTTTCCGGCAGATTCATAGCAGTCATCATTAATATTTGTAACATATGATTTTGAACCATATCTCGAATGGCTCCTGCCTGATCATAATATCCTGCTCTTTCTTCAACCCCAACTGTTTCACTCGCTGTAATTTGTACATTCGCTATATGCTCTTTGTTCCAAATTGATTGGAGAACAGGATTTGCAAATTCTAGTGCTTCAAGGTTTTGAATCATCGGCTTACCTAAATAATGATCAATACGGTATATCTCATCTTCTTCAAACGTGCGACTAAGCTTATCATTAAGCTCACGAGCAGATTTGAGATCGTGCCCAAACGGTTTCTCAATCATTAGGCGTTTCCATCCATCCGTTTTATCAAGTCCGCTTTCCTTAATATTTAAAGCAATGGTCTCGAAAAATTCAGGAGCAACGGAAAGATAGAACATTCTATTCCCTTTTATATGTAGTTCTTCTTCCCTTTCACGAACGACTTGCAATAATCTCTCATAGTCTTCCGGCTTACTCACATCTAATGGACAATAGCGAAAATTATCTAAAAAACCTTCAAGTTCTAGAGTACCTTCTTCTCTATGACGGGAAAATGTCTCTATTGATTCTTTTATTCTTCCTTGAAAGTCTACATGAGATACTTGGCGTCTTCCAAGCCCGATAACGGATATTTGCTTTGGAAGCTTTTGATCTCTATATAAGTTATATAGTGCGGGGTAAATTTTTCGTTTCGCTAAGTCCCCTGTCGCTCCAAATAAAACAAAGGTCATTGATTCCAATTTCAGTCCCCCTCTTGTTGTATAATCCTTGTCAATATTTTAAAAATGAATTGTACAGAAGCCCCTGTTTTTATAAAAAACAAAGAATTCGCAAATTCCAATTCTTTTTATACCTTTCGCTTTCTAATTGTCCCCAATATTAATAGTGGCAATTCAAAGCATTTCCATCACATCTTACTTACCTACTGTCACTTAAATAAAATAACTTAATTATCAAAAGTAATTAGGTTATTTTATATCTATCATATTAACCACATAGATTATCATCGTCAAGTAAAGTGTCTCGAATTAAAGATTTCCCATTCCGTACTATCTTTTCGTACTTGTTTATTTATTAGAATTATCTTCATCACATAAAATGAATAATAAAAAGGCAAACACGAACAAGAATATGTTCGTGTTTGCCTTTTTATTATTGCTTCAATTGATTTTTAACCGCTCTTATAACCAATTCATGATCTTCTTCTGGTGGTAATCCTGAAACGGTTATCATTCCAATAACCCCTACGTTTTTTATTCTGATAGGAAAGCATCCACCAAATGCAGCGTATTCCGAAGTATCTAAAAGATATTTTTCATTATAGGAGACTCCAGTTATTTCACTTTGTACCTGCATATAATACGAGCTACGATCATGCAGGGAAACGACTCGTTTTTTACGCTCAATCCATTTCGTATTTTCCTCATTTGTCCCCGTCATCTTAAAATGAAATAATTGCACACCATTTTTCGTTATATCAACAGCAATCAATTTTCCCTCTTGCTTCGCTGTTTCAACGATAAATAAACCTAGTTGTAAGGCATCTTCATTTGTAAAAGAGGAAAATTGAAGTGTTTCCTCCTCTTTTAAAATTTGTTTACTTATTTCACTCAAATTTGAATTGCTCATATCTTTATCCCCCTTACTCACTTTATGCCACATGGATATTTTTCAATTTATGTGACTCTATCGTATGACCTTTCAATATTACTAGTACTCTCTTCCTCTTGGTGCTAATAAGAATTATATTTAACGCATTCAAAATGTATGTCCCTTAAAATGCTGCTATACGCACTAAACATTTCGTATAGAGACATCAACAACATTACAAGCTAAAAAAACCAATTGCTTACGCAGCTGGTTCGCTAAAACTTCATATGGGATATTCATTCAACCAAAGGAATGCTTGTCTATAATCATCAAAAAACTTTACGGATTCTTTCGTATTGGATTGTTGTAAATAATTCATGATCTCGCCTTCTTCAAGGAGAAAAGCAATTGCCTTACTGTGATTCAAAATCGTTTCATTAAAAAACTTCTCTTTCCATACTTTTTGAACAGAAAAATGATCTGGTATGTAGCCTTTTCTATCTACCAACAATTTGTATTTCCGTCCCTCGGAAATGAATTGCTGACAAACTTGCTCGAAACCATTAAACCATTCATACACATCATCTGTTTTAATCTTGCCGATAAGACGAGTAACAATTATATCTCCCGAAACCGTTGTGCTAACATTCAGTTTACTCAACCTGAAATCATCTCCCTTAGCTACAATTATGCGGAATTATCTCCTAAAAGCAACAAAATAAAACTGTAACGCATTAAAAAGGACAGACCCTCCAAACGGAGAAGCCTGTCCCAAAATCGTTCTATTTTTCATTCGAACTAATAATCGTGAATTAGAATAATGATTTAATACTTGCTAAAACAGTAAGTACACCTACAATAATAACAAATACGTTACTCATTTTCCCTTTGTATTTAGCTAGTACTGGTACTTTTTGAATCGCATACATCGGTAATAGACATAAGATAGCAGCAACTAATGGACCACTTAAAGAATCAATAAGTCCAAGAATACTTGGATTTGTGTAAGCAACAAACCAGCATGATAATACAACAAAAGTAAGAACGATTGTCTTAATTGTTTTTTCTTCAATTACTTTTCCACGTGATTGACCGAACTTAATAATCATGTCACGCATTACTTCAAATGCTCCGATATAATGGCCAAGGAAAGATTTTGTAATAGCCACAAAAGCAATGATTGGAGCGGCAATCGTAATTACAGGTGAATTAAGTTCATTCGCTAGATATGAAAGGATTGATAAGTTTTGCTCTTTTGCCATTTTTAAATCCTCTGGAGTTAAGCTCAGTGCACTACTCCAAACGAAGAACATAACTACAACGAATGTCATGATGTAACAAACTTTTTGTATTTGCGCACATTTCGCATCAGTAGCTTCGATTCCATACGTAGCTCTCTGTTTCACAACAAATGATGAAATCATAGGTGAATGATTAAATGAGAATACAATGATTGGTAAAATCATTAATATCGTTCCAAAATATCCTGTTCCTGTTGAAGCAGTAGAAACAGCTGAAAAGCTAAGCATTGACGTATTCCACTGTGGAATTAAAGATATTGCGATAAATAGTAGAGAAGCTATGAAAGGATACACTAGCATACTCATGACTTTTACAGTAATATCTTGACCAAAATTCAGTATAGCGATAAGACCAAGAACTAATACAAGTGATAAAATAGCCCTTGGAGGTTCTGGCATGTGCAATTGATGTACGATAAAACTACTTGTAGTGTTTGTAAGCGCAACCGAATACATTAGTACGATTGTATAAATTGAACCGAAATATACGATGTTAAAAATGATACTCGCTTTATTTCCGAAATACTCTCTAATTGTACCTGTGATCCCCTCATCAGCAGAATTAGAAGCGTATATCATTTTAGCAAGTGCCCTATGTGAGTAATACATAACTGGATATGCAAGCAATGTAATTAGTAGTAACGATAATAATCCACCTGAACCTGCATTAATCGGTAAAAAGAGCACCCCTGCTCCAATTGCAGTTCCAAATAGACTGAGTGCCCATGTAGTATCCTGCTTATGCCACTTTTTCGGATCTGCATATTGCTCGTTTTTTCGTGCGGTATTTTCAGCTTGAACTTCTATTTTCTTTGCAGTATTCCCGTTCATATAATAACTCCCCCTTTTATCTATTCCTGCAGCTCTCTTTATAGCTAACGAATATTTTTCTTTTTCGGAAAATGAATTCCTTACAAGTTGCCCCACATTGTATGTCCTTCATCAAAATGAATCCAAATTAAAACATTCGCTAGATAGCGTCCTAATATAATTGTTAGCGTTAACAAAAAAGTTTACTCGTACTATCCGCTCCTTATATAAAGACCGCTTAAGAGAACAATATAGAATAGATTTCATAAATACGTTGCAACATTTTTAATAACAATGTATTACTTTAATGGTTTCTCTAAATTACTTGTAACAAGTAATTTTAGTTAAACCGGCCTCTCTTCATTTATGAGGCATTTCTTTCTCAATTCTATACATCACTTTCATAGCTTCGGCAGCATTTATGGTATTGATTACACAAGCCACTGAAGCACTTTACATACATTTCGCCTCTAACCACACACCTTTCTTACTTATAATCGCATTTTTTATATTTTCTCCAGAGATAATAAAATTTCTCTCGACGCCCTCATTATAACGTGTATATTTATAAAATTAATATTTTTATATTTTCAGAAATATTTAGTGAACAAAATTTTATATGGATAATATTTTACAGTTCGTACACAACCCTTGTTCCTAGCGCTTAAAACTGAATGAATTAAAATAAAATACAGTCATACAATACTTATCAAAGTTACTCATTTTAAAGATACTTATATTTTTTTCTGTCAAAAAATTATTTTAATCAAAAAAAGATATTCCGATAAATGATTAACGTAGTTAAAAAGAAATATCTTTTTGAATGTACAAACAAATTTTAAGGATATATATTATCACTATTGCATTCATATACATTTTTAGGAAAAATACTTTTTTAATTCATAGCAATAAGAGGACCGCTAACATTTTACAAAAACCTACGCTACACGAAAAAATAAAATGAGCTGCCCATATCAGGCAGCTCATTGACATAATTATCATTATCAGGAGTGGGCAAACAAATCATTTCAAAGTCACCTTAATTCGATTTTTTTCAACTCTTCTTCAGGAATATCTCTATGTTTATACCGAATCGTTTTTACATCGTTTCCTTTTATACGAAAAGTAATTGTGTCCTCTCCATAAGGCGGATTATGCGCACCCTCAAAAGTTTGAATTTGAACAGTTACATAAAAAATATTGTTTGTTTTATCTGTTTTTATTTCAAGTATTTTTTCAGAACCTCGATACCAAAGTTTTGGTTCCTTATAATAGTTTTCAACTTCTTTACTTATCGGCTCTAATAAGAGATTAATGACCACTTCTTTTAAAAACTGTTTTGGTACGGGTATTCTGTTAATTTCCTTCCTTTTCACATCTATAATTTTCCAAAAACCGCCACTCTTTTCAACAGTATAAAGAACATTCGTACCGTCTGCTTTCCAAAGATGAAAATAACCTTTATTTCCCTTAATATATAATCTTGGTTCATCAATCCACTCACCTTCTGTTTGGACTATCCCTAGAAACAGTTGAGTAAGTGGTGTTATCTTATAACCTAATTGATTAAAATCACCAAACGAATAAATTTCATAACCGGTTAAATCTATGTCAAAGCCTTTATTTTTTACAATTGCTTGAGTGGGAATACAGGGTAATAAAAAACTCAGAAAACATATGATGCTAATTATTTTTATTTTCATACAACCAATCACCTCTTTTATTAAAATGCAACAAAAGAGATGATATTATTGATTATTGCACGATTCAACCTATTAAAAGCAAATCATATAATCTCTAAAACCTCTCGTTAACTAGCTCTTTTATCGAGTTTAATTTTGAAGAAAGCTCGATAAACCATTCTTCGTCTCCTGTTAATAATGCAAGGTCTATAAGATAAAGGATTTGCTCCTTATTGATTACCTTTGATTCAGGGAGTTTGTTAACATGTTTACTAAAGAGTAAAATCGCTTCGTTTTTTGTGTACTTGTCGTCGCGTTTCACAATGCTAACTGTAACTACATCTTCCACTTCATCAAGTGATACAATGTAACCAACTATAAATTCGCCCTCATTTGATATTCCACGAACCCAATCTCCTACTTTTAAAACATGATTATTATTTGACAACATACTTTTTCACCTTCTTGTCAATATTTTTTGTAACGATAAACAAGGAATAAAAACGAAATCAAACTGTAATATTTTCCATTACATTTAAATAGTAAGAACTTACGGCTCTATATAACAAGTAAGCCGCTTAACGTTCTTGATTGATAAGATCAACAACTTCTTTCATTGTATAGTTCTTTAAGTATTCACCTAGATGTTCTTCCGCACCTAAGAAAATAGCGAAAAGAACTTTTCGCATGTTTGAACCTACAATACACTGATTATTTGACTCAGGACACTTAGGCTGCAACGCACCTTCAGAGGTTATCTGATATATATGCCAAAGGTTAACTTCACTTAAATCTCGAGCAAAAATAAAACCGCCACCAGTCCCCTCTTTCGATTGTATAAACTTATGTTTTTTTAACAAACTTAGCACTTTGCGAATGCGTACTGGGTGAACACCTGCACTTTCTGAAATAGCGTTACTTGTTGACATCCGGTCTGGCTGTAAAGCTAAATAAGTTAAACTGTGTATGGCCAAGGTAAAGTCGCTGCTCATTATTTTCCTCCTACGATCCAAAAAAATTATTTCTCCTATATTCACATACTGTAGCTATAAACATTACAGATAGATTAGCCAAACATTAAAACATATAAGACCCACTCTTAGCATAAAGAAATAGATTCCATAACTTCATTTAGCTTTTTAAGTTACAATACATTTAAAGACTCCATTGTTTCTTCACTTGTTCTTCTGCCAACTGTTTAATTTTTTTCCACACTGTATCTTTGCTTACAATAACATTTGTTTGATAATTTCTATCGTTATAATTAACTGTAACACATACTTCAATCATCTTCTGCTTCCTCCTTTCAAAAAACTTTTCTTAAAAAATATTACTTGTTAATTAGCCAACTTTTGCAGTTCAATATTTAAAAATGTTCGGACGCTACGTGGTAAAAATTTGCGAATTTCTTCTTCGTTAAAACCAATCTGTAATCTTTTCTCATCCAGCATAATTGGACGACGCAACATTAGCGGATGCTCAATGATTAATGTATAAAATTCATTTAGCGAGAGCTCATCTATATTTATATTTAAGTCTTGAAAAGTTTTGGATCTAGTTGAAATAATTTCAGTAGCTCCCTCTTCCGTTAAACGAAGAATGGATTTAAGTTCATCCACTGTCATAGAGTTGGATACGATATTTTTTTCAGTATAATCAATTTGATTCTCCTCCAGCCATGCTTTTGCTTTTCGGCATGAACTACAGCTTGCTGTTGTATATAAAACCACCATATTTCACTCACTCCTTTAATTTTTTTATGAAATGCACATTTTAAATATCGGTTACTGAAATGTATTAAAAAAAATTACAGTTTAGAATCAAATTCACGTAATGTTAGTTATTCAGCAATGTTTCATTTATCTCTATTATTCATTTCTTTTAAAATGCTTCTTCTATACATTTGTTGAAACTACATTTTACAGACGATGACAACTCACTTCTAAAAAGCTTACTGTAATTTTAAACCTTACAGTTCAATTAATCAAATGTTAAGTCTTGGAGTAATTAATCATTTTTTTATGTGAATTTCCCCCATAGCGTTATTGAAGACACAAAAATAGGTTGAGGCAATACGTGCCCCAACCTATTTTTTATACCTCTTTATAACTTTTTGCAGTAATAACTGTTTCAAATTCAAAGGTTTCTGGCAGGTGATCAGCATAAGAGTATTCAAAAGTTCGTCCATCCGTTAAATAGGCCACCTGCTCCACTCTCATTAGAAAATCTTGATTTGTTAAGTTCATAAACTGCTTTTCCCTATCATCTGGGCGAATTCCTTTGACCCTAACAACGGATGTTCCCACTTTAAGACCTAGTTTATTTTGAATGTATGAGTAGATCGACTCCTCTAAAACCGAAGCTTCAACACCTGGAATGACCGAAATAGGCATCCATGTATGCTCCATAATCGTTGGGATACTGTGAATGATACGAAGGCGAATGATTTTATATACGAAATCCCCTACTGAAATGCCCAATTTTTCAGCAATGATTTCCTCAGCTCCGACAATCGTAAACTCGATAATTTTACTTTCTACCTCGCTGCCATAAACAGCTTTCGTACCTGTTAAAGTTTGAATCATTCGTGCCTTTTCCTGTTGACGCCAATCTTGAACGACTGTTCCACTTCCGCGCCGACGGATGATGTATCCGTCTCTCACTAACAGATCCAGCGCTTTTTTTATTGTCAGGACTGAAACGCCAAATTCTTCAGCAAGTATAGGACTACTTGGAATTTTTTCGTTGATTTTATATTCGCCATCTAAAATTTTCTGTTTCATTTTTTGATAAATGCCGAGGTATTTTACTTGTGTTGATCCGCTTGCCATTTCCATACCTCCTTTATGCTGTATTCCCTCTTCTATTCATTCAAATGTAAAGCCTCCAGTTTGTAAACTGAAGGTGATGGCGCAGCGAATCCATTTTCTAAAATTTCAATATTCGTTATTGCTTCTTCGTCTTTCACAAGCTTTGGTGCACCATTTACAATTGTTTCATACGCTGCATCATAGAAACGACCGTAATCACCAAGCGGCGTTTTAATTTGTTTTTCAATCCAATCACCGTTTGCATTGCGATATTTAGCAACCCCATAGTACATCGGCGAATCTTCACCAAATCCTGCACTCTCAGGCATAATACCCGCTTTCAGATCATTTTCCTGCTGGTCTTCACCATATTTAATAAACGATCCATTTGTCCCATGAACGATAAAACGCGGATAATCCTTCGCTACAACATGGTTCGTTTTTAGTTTAATTTTCAGCTTATTTCCATAATGTAGACTAACATCAAAATAGTTATCAACCGCACCTTCCACTTCATTATTACGAATATCGTATGTCACCGTATCTGGACGGCCAAACAGTGCAATCATACGGTCCATCGTATGAATACCTAAACTATAAAATGCGCCTTCTTCTTTTGGAGCTTCATGAATGATTGAACCAGGACGGAAATAATCAATATGTGATTCAATCTCGACAATATCACCAAGGAATCCTTGTTCCACAACTTGCTTCACTGCTAAAAAATCACCATCAAAACGACGGTTTTGGTAAGGCATAACTACTACACCTTTCTCTCGTCCTAAAGCTAACAATTCTTTCGCATGTTCTACTGTATCGCAAAATGGTTTTTCAACGATAACTGACTTTCCCGCAAGTATAACTTTTTTCGCCAATTCATAATGCGTATGTGCTGGCGTACAGACTGTCACTACTTGGATTTCTTTATCATTCAACAATTCATCCAAATCAGTAGTAAAGCTAGCACCTTTTTCCTCATATGGAGCTACTAATTCTTCATTTATTTGACGTACAAAAATCGTTTTTATTTTTATATTATTACGTGTGTTTACATAAGGTAAGTGATAGCGGTTAGCTGACTTTCCAAATCCAATAAAGCCCATTGTTAATGTCATGTTCTTCAACTTCCTTGCTCATAAATTTTCGTTTCTATATTTATTATATAGTTTAGTTATAAAAAGTATATAGTTTTGATTTATAAATTATATATTAAATAAAAAATTCAGGTTAAAAAGGAGCATAACAAATATGGCACACACTACTACATCTATGGAAATTTTCGGTTCACCTGAACAAGTATGGCAATTAATTGGAGGATTCAACTCCCTTCCAGACTGGTTACCTTATATACCTAGCAGTAAATTAACTGAAGGCGGTCGTGTACGTCACCTAGCTAATCCAGATGGTGATACGATTATAGAACGTTTAGAAGTATTCAATGATAAGGAACGGTACTACACGTATTCAATCATGAATTCACCATTCCCAGTCACTAATTATGAGTCCACAATCCGGGTTAAAGAAGGTGCTGAAAGTAAAACATCATTAGTAGAGTGGTTTGGTACGTTCACTCCTGTTGAGGTTAGTGATGAAGAGGCAATAAATCTGTTTCATGGTATTTACAGTGATGGACTGAAAGCATTGCA
The DNA here is from genome assembly GCF_027716745.1 of Bacillus cereus group sp. Bc010. Taxonomy (NCBI): domain Bacteria; kingdom Bacillati; phylum Bacillota; class Bacilli; order Caryophanales; family Bacillaceae; genus Bacillus; species Bacillus cereus group sp. Bc010. The sequence goes on from NZ_JAQFUY010000006.1 coordinate 81,722, forward strand.
GCAAGCATTTTTAGATTGAACTACTAAAAAACAACGAAAAGCAAAGCGATATCGCTTTGCTTTTTTATAAAATCCCTTTTAACTTTTCACCAATTAACTTCGCTACATACTCATAGCCTTCTATCCCAAAGTGCAAACCATCTTTTTCATCATTTTCTACAAACCTTTTATAATCACGTTCTTGAATCATTTCAGCATACAAATTTAGAAAGTGACTTCCCGTTTCTTTCGCCACTTTCTCTACCACATCTGCATACTGACCGAGCACTTTATTTGTTCTATTGTGCTGTCTTTCCTCATCAACTGGCGCGGGACTGATAAGCAGTACTTTATCTGACGAAATCCGCTTCACAATCTTCTCTAAGTTTTCTTTATATACTTGTAATGATCCTTGTGAAAAAGAAACTGCATCATTCGTGCCAAGAAAAACTGTTACGAAATCTGGTTTATGTGATAATACATCTTCTTCAATTCTATGTAACGCATCGAACGTATTATCACCCGGAACCCCCGCATTTACCACCTTCCAATTCGGAAACATCTCTTGCAAACGCGGTGTTAACCTCGGCGTTCCATCAAAAAACGTTTCATCAGCTGTAATACTATCACCGAAGCATACTAACGTATTCATAAAGTCTAACTCTCCTTTTATGTATGAAATAATTTTCCTTCTACCGCCTTCATATATCTTTCAGCAGAACGTTCCACTGCCTCATTTGCATTTTCTTTTACTACACGATGAAAAGCGTTGTATAAACGATTAAATTGTAACGGCTTTACTCGATTCACCATTTCTTCCACTTTTCTCGCTGGTAATGGAATTAAGTTTGGATAGCTGTACATAAAGCTTACCCATCGCTCATCTGCTACAACTTGAATAATATCGCCTGTTAACAAAATTCCTTTTCCGTCATTACCTTCTTCCCAATGTAAGACAGATCCTCCTTTAAAATGACCACCTAAACGATGAATGACCAATCCATCCGCTAATTGTAAAGACTCACCAGACCAATAAATAATACGACTACTCGGGCGTATCACCCACTCTTTATCATCTTCATGTATGTAAATTGGTACATCAAATGTCTCTGCCCATTCTACTTGCGTTGAATAATAATGAGGATGAGACAATGCAATCGCATCTAATCCGCCAAGCTCTTTTATTTTCGTAATTGTCATTTCATCTAAATAAGTAATGCAGTCCCACAGCAAACGATATGACTCTGTTTTCACTACATATGCCGTTTGACCGATCGCAAACCCTGGTTTTGTCGTAATACTATAAAGCTCGTTTTCCTCTTCGATTATTTCATTTTTATATGTATCACTTGTTTGTAAGCTTTCTAGCGTCGTCCAAGACTGTCCTTTCGGATTCACATATTGCCTTTCTTCATCACAAATATGACAACTCACCGGTTCTTCTACACTCGCTGCATACTGCACACCACACGTTGTACAAACATAATTTTTCATGATCATTTCCCCTATCCCTATATTTTTATTAAGCTGATTTTTTATTTTCAATTAATAAAATGATAATGGAATTACAGTAAATCCTTTTTCTTTTCTGAAACACACTGTACTTGTCGTTCCTCCGTTCAACACTTTTATGCTATTTAGATCATGTGAAATCACTTTCTCCTTAACTAGTTGTGCAGCGATTACTGAAATGTCCATTCCCTCACCCTTTAATACCGAAGATTCCATCAATTTAAAAGACAACTTTACTATTATTTGACAAACACAAAGGAATTCCTTCTAAAAATCTTAATATAACAAAAAACATTTACTTTTATATTTCAAAAATAAGGAAATACTAACAAAAACGTTACATACCTATAGGAGGACAATATGAAACCTGAATTTTTAAAAGCTGTACATGATGCCATTGGAAATGTCGAACACATTCATATAGAAGAAAGCGGTGCTGACAGCTTACTTATCCATCATGATGATGCACAGCAGTTACAACAAGTCGCTAAAACGTTAGAAAACAACAATTTCCGCTCTGCTTTAAGAACAACTGGCGATGCTTCGTATATTGAAGTATTGAACAGATAATGAAAGTCCGGATGTATGCCGGGCTTTCTTTTTTATATTGAAACTTCAAATTCTTTCACATACACCGCTATTCCAGCAATATCTATTTGTAACTTCTCATTTTCTACATCTTTCGTTACATATACCGTTACACGACCATCTTTATTTATTTCCTGTCCTTGTTCAACAATTAACTCCATTTCATGGTCAAAATCTTTTTCCAAATACATCGCATAATACGCCCCCATTACACCTGAAGCTGTTCCTGTCACTGGATCTTCTATCGTTCCAGCATAAGCCGATGAGAAATGACGTCCATGCATTTGTGCCTGTTCATCATAAGTTTCTAGACAAATTGGGTGAATAGAAGCATTAGGTATTTCTTTTAATACTGATGGAAATGCAGCATTATTAGGGTTCATTCTCTCACACGCATCTAGATTTTTAATCGGTACAATTACAGTCCAATTACCAGTACTTCCATATACAATCGGTAAACTTACATCTAAATCATTTACTTCTAAACCGATACTATGAGCTAATTCTTCTTTTGAACCTGTAAATTCTTTAAACTGAGGTGCTGCCTGCCTCATTTTAATAAAGGTTTCTCCATTTTCATTTACACCTATTTGTATCGGTAAAATCCCAGCCTTCGTTTCAATCGTAAGGTTACTTTTCTCTTCTAATAAACCTTTTTCGCGCAAGGCATATAGCGTCCCTACTGTCCCATGACCACATAAATCCATTTCAAAACCAGGTGTAAAGTAGCGCATTCTTATATCTCCTACTTCTGAGGAAAGAACAAAAGTTGTTTCATTATATCCAACTTTTTCAGCAATAAGCTGCATCTCCCCTTCCGTTAATCCATCTGCCTCTAATACAATACCTGCTGGATTCCCCATATTCGGTTTATTCGTAAATGCGTCATAATGAAATACATTTATAGTCTTCATTTTCTTTTCTCCTAACCCTCATTAAAAATTTTATAATAAAGCTCTATCTCCGTTTTCAACGAACAATGATTTCTCCAAAATATCCTCTGCATCTTTTCATTCGATGTATGCGTGCTTCCGATGTAATAAGTAGCCCCCATTTCCTTTAACATATGCAACGATTGAAGGTGCAACCGAGAAGCAATTCCTTTCCCGCGATAATAAGGCATTACCCCAAAGTAAAATAATCGTCCTTCACTTTCTGTTCCAGTTTCTATATGGGGTATAGACATACCAATCGGCTCATTTTTATCATAAAAAACAATACATGACCTTTCCCAGCCCTTACCTAACTCTGTTTGCACTGAATAAAAATGCTCATCGATAGTTAAAATTGAAGTTTGATTCCCTGAACCCGACATACATTGTTCCCAAATATATTTAAAATCTTTTTCCGATAACGTTCCTTCTGCTATTGATCGATATGTATATTGTCTTTCAGGCTCTTCTACATTGTTCAATTCTCTACATACTTCTATCTTTGCGGCATACAAAGAAAAACCGGCATCAAGTAACATTCTCACACTTGAGTTATAACTACTAAACCTTTTGTTTAATACAATACTCGCTCTTTTTAACTCCCAGTTAAAACAAATTTCTTCAAACCTACTTATCTTCTCTTTATAAGTTTGTACGTTATAAAAAATATCTTCTTCTATCTCTTCAATCGTTAATGCATTTGGCAAGCCATTTAATACTTTTTTTGAAGGACCAAATAAACTTTGAACAACTGTAAGGTCGTACTTCACCACTTCAATTCCCCCACACCCGGCTCAATAAACTTACCTGAAGCATCCACATTTGAATCGATTACCCAATCATATATATTTTTTGCTCCTTCAGCCGGAGTCATATTCGCATCAAAAGCACCAATATCAGTTTTTAATTTTCCTGGGTGAATAGCAGTTACACGAATTCCTTTATCCTCAAACTCTTGTTGTAAGCAGAGCGTTAACATATTTTGTGCAGCTTTAGCAATTCGATAGGAATAGGAAAACTGACCTTGCGAAAACTCTTTGTTCGCCATTTTATGTAATGAACCTAATCGAGAGGACACATTTATTATTCTCGGATGATCCGATTTCTCTAAAGCTACATATGTACCTTTTACAGCTCGAATTACACCTAAACAATGAATATTAAATACATCCGTTAACTCTTCTGAATTCGTATGTAAAACTTCAGTCTCCTTTCCAGTAATGCCAGCGTTATTTATAACTAGATCCAAATACCCTGTATATTCCGCAAGCTGGTTCTTAATTTGCTCCGTACTCTCATCAAGTGATAAGTCTGCCAATATAGGAAAACATCTGCAACTAAACATTTTCTTCAATTGTATTAACGCAGCCTCAGTTCTAACTAACGGATAAACGATATGTCCATTTTCATGAAACACTTTTACTAACTGTAACCCTAATCCACGATTTCCACCTGTAATTAAAACTCTCATATATTCATCTCCTTATTTTTAAAATAAATAAGAAAATCCACCCACTTACCATTCTCTAATGAAAACGCCTCTCTCTTACATTCAAATGAAAAACCCGCTCTTTCCGCAAGACGAACGGATGGCTCATTATCAACACGTATATGTAATTCAATTCTATGAAAATGAAGACGATTAAAAAATAACGGTAACGCAGCTTTTACACTTTCTGCCCCATATCCATTTTTCCAATATTGATTATGAATAGAGTAGCCCATCATTGCCCACTGATAATCCATACGTAAAATCTTTATAAGTTCTAGCTTTCCAATATTAGCCCCGTCTTCTTTACGAAAAATGCCTAATACATACATTTCATCTCGATGTGCTGCTTCATCAAAACCTCTTATCCATTCCGTGAACCATTCTTTCGTTGATGATGCCATAACTTGATAACCATCGTCATATGTATACTGCGATGGTAACCTCTTATGAAATCCATCGAACCAATTTTCATAATCATCATTTTGGAACGGACGAATCATAAGTCTCTCTGTCTCTACCTGTAATAGCGGAAGCTTCATTTACATCTCTTCCCTTAATTAATATTTGAATTTTCTTTATTATCTTACACAAAATACAAAATCTAGTAAATTATTATGTTCTTGATAAACAAAAAATCCAGTTATGCTTTATACATAACTGGATTCCTCATCACCTAATCATTTTTTATTTTACAAGTACACCTTCTCTTAATTCCCTCTTCAACACTTTCCCTAAAGCATTTTTCGGTAATTTGTCCATAAATACAACTTCTGGTATTTTATAACTTGCCAGTTTTTCTTTACAATGCTGTATAATTTCTTCTTCCGTTAAAGATGTTTGCATATCTTTTACAATATACGCCGTTGGAACCTCTCCCCAAAAATCATCTGGAACCCCAACTACTGCAACTTCTAAAACACCATGTATTTCATGAATAACATCTTCTACTTGATCTGGATATACGTTATCACCACCGCGTATGATAACGTCTTTATATCTTCCCATAATATGCAGGAATCCATCGTCATCTATCATGCCAGCATCGCCCATGTTAAACCAATTATCTTTTACTACTTTCTTTGTCGCCTTTTCATTATTCCAATACCCTTTAAACATATATGGACTCCTTACATGAATCTCCCCAACTTCATTTGTTGTTAGTTCATGTCCTGTTTCTGGATGAACAATTTTCACCTCTACATGTTTCAAGGTTTTCCCTACAGAAGACATCTTTTCTTTTCCCATCATTGGATGCCATGAAGTTACAACCCAACCTTCTGTACTACCATAGCCTTGCACCATATATATTCCTTTTTCCATATATTTTTGGATGAGTGTTTCTGGCACTTTTGTTCCACCGCTTTGTGCTACTTTAAAAGTTGAAATGTTACGTTCCTTTTTATTTAGTTCATCAAGCATATAGCTATAAACAGCTGGGAATGCAAGCATCGTCGTAATTTTCTCTTCTTCAATCTTATCCCAAATAAGAGTAGGATTCGAATCAGCTAAGAAAATCATCGTAACACCGTGATAAATGCAATTTAAAATAGAAAGCACGCCACTCATATGGAACAATGGATGCACGGATAAAAAGCGTTCTCCTGCCGGAATTTCTCTTTGTCCTGCAATCTCTGCAAAATAATGATGTAAGTTTTTATGTCCAATTACACATGCTTTTGCTTGTCCAGTCGTTCCTGAAGTAAATAAGTAAATGGCATCATCATCTTCATGAACTTCTACGTTCGGCTCTGTACTTGGCTGTTCTTGTAATGTTAATTCAAATGAACCAAAGCCTTCTTTTGTCGTTTGAATTACATAAGGAATTTCTTTAACAGCATCAATCTTTAAAGCTTCATGGAACTCTTCATCAATAACTAACACTTTTAATTTTGCTTCTTTTACAATCGTTTCTAATTCATACGCAGTAAGCTGATGGTTTAGCGGAATACATACAGCCCCAATTTTTAAACTTGCCATCATAACGCTTGGAAATGGATGATTATTTTTGCATAGTATTCCAATACGATCTCCTCTTTGTACACCGCTCTGTAACAAATAATGTGCAAGCTGATTTACTCGTTCATTATACTGCTGAAACGAATACCTTTTCCCTCCCCCTACAAGCGCTTCCAAATTTGGTGATTGCATTGCTCTTTTGTGTAATAATTTTTGCATCGTTCTCAAGTAAAACTCCCCTTTATATATGTTAGGTTTTTTATTTTACCAGATTAATTATTAATTTACTAAAGATTACACTTAGTGAATATAAATTTTATAAAAATAGCCATCTACTTAACAAGTAAATGGCTATTCCCTCTTATATATTAGAATACTCCTTATTCATCACATATCGTACATACTCCGGTGCGCTTTTATCAATCTCTTCATCACTTAATTTATATTCAGCACCGTATAAATAAAACGAAGGTATAAATTTCATATCTGTATATAAGCATGTAGCTTGAAATGGTTTTGTTAACTCATCCATCGTGATCCCACTATTTTCATAGTCTTTTTCTAATCCACCTATCGAAATAGCTACACCAAATTCTTTCCCCTTCACTTTATCTCCTTTTGATCCGTAAGCAAATCCATATGTTAATACATCGTCAAACCATTTTTTTAATAATGGTGGTGAGCTGTACCAGTATAGCGGAAATTGAAATATATATCGGTCGTGTTCTACTAACAGCTTTTGTTCCTCTTCCACATTAAACTCCCAATTCGGTGCCGCTTTATATAATTCATGCACCGTAATTTCATCCGAATATTTCTCAAGTTCTTCAATCCATCTTTTATTAATTTTTGATTTTTCAATATCAGGATGTGCTACAATTACAAGTGTTTTCATCATCTTCCATCCCCTTTATAAATTATTCAACCCTTTACGTATTAGTATGAATGAGTCACATATAATTGAAAAGTACGTACTTTAAAGTGCTATAGGAACCGTGAACTACCTACCACTTAGTATCTCTTACGAGCTTACCCCGAAGTGGAGGCTTCTCGGTTCATCGTTACTTTTGATAGCTAACGAATTTGTCCTAGGACAGCCGAGCTAACTCCCTTGTTCCAAAGGTTATTTTCTTACTATTTATGCCAACACTAATAATCGGATGGCTTCCTTTTTGATATTGATCGCTGCATTATAATCACGGCCAATTGTGAGCCCACACGAACACGCATACGTGCGTTCACATAATGGCATTTCTTTTTTATTTCCACAATTACTACACATCTTTGTAGAAGGAAACCATTTATCTATTTTTACAAGCTGTTTTCCTTGTTCTTGTAGCTTATATGCTAAAAATGCCGTGAACATCCTCCAACCGTTGTCCGCTACACTCTTACCAAATCTAAGTGCTCGTGACATTCCTTTCATATGTAAGTCTTCGATTGCTACAACGTCAAAACTCGTAGCTAATTCTTTAGACTTGAGATGAAGGAAATTTTTACGTTGATTGGCGACTTTTTCATGCAACTTCGCTACACGAATGCGTTGTTTATTCCAGCGCTCTGAACCTTTCACACGTCTTGCTAATACTCGTTGTGCCTTTGCTAATTTCTCTAACATCTGACGATAAAAGCGAGGATAATTGGCTTTCTCATCTTCGCTACTCACGTATAATTCAGCCATTGCGAAGTCTAATCCAACTACAGTTTGTACTTCTTTTTGTACAATCTCTTTTTCATATTCAGTCAAGATGGACACATAGTATTTACCAGTAGGTGTCATCGAAATCGTACACGATTTGATGATATGTTTTGGCGGGATTTCTCTATGTTGCTTCAGTTTCACCATTTTCAACTTTGGTAATTTGATATAACCATGAAATAACATAATATTTCCGTTTACTCGATTCGTTGTATAGGATTTTCTACTCTTTTTACTTTTGAATGTAGGAAAATCACTTTGACCACTAAAAAAATTCTTATACGCAGTTTGCAAGTTTAATTGCGCGTTGGCCAATGCCAATGAATCAACTTCTTTCAACCATTCATACTCTATCTTATATTTTGCAGGAGTAGGGAATTTTTCTTTCTTTAGTTCTTCCTTGTCCTCTTTATATTTTTCATATACTTCTATTCGTTCAGCCAGCATTTTGTTATACACAAAACGTACACACCCAAATGTTTTTCGTATGAGATGTGCTTGTGCTTCTGTTGGATACAGACGAAATTTATACGCCTTATTCTGCTTTGGCATATCCATTCACCTCATTTTCCGCTTCATTTTCCATAAGCTATGACGGTGATCACACAACCTGAACACTACAAGATTATTATCTACTTTCATTGTTATACCAAAATTCCTCTCTTATAAGACTGATTATATCAGAGGCGAATTAAAAAATAACGATAACGCAGCTTTCACACTTTCCATGCCATATCCATTTTTCCAATATTGATTATGTATGAAATACCCCATCATCGCCCATTGATAGTCCATACGTAAAATTTTTATAAGCTCTAGCTTTCCAATATTAGCTCCGTCTTCTTTACGAAAAATACCTAATACATACATCTCATCTCGATGCGCTGCTTCATCAAAACCTCTAATCCATTCCGTGAACCATTCTTTTGTTGATGATGCCATAACTTGATAGCCATCGTCATATTTATACTGCGATGGTAGCCTCTTATGAAATCCATCGAACCAACTTTCATAATCATCATTTTTGAACGGACGGATCATAAGTCTCTCTGTCTCTATTTGTAATAGCGGCAGCTTCATTTATATCTCTTCCTCTGATTAATAATTGAATATTCTTTATTATCTTACACAATATAAAATATATAGTAAATGATTTTACATGAACAATACGAATCCTACTGAAGAAAAACTTAATGAAATTGAAAGGTGTAAAAAAGCGGTATTCTTGACGAAGAAATGAATATTATTCGAAAAAACTAAATGTGGTCATCAAAAATATGAAGTGACCCCCGAAAGTTAGACAGGTCGGTTCATTAGGCAGCCTCTAGGGTATGAGCCCGGTATTGTACCGGGCTCATACCCTTTAACTTTGCCTTAATTCTTTTATGATTATAGTAGTCTATATACTTTGCTGATTCTTGTTTGAAATGTGTTATACTTTCAAATTCTTTTCGATACAGAAATTCCGATTTCATGATACCGAAAAAATTTTCAATAACGGCATTGTCATAACAGTTTCCTTTACGAGACATACTTTGTGTTATGCCATATTGCTTAAGAGAATGACGGTATTGTTTCATTTGATAGTGCCACCCTTGATCAGAATGAATGAGGAGTTTGTCTTGATCTGTTACGTGTTCAAAGGCTTGGTCTAACATTGTTGAAACAAGGGAATAGGTCGGTCTTGAACCAATTGTATACGTGATAATTTCACCATTAAATAAATCCAACATCGGTGATAGGTATAACTTCTCCCCAAATAACTTAAACTCCGTAATATCTGTAACCCACTTCTCATTTGGTTTTTTCGCTTGGAAATTGCGATTTAAAATATTGGGCGCAATTTGCCCAACTGTCCCTTTGTAAGAACGATATTTTTTCATACGAACAAGGCGTTTTAACCCTAATTCTTTCATAAGGTGATACACTTTTTTGTGATTTATTTTGTGTCCACGATTCATCAGTTCATCACGAATACGACGATACCCATAACACCCATCATGTTCATGATAAATAGCTTGAATCAGTTCTTTTACCTCCATATTTGGATCAGGACGATTGAACTGTTTCATCCAGTAATGATATGTACTACGTGGAATGTTTGCGAGTTGAAGTAACTCCTTGATAGGAAATTCATGCCTTAACTCATAGATTACTTGTGCTTTGTCTTGTTTCGTGATTTTTCCTTGTTTTGAACTAAGGCATTCAACTTTTTTAAATATGCATTCTCCATACGTAAACGCTCATTTTCCGCTTGTAGTGCTTCTATTGAGCCTTCTACTACTGGCTTTATTTTTTTATCTTTCATGGTTGGACGCCCCTTTTTCTTTGATTTTAGGGCATCCAATCTTCCTGTTTCATAGGCAATTTTCCATTTCCGAAGTGTTTCATAAGACGGAATATTGAAAAGACCCGTTGTTACTCCGATAGATGTCCCGTGTTCATTCATATAATTAAGTACATCTAGTTTATACTGGGTAGAATAGGATGTATAGCGTTTTTCAAAAGCATTTTTACCTGAAAATTCATATCTTCTAATCCACCCACGAAGTAAGCTAGGAGTAACTCCTATAGATTTAGCAATTGTTTTTCCGCTTTCTGAACCATTTAAATATCGTTTCACCGCTTGAATTTTTTCTTTTGAAGAAAATTTAGCCATAAAAAATGCACCTCCAATTGTTAGACTGTGTCTAACAATTGGGGTGCACTTCATTTGGGATACTTCTTTAGATGTGGAAAAGACTTTCTCCACATCATGAAAAAATAGTAAATTGATTACACTTTACTATTTTTCATGATTAATTTTTACATATTTCGGAATAGAGTAGGTTCAATATGATAAATCTGCCCTATTTTATTATTTGGTTTATCTAGACTGTTTTTTATAAATTTAATATATAAAATAGATAATAGAGTGTGTAATTGAGGAAGTATACTTTAAGTGTAGGATTTAATCTGTTCCATCACCGTGTTCTTCAATAAACCACATTTCACCCTCAAGGTTATTATTTACAGTAGTATATACGCCACTATAAATAAGTCGGCCATAAAACCTCCTGGCCATACTTGTAAAGAGATTTTTCTCCCCTCCAATGATCCAAACTAATTGGAGATCAGACTTTGCTAACCATTGCTCAAGTAAGTCGGTTCTTATAAGGGCATAAGAAGGACCGGTGGTATTAGTACTAGGATCAATGAATGCTAGGTCTCCGTTTGAATCTATCCAAATTCCTGGTTCATAAGGTTTTAAACTAAGATCTAGTTCATTTACAATATGTTTATTAGGGAGATATAATGAAATTGACTCATCTATAGAGTAATCTGCGCTCCCAGATTCCCAATCATATTGACTTATAGGAACCAAATGCTTAACATTGATTAATTTATCCCAATATTCTTCAGAGTTAGGATCTATCCAGTCATGTAATGTTGTATAAGAGGGATGCCATGGGTATTCTCTTAGAAAACTTTGATGCCCAGATGAATTTAGATTTAAAATATAAGGATTACATAAATTTTTTCCTGCAAGTTGTTTTTTTAAATTCTCTACATCTTTTTTGTGTACAATGCAGGAATTAATTCGAAACCAAGCATCTTGTCTTGGTATAATATCCTCATTTTTTTCGGGGCTTTTACTCCATTTAGCGAAGCCCTTAAGAACTGTCCATTTTATTTTATTGAACGGATTTGCTCTCTCTAATAGTTCTGTGAATGTAGTGATAATCTCCCTGTTCCATAGCCAAGATTTCTGTTCATTAAAATCATCATTCACAAGAGGGAAAGTATAAGGCTGCCACCAAGAAATTTCAGAATTATCCCAACCAGAATCTCCAGTTGAACGTCTCCAAACAGTAGGATCAATGTCTCGTTTATAAATTTGCCAAGGACCAAAGAATTGAGAATCATCGACATCACTATAATTACGATCAATCCAGTGTAAATTATCCGACATTTTAGCTAATAGTTCATAAAAAGCAATCCATTGATATTTTTTTCCTATTCTTTCGATACGAGGGGCCATTCTACTAGTATGACCTGCATGCATTTTTTCGAAAGTTTCAAAGAGATTTTTGTTCCATCCTAATTCATAAGCTCTGTTACAGACCCATCTCTTACTGAAAGTGGCTGGTCTATCACTAATCCCAAGTTCAGTCAGCCATCTAAAATGTTCACATTGTTCATCACTTAATATAGATTTTATTTCTTCTTTAAGTTCTTCCCATTCATCGACATTTTCTGGCTGTTTCTCTATATAATTATCTAATTCAACTAAATCGTCAGTATCATCATCCATATCTTCAAGAATTTCATTGGCGCTTTCCCTTTTAAGTTTAATCTGTTCTAAAAATTCATGAAGGTCAAAACTATTCTTTTGAACATCTTCCATTTTTTTATCTAAAAGTGAAATATACTTTTCCTTTAAATAATCCGGTAGAGTATTAGCAAACTTGAGATGTGCTTCATATGAGGTCTCTGGTTCCGCTTCACTTAAAACAGTGGGAGACCAATTATGTACACAGCTCATAGTGTAGTTTCCAAAATCACCAAAATAACCTACTACGGAACTTTTAATTGAGCAGAAATCCCCTTCAATTAATTCATCAATTTCTTTATCAGATGGATTTACAATAGGCCAATTACTGTTATATGGAGGCCTAAAAGCGTTAGGGGTAATTTTATCTTTCAGTAGCCCTCTATGATAAGCTAATTCTAAAACCCCTCTAGCATAATCTCGAATTAATATATGTGGATAAGGATGCCCTTCTTTAAACATATAATGAAAAATAAATTCGGCGATTTCTTGGATTGCTTCATTGCTTTCAATATTACAAACAGCTCCGTATATGGCTGCATAAAGTCTTTCTACTAAATATGGATCATTAACATTATTATATTTTTTAATTAGCATCAAGGTAAAATTTGGTACATGCGATAAAATCCGCGCTAATGATTTTGTTGATTGATCACGTACTTTTCGGTTTGAAGTAGTAGTCATCCATGTTAATATAATCGCGGTTAAGCGAAGTCTTTCATTTTCAACATTGTCTAGATTTACTGAAAGTGACCATTCAATTAATGTCCTAACAATAGATTCACCTTGCTCTTCACCTTCCTCCCAATCACTTATAGCAAGATGAGTTGACCAGAAAGCATCTCTATTTGCTAATGGCATATTTATAAGTTTTTCATCTAAAAAATCAGCATTCCACGGATGGTTCGGTTCGGTAGATAATGATAAAAGTACATCTAGTCTTTCATCATTAAAACCGTAAGTAGGAAGTTGCTTAAGTAATTCAAGTGATTTTTTAGTAATTGAGTTAGGAGACCTTAGTAGGAGTATATCAGAAAATGATTTGGCAAATAACCAATCATAATTAGAAGAATCCTTTGGGATAAAGTCAATAAATTCACGATTGAATTTTTCAGGTATACAAATACCTAGAGCTTCTATTATGCCACCAAATCGATATCGGTTCGCTCCGTATATTATTTGTCCAATAAAACCATCTTTTGCAAAACTTTCAATAATATCATCGGAATTTCTAAAGTTTTTAACTATATTTTCGGCGATAAAATAATCACAGAATCTTTCATAGGTAAACCGTAATACTTCTGTTCCTCTTGTTGTCCCTTCAAAATCAGGGATTATATCAAATGAAAAAATCCCCTCATCCACTAGCAAGTTCGTTAAGCTTTCACCAATCTGTGGTTTAGGATCTTGAGAATCAATTATTTGTCTTGCCAAATTTATTGGCATGCCATCTAAATATTTTGGGAAGAGTGATTCAACAAATATATCAATTACTTTGGTAACTACATTTTCTGCTGGGAGATACCTTTTTGTTCTCATAATTATTTTTTCTATACTATCTGTATAAAAGTGAAAAATAGCACTTTGACCATGCATCCCCTTTGGAAAAGAGGTCAAATTATTCGCTTTTAATGCTTTACAGCTAGTTTTTAGAAATAATGGATTACTAAATTCCGGTGATGTTATTGGTGCACTAGGTTTTGAGATCCCTTGTTTAGAAAGATATTTTGAAGCTGCACGATGTTCATATCCTTTAAAACCAGAATGATATAAATTAACTAATTTGTGTTCACTTAAATCAGGTAGAATGTAATCCTTATATGTAGATCTACAACTAAATGCAATTGAAATATTAGGGTAGTAAGATAACTCTGTTAAAAAAGAAGAAATATTATCATACCAATCATCTCTATTTTTCCCTTCGTTAATAGCATCAATAATTATAATTGTTCTAGATTTTTTTGCTTCAGCAGCAGCATTTAATGCACCAAGTACTTGCTGTTTTGAGAATCCTTTTAATTCTAAAGCTTCTTTGATAAACTCCATTGGATCTCCGCCAGGATAATGTTGCCCAAGAAGGAATAAAGTTGGTAAACCTTTATTAAGGCGTTTAAGTGTAATGTCACATAAAAGATGAGACTTTCCTATTCCAGCCTCTCCTAGTAGAATAATAGCTTTAGCCGAAGCTATTTCTACGTTGATTCCTCTGTAAAATTCTTTTAGTGTAAAAAGATGTGTTGTAATACGTTGTACTAATATTCTATACAGTTTCTCATATTGCTCTTTTTGTTGCTTTTCTTGTATTCCAGCCATTTGGTTATAAAGTGATGTGCTACATTCAGCTGCTAATTCCTCTGCTTCGTACGTTATATTAAGGAGGTCCAAGTGACTTTGTAAAAAAGTGTTTTTCCTTAATGAAACATCGAATCTTTCATTTAAATTAATTATTTTATCTTTTAATTTAACCCAACAAACTTGGGAGTTAAATGTATTAGTCTGCTTGAAAAAGTTTGTAATTAAGTCAGTTACTAATTCATTTGAAACTCTTTGATGTTTTTTTAAGGTATTTTCCCATTCAGGGGTTAGTCCTAAACCGTCAAAATGTTGTGCTATAGGTAAATCTATATGATATTGAGGTGTAAATCGTTCACCTAAAGAATTTCTAGATTTTTGTGCGATTTTTTCAAGTAGTTTATGCTCTATTACCGGTTCATTAAACCAATATAATGCTTTCCCTGCATATCGGGGATTATCAACTGTTTGTAACATTAGACTAATTTCATGCTTACACCAATAAGTAAATTGGACATTCATGCCTTTTTCCTTAGCCAACTTGCTCCATTTCTCTACATGCTCAACCCATTTATCCCAGTTAGAATTAATGAGTTTTTCACCGCGCCCTTTTTTTCGGCTATCATTCCAATCACGAGGTAAACATACATAATATTTTGTTAAATCTGGATGTTTTACTAATGCACTTTCTACTGATTCCGAAATTTGTTTCCACTGACTTGCTTCAAGATTACTTAAAAAATATTTTGCTTGCCAAGCGTGTTCAGAACCATCGGTCAATTTCCAGTAGCATTCAACACCAGCATCTCCTCCTGCGCCATCTTTTCTTACAAAATAATCAGCATTGTCTGGTGGAGACAAATGAGCAAGTTGACATATTAGCTCTTCAAAACCGTTATCTTGACTACCATCATGATTTCTTATTTTAGAAAAGTCTATATTTAACAATTCCTCTTCCTCCATTTATATTAACAATTAAATGTATATTCATTATTGTATCATAATACGGTTGATTCATTTTTTAGGCTATTAATTCTAAAGAAAAGGAAATACCTGCGTTTCTAATAAATTAGACAGATTCAATTTTCACTACCATTTTAAACAATTATTTCATAGATTTAATTTACCTCTTTAAAATATTTCACAAATCATATAAAGTGCCTTCTTTAACTAATCTGTTTCGTTAAATAAAAAAGAAAATCCTGAAACCGGGCTTTTTAATCGAATTTTGTTTTAAATTGGCAATCTTTTTATAATATACAACATTCATCACGAACAAATCATTATCATGCTAGTATTTTAAAGGGCAATCAAAACAAAAGTTCTATTATTTTATAATCATTTATGAGAATTAATCTCATTATTTGGTTTTGTAGAAAAATCAATTTCTTAAGTTGATGGGCATATGGCGAAATCCTTTTATCATCTAAATACTATTAAAAAATTCTTTCCATATGGCTTTTTTAAAGAAAGGATATTATATCGAGCATACACCTTCGTTAGGAATTATATAGTAAAATCTGCTGATATCTCCACAATCTTTTAAATTCTACAATTCTTTTCGAATCTTCCCTTCATCTCTTGAAGAATTAAGTGATACCTTAAATTTAAATTTTTCATAATAAGGTATTAATCTAGCAAAATTTTTATCGTCCTGTTTACTTAAATCACCGTTTATTAATTTGATTTCAAGTTTTTTTGATTCTTTTAAAAAATAGTTCATTGCAATTTCGCCATTTCCAATACTATTATGTATCATTTGAATTTCATCAATTTTGAGTTCTTTTGATCTTGTTTCGTAGTCAATGTTTATTGTGGATAATATTCTCGGCAGAGTATTGATCGATTGATAAGAATTCCCCACTAAGTATATATCAAAATTTGACTCAGTGACTCTTTTAAAAATATACAATTCTTCCCCATCCTTATTAGTTTCTACACCAATTATTTCGCATTGTAGAATCTTAAACATTCGCTTAATTACTGAATGCTGTTCCTGCAATTCCTCATATTGTATTCGAATTTCATTCAAATCCTCCACTAATTTTTGATTCTTGTAATTATAACGAGCTAATTTGTTTTTAAATGCCCAATTAAAAATTTTCTCTTTAATACTCATATTAAAACCTCATCATTTAATAGTTATTATATTAGGATTATATGCTTTTAAAAATAAAATATTCCCTCACTCCTCTTACTAGCATGTTCTATTAAAAAGAGTCTCCATATCACTATCAAACCAAGATTAGGAAAAGGCAATTTCAGAAGAATTTTTTCTAAAAACTAGTGTAGATTACTGAAAATTTTGCATATCAAATAAATTCTATTGGGTTTCAATTTTTTAAACTACCTAATTATCCAACATAGTATAATTATAAACGCCATTTAATATATCAAAGGCCGTTTTCTTATAGTTTCGATGAGATTTTCATGCATTTCGCTGTAGGATGCTAAACACCCGAATATGAATCTCGTATTATCAACATCTATGAAAAAATAACTAAATGTAGAAAAATAAAAATTTCTTTTAGGAGGTACTGCAAAACCTTAACTTGATAGGGATGAAGTTATATCCCGAGTACAATTGTTGGTTTGAAAGAAAGTTTAATCAAAATTCAACATGACTATTGATAGGGAGGTACCTTGTTTGTTTTAACATACTTAAAACGATTAATTTTTTTACAAACAGCCCAACCTTATTTCAAATTAATAACACTTATTGTAAAAACCATCCATTTAATATATAATTCGCCTTAATCAATTATATTAATTGGAGGAACATTATGTATTCGAATGAACTAGTTAAAGATATTCTTATTCAAGCATTAGACACCCTTAAAGAAATTGATTTCCCAGAGAGCACACAAAAAATGACACTTGATAGTGATGGAAATATAATTACCATTAATCATGAAAAAACAGTTCCTTTAACTATATATATCCTTTAACTATATATAACCTTAGTATTATCGAAAACATTTTTAAAAATAAATATGAAGTACCATTTATCAAATTTATAATAGGTTATTTAGTAAAAGCAAAATCACTTAGTTTTATAGACCATATATTTGAAGAATTATTTGAAGAATTCCAATTATATTTAGAAGGTAAATACATCTACAGAACCGTTACATTAATCCATCGTCTAGATACTCAGAATAAAGAAATTAAATTTCCAGATTTCATTCTCAAACCTGTAGATACTGAGAATATAGAATATTTTTACAATACATTAGAATTTTATAACAATCAGTTTAAATTTAACTTTAGACACAAACTGGAATTTCATGAATCTAACGCAAGGGTTTTGTTGGAGAAAAAACAAATCCTAAGTGAATTTGAAGAATTTGAATCACGTAGAGAACATATTGAAAAGTTATCCCAAAGTATTCTTTTATATAATGGTACTCTTGATCACATTTATTTTTCACCTGTTATTACGTTCAGTTATTTTGCTGATAATGGTATGATCCGAATGATTGAATACATTAATGAGGTACATAATAAATCAAGAAGTAAACATGTAGTTATCAAAGATACCCAATTATTTACTGATTATTTCAATAAAATCATTCAATTACCTAAAAAATCTATCGCTCTTGAGAGGTTAACATCTGCCCATAACAAAGTGAATTTAGAAGATAAATTTATTGATTTAGCTATCGCCCTAGAATCAATGTATCCATCTGTCAAAGGGGAAGTGTCATTCAAAATATCATTATATACTGCTAAATTATTAGATGGCAGTCAAGATACATTTAAAAAGGTTAAAAATTTATATGGTATACGATCCAACCTAGTTCACGGTAACTCAGATCTTTCCCGAGAAAAACTACAAAAAAAATTAGAAGAATTAGATGGAATCGTACGCCAAACTATTGTCAAATCATTAGAATACAGCATCCAAGACCTTAAACTCGACAAGATGGAAGAAAATATTCTTAAAACTTTATTACCCAATTAAATACTAGAAAAAAATAGTAGTATTACGCCATGTTAATATTTCCCATGAACTAACAACCTTTCAGTAAACATTGTAGAACTAAAAAAGATGAGGATTAACTCAAAAGTTAATCTCATTTTTTTTAGAAATGATTCCATATCCAGATAATATTGATAAATATTGCAAAAATTCAGGAAGTACCACGAGTCAAATCACATTAATACAAATACGAATGAACTACTTGACTGGAGAAAAGATTATCAAATAAATAGGTTAAATGATAAATAAACTAACTGCTTCATTACATCTGCTATGTCAAATTTTATTAAATGATTCTATTATAGGGTATCGTCATAACACTATTCATCTAGTAAAAATATCTCTATAAAAAATGTTGACGTCCAAAAAGAATTAACTATAACAAAATAAAATTACATATTATTACAAATGTTTTTCTTGTGCAAAGCCTTCAAAATTATAGCCCAGAATTGCTTACGTACCTTCTTCTTTCTTTTGAAGTCTAAACAGTCACCCTTTAAGCCAAGCTTAATAAAATCGATTTTGTACGATTATCCGTTACTTCATAATAAATTTCTAACCCTTTTCGAGTACCTGTAACGACTTTAGTAGCTTTTAGTTTAGATAAATGTTGACTAATTGTACTTTGAGGCATTTGTAACATTTCATACATTGTCGTTACGTTAATAGGACCTTTTGCAACCATTATTTTTACTAATGATAAACGGACAGGATGTGCTAATACCTTCAATACTTCAGTGATTTCTTCATACATTTCTTTCATATTTTTTCTCCCCTTTTATATAAATATTAATGATATCCATATATATAATTCGAAAGGATATACGATTTTATGTCCGTCATTTTAAAAAAAATAAAAAATCTTTTCAGATGGAAAGAATCCCCCACTGATTATTAGTTGAACCAATCGGGCTTTTATGGGCAGTTGATCCCCATCTTACTTCTTTACTTTCGCTGAATTTTGAGGTAGGGGTCTTACTGCCCATTAAAGCGGGATACATTTTTCTTTCACTCGATATTATGTGGTAGGAATTTTCCTTATTGCGATCCTCTTCCATTGTTTTCTTGCTTATGTCCACTATTCCCTTGAGAATCTCTTCCATTATTCTCTTGCTGGTGCCCATTATTCCCTTGCGAGCCTCTTCCATTGTTTCCTTCCTGATTCCCATTATTTCCTTGGGAACCTCTTCCGTTGTTTCCTTGCTGATTCCCATTATTTCCTTGGGAACCTCTTCCATTGTTTCCTTCCTGATTCCCATTATTTCCTTGGGAACCTCTTCCATTGTTTCCTTTCTGATTCCCATTATTCCCTTGCGATCCTCTTCCGTTGTTCTCTTGCTGGTGCCCAGTATTCCCTTGCGATCCTCTTCCGTTGTTCTCTTGCTGATTCCCATTATTCCCTTGCGATCCTCTTCCGTTGTTCTCTTGCTGGTGCCCATTATTTCCTTGGGACCCTCTTCCATTGTTTCCTTCCTGATTCCCATTATTTCCTTGGGACCCTCTTCCGTTGTTCTCTTGCTGGTGCCCATTATTCCCTTGCGATCCTCTTCCGTTGTTCTCTTGCTGGTGCCCATTATTTCCTTGGGACCCTCTTCCGTTGTTTCCTTGCTGCAATTCTCTTCCGTTGTTCTCCTGTTGATTTCTATTATTTTCTTTTATTTGCTTCGGTTGTTGTGCCTTAGATTGCTGTTGTTCTATATACTCTCCCCTCTCGTTGCTTTCTTCTTTTACAGGAGATGCGTCCGATGATACATCAGAAGATGACTTTTGCTGTTCTTGATAAGACGGCGGTGCAGGTGGGGTAAGCAACTTTTTCTTCTCATTTTCTTGTTTTATATAAACACCCGTTCCAACTCCTGCTTTCTTGGCATCCTCCCGTATTTGCATCGTACTGCTTTGATATTCGACTGTAATATGTTTGAACTCATATTCTTTCTTTAATTCCAGCATAGCCTTTTCCAACTGTGGTTCTAACGACTTGTCCTTTGCAATAGCTGTTAGCATAACTTGCTTATCATTCGTTAAATATTTATCCTCTTGACTTTGCTTTATAATAGTGCGTATCACATCTTGCAGATGCTTATTTTCCCACCGTTTCATTTCTTTTAAAATACGCCTTCCGTCATCATTACAAGCCCGCAAATCTATAACACGAAGATCCTTCGTAACGCTCGCCTCTAAACTTGGATTTATATCAACTGAGACGTAAGCAAACACCTTTTCTTCTGGTTGATTGTAGAAAAATAACAGCCCACATAGAAAACAAGCAGCAAGTAATGATGCCGGCTTTAAGAAATAAGGGATTGAAAAACGAGATGCTCTTTGTTCTTGTTCTTCAAACGAGATTTCCTCTCCAATCATGCAAGAATCCCCTTTTCTTTTACACGTAATAAACTCTCCATTTGGTGTTAAAACAACTACGCTATGCTTTTTTATATCCATCACAATTCCTTTATTCATCATGCTTTTCTCCTCTTATGTAATCAAGAATATATGTATAGTTGTTTGCAAAAATAATACACATTGCAATAATGTATTTTCTATGTCTTTCCAACGTTTTACGACTTACCCTCACACGCGGTTCAATACGTTTAAGCGGTAACTTTTTCTTTCGGAACAGCTCCTCCATCATTTCCTCTTCCTTTATAATCATCTTTACAATTTCTATTAAGTGCTCTCGGGTGTCACGATGCTTAGGAGATTCTTTCGCAAGCTCTGAAAATGTGATTTTAAACTCAGCTAACACACTTTGAAAATGAAGAATTTCCTCCTTACGGTTACTATTGTCCATCTCTTTCATATACTCCGTAAGCGATACTTGCATTTCTAACATTTCCTCTTGCTCATCTTCTTTTAAAAAGACACGGTTATGCTTAGACTCCTTGCGTATATAGTCAATTACATCTCTTTTTATAAGAAGATCAGCAAACGCTAGAAAAGATTTCCCTTTTTTATATGAATACTGTTCAATTGCTTCGTTAAACGCAAACAATCCAATACTATATTCATCATCCTGTTCTGTAATATATCGGCGGCAAACAGACGAAATTGATTTTCTAATAAACGGCTGATACTGAACGATAAAGGCTTCCTTATCTTCTCCGTTGTTTTGGATGTTACATACGATATCTTCTATTTTCGGTTTTCTTAAGATCTTCATTACTAAACTTAACACTGGTGATCTCTCAGCCTCCCTCTGCTTTAAATAGAAAAATGGTCACTAAACAAGCGACCATTTAACCACATTTTGGTAGTACTTTTCTTTGGTCTTTTCTTCTTGCTGTTAGTTTTATTTTTCAAGTCTAACTTTTCCCAACGTTTTCTCTCGGTACTAAAGTTAATCCTATATTTTAAGGTACTTTCTTATTTTCTACCGTTCGTTTTGCTTATTCTTTTTCTATTTTATCGGCAATCCTTAAATAACTCTTCTCTATATCATTGGTAATTTCATCCTTTTATTTTGGATGCTCAACTTAATCTAGTAATTTTTATTAATACTTCAATATTCTTTCATAATCATTTTTCTTCTATCTTATTTTTCCACTATATATATTCGGAGGAATACATCGTTTTATGGGGGTCAAAAAATATTTTTATAAAAAATACATATTTATTTCAAAAATAAAAACCATTGATTTGAAAAAGGACCAATCAATGGTTTTATTATCATATCTATTAAATTAAGTTGTGCTCTCATTATATATTAGACAATCAGCTGTTCTCACTATTTCCTATCGCTTTTCTCAAGCGTTACCTTTCTTGATTATCATAATATGTCTTATCTGCATATTTTCTATCATTTCCTTTTAGATAAGCTAAGATTACTTTTGGATTTTTAAGTAAAGCCCAGTCTCCATATGTATCAAATCTCCTGCATGAAGTTATCATTCCATTTTTAATGGTACCGAATTTCTTATTATTTCGCTTTCCCCATTCTTTTAACCGTTTCGCGAAATCTGCATCTTCTGCCATCAGCATGTTTTCATTAAATCCGTTAATTGCCATGAAATCTTTTTTATAGCACCAAAAAATCCCTACAGATATAGCTCCGTATTTAAAAAGTAAGGGGATTATTATTAACATTGCGGACAGAAATATTCCTAAAGATATTCTTTCGAACTTCCCATTTACCCCACCACCAATGTATTTACCTGAAGCTAAATATGTATCTACATTAGACAACATAGATTCTGTCATTATGGTATCAGCGTCTATAGTAACGATTATTTCTCCACTAGCTATTTTCGCCCCTGCATTTCGAATTTTAGATAAGTTTTTATCATTATTTTTTAATGTAATACAATGATAAGATTTTGCTATTTCCTCTGTTTTATCGGTGCAACGATTTAAAACAACTATAACTTCCGTTTGCTCTTTATATGCCTCTGATGCATTTACAATGGAATCTAAACATTTTCCAATGTACTTTTCTTCATTATGTGCAGGAATTATAATAGAAAATTTCACATCTTTTTTCAAATTGCCTCCTGAAGGTTCGTTTGTCTCAGTCATAATATCCCCCTTATTTCATAAGATAAATATCTGTTATACATAACGTATATTAAAATTTATTAAGTTATATTATTAAAAAAGTAATTAAAACAATATGGACATCAAAAAGGCCAACAATGCAAAATTGTTAGCCTCTACTTTTCATATTCGTACCCTTTACTTCCTAACAACTGGAATCCACATTTCACCAAACACTAAACCATTTCTTCTTCCCATCTCAACCGTTGTATTTGGCCCACCAACATAGGCAAAATCTTTTGCATCTGGTAAAGCTTGACCAAAAGCGATGCCAGTCAGCTTATTGCTTAGCTCTTCAGCCGTTTTGTCTTCACCTTTCACCACTAAGTATTCTCCCTTAGGAAACTGGATCACTCTAGACTCTTCTTCTATTTGTGCTTCTGTCATAACGCCAGCATAATACATCATCTTATTATTCACTGCTTCGCTCACAGAAAAAATGTATTCATTTGTAGCTAAAGCTTTTAAAGTATCCAGTCTTCCATCTTCTTTAACGGCCGACCAAAAGTCTTCCTTTTCTTTATTTATTCCCACAAAGTCTGTATAGTCACTTTTAATTTCAGTTCCAATACCTAGCACAATAAAGCTATCTTTTTCTTCAATCGTATAATTTTTCATATTCAAAACCTTCCTCTTTTTTTATTAATCAAACGATTTATCTTTTCATCTGATACGTTTATAATACCTTTAAACCATGTCAAAAAATGATACTGTTTAGGAGACCAAAATGAAAAAAGTTGAACGGATTAATACAATTATGCAGTATATCAACAACCGCTCCCACTTTACAATTTCAGAAATCATACGAGAATTTAATATATCACGATCAACAGCTATTAGAGACATTAGAGAAATAGAAGCTATGGGGATGCCACTTGTCGCTGAAGTTGGGAGATCTGGTGGATATTTTGTCATGCATAATTCTATCCTACCCGTTGTTCGCTTTACTGATAACGAAGTGAAAGCTCTTTTTATTGCCTTTATGGCTAAAAGAAATCAACAACTCCCTTATCTAAAGAGTCGGCAATCTTTAGCGGAAAAGCTACTAGGACTCATTTCAGAAACCCAGCAAGATGACCTTGTTCTTTTAAATCAACTTTTGCTTTTTGAAGGGACTAATCCTCATAACCCTGATCTACTTGAGCTTTCTGACCTTCCTCACCCTATGTTAGAAAAACTCATTCAAATCCTTCTTTTGGATAGATATTTATTGATTACTGTCAAAGAAGAAATCAAGTCTTATCCAATTTACCTATTACACCTTTATAAAGAAAAAAGCTATTGGATGATTGAAGGATTTGACTTAAAAGAAGAAAAGAAGCTGATGTTTCCTGTCGATGACCTCATCAATATCGAACCGTACACGCCCAAAAAGAGGTTACATAAGAAACAGATTTTAGAAAGACTGAGTAAGAAGGACGAAGCAATTAACCTTGTATTTGAACTTGGTCCGAAAGCAATTGCACAGTTCAAAAAGTACCACCCTTTCAAAGTTTCAATATCTTATACAAACCCTTACCAATCTACAGCTATTTTAAAAACATTTATCGATGTTCACAATTCCGATGAAGTGACAGAGATGACAAATTGGCTGCTTTTCCTAGGTAAAGATATTACAATTAGGGAAATGCCTGAAGAAGTATTAAAAGATTTACAAGAGCGGTTATGC
Organism: Bacillus cereus group sp. Bc010; assembly: GCF_027716745.1. Taxonomy (NCBI): domain Bacteria; kingdom Bacillati; phylum Bacillota; class Bacilli; order Caryophanales; family Bacillaceae; genus Bacillus; species Bacillus cereus group sp. Bc010. Next base: position 106,665 of record NZ_JAQFUY010000006.1, read on the forward strand.
TTATACACTCCATAAGCAGTGACTAGTTAAACCTCAAAATATTGAGTTTAGTTCGTTACCAGTTGCCCATATTTTCAAATACAATGAGTATAATACTGGTAAAAGACAAATAGAAAGAGCATATTTTGAAAAAAATTTAATCAAAACATGCTCTTATGTCATCGAACTGCTCAACTAAAACAACGGCTAATCCACTAACCACCTCATATAATTTTTCTTAATAACCTTACTATAATTGGTGTCTTTAATGTCTCCTTTATTAATGAATTTTTGTGTTTCATAAAATTACTGATCTGTTTTCGCCTATTTGGAACCATTAACAAAGGTAATCTACTAGGATTAAACCACCCAATTTTTGCAGTTTCAGGTCCATTATTTATTGGCTCTCCTCCTAGTAATCTCCCTGAAAATAAATGTTGCATATCATCGTATTGAGGCTGGTGATATTCTCCTATTTTACGCTCAATAACAATTATATAGCCTGTTTCTTCTTTAGTTTCTCTTATAGCACACTTCTCTAACTGTTCATTTTCTTCTAGTCTTCCCCCAGGCAAATCCCAGATAGGATAATCATTTCGTTTAACTAGTAATATTTTCCCTTCATTATTATCAACAATAGTAAAGCACCCTGTGGTTTTTGTAGTATTCATTATAAATATGCTCTCCTTAACTTACCCAATTGCCAATCAACTAGTGTTTCTCTATATCTAAAAAATTTGCCTTCTCGCTGAATGAAATGGACCATATAAAAAGAAAAGCACGGAACCCCCCCGTACTTTTCTAAACATATATATCATTCCGATAAATTAAGTCACCTCGATACTTACCCTAACTGACGTTTAAATGCTTTACTAGCGAAAAAGTAAGAGATAATCATTATACCTATGCACCAAGTGAGCGCAATCCAAATATCGTTACCAACAGTTCCTTCATATAATAGAGCACGAATCGCATTCACAATTGAAGTGACAGGCTGGTTTTCAGCAAATGCACGAACAATTTTTGGCATCGTTTCGGTAGGTACGAAGGCCGAACTAATAAATGGAAGAAAAACGAGTGGGTACGAATATGCTGTCGCCCCTTCCATAGACTTCGCTTTCAGCCCTGGAATGATAGCTAGCCATGTGAGCGATAACGTAAACATTCCTAGTATCCCAGCTACTGCAAGCCAATCTAGCATATTCGCACTGGAACGAAAGCCCATTAAGAGTGCAACAAGAATAACCACCACGATAGTAAGTACATTAGCAACAAGAGAGGTTAATACGTGAGCCCACAATATCGATGAGCGCTTAATAGGCATCGTAATGAAACGTGCCATTAGCCCACTCTTTACATCCGTAAATAGTCGCACGGAAGTGTAAGCTACACCGGATGCGATAGCCATTAGCAAAATTCCCGGCAATAAATAATTTACGTAGTTTTCCGTTCCTGTTTGTATTGCGCCACCAAACACGTAGACAAATAATAGCATCATCATAATCGGTGTAATCGCTACTGTAATAATTGTATCCGGACTACGCATAATATTACGCATTAAGCGCCCTAGTAATACCCCTGTTTTGCTTTTCATTTACATCTCCCCCTTTTTACCGATAATCGCAAGGAAAATTTCTTCCAATGTCGGCTGCTTCTCGATATACTCCACTTTTGCTGGCGGGAACATCTCTTTCAGTTCAGTAAGAGTACCTGTCGTAATAATTTTTCCGCCATGTAAAATAGCGATACGGTCAGCTAATTGTTCTGCTTCCTCTAAATACTGGGTTGTTAGTAAGATGGTTGTTCCTCCACCAGCAAGCTCTTTGACAGTATCCCACACTTCAATCCGTGCTTCCGGATCAAGCCCTGTCGTCGGTTCGTCAAGAAAAATAACTGCTGGCGCCCCGATCAAACTCATTGCGATATCAAGCCGGCGCTTCATCCCACCTGAATACTGATCTGCCCTCTGATTAGCTGCACCAGTCAAGCTAAATCTCTCAAGCAAATTGTCAGCGACTTGTGCAGGATTGGAAACTCCGCGTAACTTAGCAACCATTATCAAGTTTTCTCTCCCAGTTAACATGCCGTCTAAAGCTGCGAACTGCCCTGTCAAACTAATACTTTGACGAACATGATCTGGTTGGCGCTTAATATCAAATCCGCAAATACTTCCTTCACCGCCATCTTGTTTCAGTAGCGTCGAAAGGATGTTGACTATTGTCGTCTTTCCCGCTCCATTTGAGCCTAGCAGCGCAAAAATTTCTCCACGCTGCACCTCAAAATCCACTCCCTTTAAGACTTCTTTATCTCTAAAAGCTTTTTTTAACCCTTTTACAGAAATCGCTGCATTACTCATACTTTTTCCCCCTTATAAAATTAAATTACCTGCACCCTCTATTTAGTATCACTTATAATCTGTATTACTTAGTAGCGGTTTAAAAATATAACTGAATAGCGATGGCGTTAGTTCACATTTATGACCAGCTAATCAGTCGGTATTACTTGTTGCATTTATTTTTTTCTCAATTTCTTCATAATACTTTCATTCAAATCTTCACGATACTTAGAAACATACGTTTTAGCGTTTGCCACTAGTTCGTCAGCAAAAGATGCCACATCTTCCCCAGTAATATCTAACACTTGTCTGCCTTCCGCTGCACCAGCTTCAAACAAATCGATTAATTCGTACTGAATGTGCAGCATATCCATCCCGTTTCCGGTCGAAAAATTCCACATGTAGTTTTGAATTTTCTTAAACACAAACTGATAGTCCTCTGGCAGTGCTGCAACACGTGCCATCATCATTCTGTACTCTTTTTTATCACCAATTAATTTTTTGAATATTTCCAACATCTTATTTTCCTCCTTTTTTTATAAAGCAGAACCAGAAACTCTCCAAATATGAGCCGAAACATTTTATATTATGAGGCTAGTTTGACTTCAAGACGTTAATTTTTGACGATACAAAATCCCATTTTTTCCAAAACAATTCAAGTTCCTGACGTCCAGCTTCATTTAATGAATAAAACTTACGAGGCGGTCCCATATCTGATGGTTTCTTTTCAATATTCACAAGCTTTTTCTTCTCTAATCGTACGAGGATAGTATAGACTGTTCCTTCCACGACTTCTGTAAACCCAAGATCATTCAGGTGGCGAGTAATCTCATAACCATACGTTTCACGGCGACTAATGATTTCCAGCACACACCCTTCCAGTGAACCTTTCAACATTTCAGTTAAATTTTCCATGTTCTGATCCTCCTTTACCCCCTATTCTGTCTGACTTATATTCAGTATTACAGAGTACTAAGGCGAATTTTTTACTGAGTAGCTTTTTTGAATTCATACTATTCAGTATCACTTATTACGTCTACATTGTATGACTAAGTAGCAATAGATGTCAACTAATTTTCAAATTTTTTCTGAAATCCGCAATTACCTATTGTCTACTGAAAATATTTTGAGAAACAACACTACTCAGTATTGCTTATTACAAGTATATTGTATGACTAGGTAGCGATGAATGTCAACTCGATTTTTATATTTTTTCTAAAATCAACTATTTCAGAATGCGTATAAATATTAATTCCTTTTCCTTCCGTTTGCTTTAATAGTTCTTCTAACGCAAATAAATTATGGCCTGTAACTACAATAGCTTTACCTTCTACATGGTTTTGTGTAATTTGAACAGGCTCTGGCACACCAAAATGATTCGTATGTGCCTCATCTAGCAACTCCATTACTCGTAAAGCCGATTTCCCAACTTTCATAGCCATATCAATATGTTCTTGTTTGTTAAAGTTAGAATTGGTTAATGTCATATACAGTGCTTCTTGCGTCGTAGCATCTACAAATGCATCCGTATATCCTAGCTGAGCAGCATGCGTACGATAAGCAGCAATTCCTTTTAATCCAAACAAAATCGTATCTTGCAAACTTGCAATTGTTTCATTTTTACCGCAAACACCTATTACTTTACATCCGCCTGTTGGCGTTTGTTCACATTGATAACAAAACATTATCATCCCACCCTCTCCCAATGATTACTTACAAACTAAGGATAATACCCATTGAGAAAAAAGGATGTGATATCAATCACAATAATATATAAGAATTTGTGACAGTTCCCATTGTTAACATAATATTCTTACTGTACCCTAATATTCATACTCGCACATAATTTATTTGCATCATATGTAGGTGCACTTTTAAGGAATACAAATATCGTATCCATCTAACATTTCACAATTTTTTCCTTACTGATGGTACAATTATAGTTATGGAGGGACAATATGATGGTATATATGATGTTTTATTATGGGATACTGTTTCTTATACTCGGTATTGCAGTATTTCTGTTTATTATGGCTGGGTCACGAAAAATTAGAAATAAAAATCTTTCATTCGTATTGATCGCTTTAGGGATAAATATACTTGTAAGCCCAATGGCACTTTTAATAGGGGGGATGGCAACAGATTCTCCATATAGTACTGCACTTGATTTTTGGAAAGGATTTTTCTTTATTCAAGGAATACCTCTTTTCTTACTACTTATAGCTTTCGTTTGTTGGCTTATTCGCCCGCCAAAAGTAATAGTTCAAACGAGTATTGAAAAAGACCTTGAACAAAATAGTAAAAGTACTAAGAAAAAAAGAACACGAGGTCGTCCAATTACTGCCTTACGTATTGTAATTCCAATTATTTTAGTAGTAGGCTGTTTGTCTTACATTTTGTATTTACAAGACATTACACTTAAAAAAAGTCATTCTCCAAATAATAAAAATACGATTAAAGTAGTGAAAATAGATTCAGACTCTTCTCATGGTTCCTCTCCCGTCAGAATTAAATACGGCTTATGGGAACATTTTGACATAAGTATTGCAAATGAGGGAGAACGTCTCGATTCCTCAAACGTTTTCGTAGATTGGAAAAACGATTATGAAGCAACGATAACACTACGAGGAAAAGAATCCGTACCTGAAGTTGTGGAATTTAATGTATCAAATAAATCCAATGGTCCTGTTTTTAAGAAGGTACAAAAAGTGGTCAGTTCCTTTACCTTTCAAAAAAGTGAATCTCCAAATTTAATAAATATTATCGAGCTTAGAGAAACAATAAAATCAAAAGGACCAAGTCCTAGTTCAACTGTAAGAATCTATTATGGGAAAAGAGGTAGCATTTTAGAAAAATATAAAGAGGTCACTCTTAAGGAAATGTATACGACAGACAACTTCAATATCAATTGGAGAAACGATGAACAAGTACAAGTAGAAGTAATAGAGGAAAATGTAGTAACAGCTACCATCGTGATTGATTTGTCAAAATGAATTTATTTTTCACATGTTATAACTGTGTTCTATCCGGCACACGAGAGATACATAGCATTTATAAATGAATAGATTTACAGACATGGTGAACCGCCCCTTTCTTTACAATACATTTACATTATCTTAACATTGTTTACATTATTTATATGATATATTTATATAGAATCTACTTAATAAATTTCATGTACATTGTTATCTTTATAATCTCTGATTTAATTGATAAGAGATTATGTTATATTTTTATACCAGGGGTGAATGAGGATGACTGAAACTTTAAAAACGCTTATAATGCTTGATGCTACTTACGTTGTTATCGCAATTATGACGGTACTGGTATTTGTATACTTGGAATTAAAATCTCAGTAACGTATGCGGACTTCGCATTTAAATATAGTTAGAAGAAAGCGAGGAGAAAATTGTTTCTCCTCGCTTTTTTTATTTCAACAAATCCAATGTATGTAGAAGTAAATCTCTATCCCCTACTCCCCCATGACCAGGCACTACTGAATTGATGTTTCCATATCGCTTCAGCACATTCTCAATCGATATAGGCCATTCATTTACATAGGCATCTGCAACGTTTCCTAAATCTTTCGAGGACGCAGATTTAACTAAACAGCCTCCAGCTAAAATGTTATATTGCGGTAACCACACGACGATATTATCTTCTGTATGTCCTTTCCCTGGATAAAATGTTTCTACTTTCATATTTCCAAACTTTAAATTCGTAATGGTTTGTAAGTCTCCAAGCGGTTCTTCATATCCACCTTTCTTTGCTAGTTCCGCAGTTAGTACTGTACTATGCGCTTTAATGCCTCTTTCTTTCAATGTTTTCATTCCACCAATTCGATCAGCGTGTGCATGTGTAATAATGACATCTGTTACGCGCTTCTGAAATTTCTTTTCTACCATTTCTATTAGTTCCTTCGTTAATTTGTCATCCCAAGAAGAATCAACAAGTACTAACCCCTTTGAAGTAGTAAGAACTAAACCGTTCGAAGGAACTGCTTCTCCGTTAAAATAACCTAACTCCGTATGAACCCATACATTTTTGTTTAACTGAGAAATCGAAATAGTTCCTGCCTCATTTTTTATTACTTTTTGCTCTAGCTTTTGTTCCGCTTTCACAGAAGAAATTGTACTAACAAATTGAGTTGTTCCTAGTAAACTAACACATACCCCTACTTTTAATAATGTATTCTTTTTCATTTTCTCCACCCTTTCTTTCAAACGAAATAGTTATTACCTATAATAGACAATTTATCTCAAATGTTTGTTCCATCTTTTCTTACATATTTTTCATACCATTAATAAAAAGCGCACAAAATTTTGTGCGCTTTTTAACTTCCCTTTTACCATTCACGTTTTTTATTTATCATCATTTTTTCCTCAAACGCCTTCTCTAAATCAATTTCTAACTTGTTTGCTAAATCACATACATTCCAAATTACATCAAACATTTCTAAACCGATTTCTCTTTTTGCATCTTGTATTTTATCGCGCTTCAATATAACTTCCGCTAATTCCCCTAATTCTGCCATTGCATACATTGTACGCTTTTCAATTGTTGTATCTTGAAATCCTTTTTCTTCACTGAAATTTGATACATATCTCTGGAATTCCACAATATTCATACTTAATCCCCCTTCATGATACATACTCCATTTTCTATTACACTTATATTTTGTTAAATTATAACATTCATACTATAATTGATTTATAGCCCTTTAACGGAGGTGTTCTCAATGACTCTCTTCGCTTCCCCATCATTATTCATACTAGCAATCATTTCATTTGCACTAGCTTATTTCATCGGAGTAAAACAATACACTTGGCTCTTATCAGGATTCAATGAACGCCGCGTGCTTGATAAAGTGAAGTTATCAAAAATAGTTGGTCTTTATAATTTAACTGCTGGTGTTATCGCCACAATTGATAGCGTCTTCCTTACCCCTAATGTAAAAATCGCATTTCCTATCATTATAATTGGCCACGTTATAATCGCTGCTTATGTAAATACACGCATGGTCCAATAAAAAAGACCATCCAAACGGATGATTTTTTTTATAATTTATCAACATATTGCTTCGCTTCTAGTAAAGAAAACCCAAAAGCCTCTCTTACTCTCTTAACTGCTGTAACTGTTTTTCCTTCTTCCATAAGTTGACGCAACTCTTTATTAATTTCAGGTTCTCTATCTATAATTCCCATTTCTTTCGAAATTAGCTGTAGTCTATCTTCCATCCTCTTTAAACACGCATCCGTTTTCTTTTCGATTTTATTTAATTTTTCAACGATATAAATAAACCCAAAGATCGCTATCGGTATGATCATCCAAAATTCCATGACTATCCCTCCTTATTAGCTTTCATTTGTTTTATTTCACTAGCTTATGTAAATTTTACCACAATAAGAATTTAATGTATAATAGTATTATACAACATCGTTGATAAACCTTTTATTTTAGGGGGACACTTTATGAAAAGATTTTTTAAGACGTTACTACAATTTGTAGTTCTTTCACTTGCACTACATTTATTATTTGATATCGTTGGCTGGCTTGTTTTCAATGCGCCAATTAAAAATAAACAAATCATTATTTCCTTACTAACAACTTCATGGCTTATGTACATGTACCGCGATAAATTTTTTAAAACATTCACTTCGAATTAACGAAAAAACTTCATCGATAACAGATGAAGTTTTTTCTTTTTCTCCCCATTTACTACTGTATAATAGAACTAACATTCTGTCTTTTTAAGAAAGGAGTCACTATGAACTTAAAAAGTAACAATATATACGAGAAAATGAAACAATATTCCGTTGCAGGTTTAAGCCTTGCCGTTATACGTGATGGTAAACTAGATGAAACAACTGTATTCGGAACACTTGAAACTGGAACAAATAAAACTGTCACTACGAATTCTATATTCAATTCTTGCTCAATTAGTAAATTCATCACTACAATGCTCGTACTAACGTTATTAGAACAAGAAATTGTGCATTTAGATGAAGACGTAAATGATAGACTCACATCTTGGAATATTCCTACCAATCTATTTACCTCACAGAAAAAAGTCACGTTGCGAAATTTATTAAGTCACCAATCTGGAATCATTGATCCTCCTAATAGCTTTGAACATTATACACTAGCTCAAGGGCAACCAAGCATGTCTAAACTCCTTGCCGGTAAAACATCCTATTGCTCCGTACCGATAGAAATAACTTATAAACCGGAAAGTGAATTTCACTACTCTGATGCAAACTTTTGTATTATCGAACTACTACTTGAAGATATAACTGGAAAATCATTTAACCTTTTACTAGAAGAATATATATTTCAACCACTGCAAATGAAGAATAGTACCATCTTCTCTCCTGAAGACATAGATAAAACCGATGCTTTTGCTTGCGGGCATAATAAAGATGGCACCGTTACAAATGAGAAGTATCCATTCTATCCATTCGCAGCTGCTTCAGGTATTTGGACAACACCAACTGACTTATCAACTTTATTAATTGAAATCATTCATTCCTTACAAGGAAAGGGTAAACTAAAACTTTCTCAAAAAACAGTTCAAGATATGATTTCTCCTCAAGGTTGCTCAAAATGGACTGGACTAGGTGTTTTTCTAGATGATTCTAACGAAGACTTACAAATGTATTCACTTGGATGGGGCGTTGGATTTCAATGTATGATGGTAAGCTACCCATACCGAGGGAATGGCGCTATTATAATGACGAACGCTGACTTAGGTGTTCATCAAACGGAAGGGATTATTGGCGATGTTTTAAAAACGTTATCCTTATAATGAAAAGAAAGAAGCTGTTCCTTTCAGCTTCTTTCTTATATAACATTTTTCGCAACAATTTTTATATGTTCTGGTGCAATAATCTCCGTTATACTTTCTTGGAAATCTTCCTGCAACATTTCTTCAATATGTTCTAGCTGCACTTCAACATGTGTGCATTCTAAATTATGTATATTTAAAAGTGCATAATGATCTTTTTTCTTTATTACTAAATATTGATTTTCCTCTGTTACAAGTACAGAACCTAATCGTACTCCTAGTAGGCGTTGATCATCAAACTTCACAACCATCCCCCCTTACTTTATATGTAATAAAATAACATTTTATGTAATCCGTTCTTTATAAACTATATCACAATTTATTAAAATATAAATATCATTTTGCTTTTTACTAAAAAACCCTTATTCTTTTATATATTTCGATACAAAAAACTTTCTCAACATAAAATTAGAATTTTCAGTTTTTATTCTTTTGAAAATCTATTATAATAAAGTTAATAAATGTTTGACCTCTCCTAATTCATGTACATATGGATGATCAGTAGTCGCTGCTACTGATCTATTTTTTTGATTTCAGAAAGTAAATACGCCGCATCCTTTCCTACACCACAAATAAGTGCAGAACCTCTTTGAGACTGCCATGGCAAGCCGATATAATACAATCCTCCTACTGGACTTATCCCCTTTACATGATTGGGAAGTCCATTCTCATTCATTGCCTTTTCAATTTCAATCCATTTATAATTCTGAATAAAGCCTGTTGACCATATAATACTTTCTGCACTATATGTTTCACCGTTCTGAAACATAATGTTATTTTCTGATGCACTTACTACTTTTTCCTGTAGTTGTATTGCTCCATTACGAATAAGTTCCTTACCTTCAAATCCAAAAATAGGATCTTTTCTCTTCTGAAACCATTTCCCCCTCTTGGTACTAACTTCAGCATACAATAAACCCAATTTTTCTAACCAATTAAAAATACTTTTTCTAAAAAAATGTAACGGTAAAAACGTTAAAGGATGACTGATAGACATCATAACTTCATGAGTTTTTGCAAGTTCTACTGCAATTTGCATTCCTGAATTCCCGCCACCTACTACGAGTACTTTCCCCTTAGGAATTTGTGGTGGTGATTTATATTGTGATGAATGTATTTGAAAAACATGTGATGATAGATTTGCTGAAACTGAGGGAATAAACGGTTGCTGAAAACCACCTGTTGCGATAATAACTTTTTTCGATTGTAAAACTTCTGTCGGAGTGTGCAATTCAAATATTTCTTCCTCCTTCCTTATTTTTAAAACTTCCGTTTGCAATTGTACCGGTAGTTGAAAATACTGTGCATATTCTTCTAAATACATTGCAATTTCATTTTTATGTGGAAATCCATTCCTTTCTCCTTTTAATATCATCCCTGGTAAACTACTATATTCCCTCGGTGTGAAGAGCTGTAAAGAATCATATCTATTCCTCCATGAATCACCAATTCGGTTTCCTGCCTCGAGTAGTAAAAAATTATATCCTTCTTGCTTCAAATAGTATCCCATTGTTAATCCAGCTTGACCCGCCCCAATAATAATTAGGTCTTTCATTCTAACCCCTCCTCTTTTTAAACATATGAATACTTGTTCACATATTCATATGTTTCCATAATCATAACATTTAATTTTTATATGATTCAATATGTACTCAAAATAAAAAAGAGCAGCTTACCATAAAGTAAACTCCCCTTCATTCTATCTTCCCAGTCTTTAGCGCCTGTGCCCAATCATACCTTTCCTGTTGAACAGCCAATCCAGCTGCTTCTTCCCAATTATAAGAAACTGAAATTTGTTCAATTATCCATTCTCCCGAAACTTTTTCTATCACTACATATTTTGCATGCGGAGTTCCTGATTCCATTTTATGCACAATGGGTAATTCATCTTTGTACGCTGGAAGTCCTACACTCCCTGGATTTATTATGATTTTTCCATTTGCTAAATAAACAACTCTAGGAATATGTGTATGACCACATACTATTATTTTTTGTTCTATATTTTGGAGTTGATCCATTATATTTTTTTCACTCTTTAATACTGCACCATTCTCGTCCATCTCTTCTAGTAAATACACCTCATCTGAAGTTGGCGTACCATGACAAAATAAAATATCGTCTACAATATATTGTGAAGGATGTTGTTGTAACCAATCTATATGATTTTCTGTTAATTGATTTTGGACAAAAGTTAGTGTAGCAGACTGCCCTTGTATAGGTTCCCAAAGCATGCGATCACAGTTACCCTTAATATGTATCATCTCGTTCTTCATCAATATTTCAATTGTCCCTAAAGGATCTAACGGCCCATACAGACTATCCCCTAAGTTTATTATCATTTCAGCCTTGCGATGTTTAATATCTTCTAATACTGCTTTTAATGCATGACTGTTCCCGTGAACATCTGAAATTATAGCTATTTTCATCTAAATCCCCACTTTACTATATTATTTATAAACATCTGCCGCCAATTCTCTCAAAACATCCACATTCACTACTTCAAAGCATCCATCGTTCTTTTTTATAATCTCTTTATCACAAAAAATATTTAATGTGCGCAATAAATGCCGATAACTCGTTCCTAATAATTCCGCTGTTTCAGTTAAATTCCCACTAAATACAATTCTATTTCCGTGCTGCACCGCTCGTTCCCCTGCTGCTAACATGTAACTCGCAAGTCTATTTTCAAGCGGATACAATAAATTAATTGTACTATTTTTTGAAAGTCGATTTAACTTATGTGCTAACGATCCACAAATACATCGTAAAAATTTCGCATCATGAAATAGTTGATTTCTCACTTTTCCTAAAGGCAAACCAACACAATATGAATCTGCCATTACTTGTACGTTTGAAGCCGTCTTTTGAGAATGAATTAACTCCACATCTCCTAACAGCTGCAAACTATCATAAAAGCATAATAATACAGATTTCCCGTTACTTAATGTATTAAACGCTTTTGCTTTTCCTTCAACGAAGAAAAACAAATAATCTATCTCTTCATTTTCTCTACAAATAAACTCATTCTTTTTAAAAAATATAAGCTCCATATATGGTTTCATATCATTAGTAAAAAATGAATCAATGTTATTTTGTTTCATATACTCTGCTAATTTAATTGAATTACATATTTTCTTCATAGTCCCCCACCTTTACGACTCATCCCCATTGTAATCAAAATTTTCTTCCTCCACTATGACATATGTCATAGTAATACACAATTTCAGCATGATACAGTCATTACAAATATGAAATACAAAGGGGATATTACATTGTATAACTTTCTTTCTGTCTTTATTGGTGTGCTCATCGCCGTTATGCTTCCATTGAATGGGATTTTATCTGAGTTAATTGGCAAGTATACAGCAAGTGTTGTCATTCACTTTGTCGGTTTAATTGCAGTTATTTTCGTTTTAATCATAAACAAACATAAAATCCATTTTGATAAAAGTATTCCGCTTTTTTTATATAGCGCTGGAGCGATTGGAGTATTCACTGTTCTTTTTAACAATATAAGCTTCTCGGTCCTTGGTGCCTCTATTACGATCGCATTAAGTTTACTCGGTCAATCCATTGCTTCCATCGTTATTGATCATTTCGGTTTATTAGGAATGAAAGTTGCTAAATTTGAAAAGAAAAAACTAATTGGATTATGTTTCATCTCTTCTGGAATTATAATCATGACAATTTATTAATGGGGGCAAGAAAATGTTATATATTACGATCGCTATTTTAGCTGGTGTTTCTATCGTTGTTGCTAGAATTATTAACGCGAATTTAGCAAAGAAAATTGGGAATTGGGAAGGCACGTTTTTTAATTATATTACTGGCTTATTTTTCTCTATGTTATTTTTAATTTTCAGTTCAGATTCAATGTATATTCCAATGCATACGTTACAATCCATACCTATCGCTGTATATTTAGGGGGATTAGTAGGCGTTATCGTTATTTCATTATCGAACTATATCACTCCTAAAATATCAGCATTTTATTTAACGTTACTCATCTTTATCGGACAGTTATTTGCAGGGACTATCATTGATTTCTTCCTGACAAATGAACTCTCAACTGGAAAGATTATCGGCGGTGTTTTCGTATTAATTGGGCTTACTTACAATTTACTCGTTGATCGCCCTCTTAAAACTGTTAAGAATAGCCACGTTCAACTATAATACTTTACGCTTACCTATCATATATTAATAGAAAAGCTCTTCATACGAAGTAATAGAGAGGAGAATATTCTATTAAGAAAATTATTTTACTGATTTGTAGCACATTGATTATTTGTGGAATCGTATGGTTTATAAACTCTGGAAAATCTATTCAAGATCTCTATACAGCAAATAAGCCCAAGAAAAAAGCTACTATTATTTCCACTCAAAGGGATCCAAATGAGCCCCCTGTCTTTTTAGGAAAACAGGAAATAAAAGATATACATGTCGAATCCATTAAAACAAAAAAGGATCTCTTCCTCACAAAAACAGATGAATTAAAAACGTTTATTAATAGTATGGATACCGCAAAAAAAGGAAAATTAACATTAGATGAAGAAGGATCAGATTTAATAGATTGTGATATGTGGATTACTTTCGAAGATGGAACTTATAAAAAATATTTCATATGGGTAGTTGATCATCACAATAACGAAGTGATGATTGCTCAGCAAGATACTCCTGATGATGTAAACCTAACGTACTATCAATTAAATGAAGATAGTTCCAAAAAAGTTTATAACTTATTTAAAAAAATTATTTAAACGAAAAAGTCATGAGCACGTGAGCTCATGACTTTTTGCACTATACATATTCAGGAAACACTTTACAATCCTTTTCCTGTTCTATATCATGTCCAAAGAAAATAATTGGTTTCTCTTTTGTCACAACTTCTTTTAAACGTTTAATTGAAGATAAAGCTAATTCCGAATCAAATCCCGCAAACGGCACTTCATCTTCAAAATTCTCTTTCGTATAAGATGCATCAATCGTTAATAATACAGGACCGTTTTTTTCCGTCTCAATTAATAATGACTGATGTCCTGGAGAATGTCCTGGTGTATACAATAACCGAACACCAGGTACCACTTCATAATCACCTTCAATAATTTTGTAGTTTAAATTTGGCAGTATACACTCTTTCAAATATTCCTCTCTATACTGTGCCGCCTCATATTCAGCACGTTGTATAATGATTGGCGTATTCAAAAAAGCACCATTTCCTCCTGCATGATCAAAATGCAAGTGCGAACTAATAATATATAGGAGATCATCTGGCTCATACCCTGCACGTTTTAAAATAGTTACAATTCTATCTTCTTCAGTCATTTTCGGTAAAATCTGTCCTTCTGCAAATGTACCGTTAAAAAGCCCTTCATTATTAACTACACTTTCTGGCATACCTGTGTCTACTAAAATAGGACCTTCTTCCGTCTCCAAAAGATAACACCAAACCGGCAAGTTTAATAGTTTTCCCGGTGTTAACGCACTGTTAACAGACGAATGATCCAACATACAACGACCTGCTGGGATGAAATAAAGTTTCTTTACTGTCATTACGTATCCATCTTTACATTTAGTTTTAGATAAAGTAACACAGTTAAAAATTCTTCTTTTTAGAAATAAACTCCTTCCACACTTTCATACCAGCATAAATAAAAAAGAGTGTACTTTTTTACATAATGACACTCCACCTACTATAATAAAAGAGTAAATGACTCTTACTTTAATGGAGGGAATACAAATGAAAGCAATTGGTTTACATGAATACTTACCTATTGAAGAAGAAAACAGTTTAATTGATATGGAAGTTGAAAAACCTGTTGCTACAGGGAGAGATATACTCGTTAAAATTAACGCTATTTCCGTTAATCCAGTTGATACAAAAGTTCGCTCTCCGAAAGATAAAAAAGAAGAAGTAGCGAAAATACTTGGCTGGGATGCGAGTGGTGTTGTTGTACAAACTGGCGAAAGTTGTACGTTATTTAAAGAAGGCGACGAAGTGTTTTACGCTGGAAGTATTACGAGACAAGGTACCTATAGTGAATACCACCTAGTTGATGAAAGAATTGTTGGTAAAAAACCAAGAACGTTAAGTGATGCTGAATCTGCAGCACTTCCGTTAACAGCTATTACAGCTTGGGAAGGTTTATTCGAACGTTTAGGTATTGATTATAATAAGAAAGATACGAACTCCTTTAAAAACATTTTAATTATAGGCGGTGCTGGTGGTGTAGGTTCAATTGCCATTCAACTTGCAAAATGGGCCGGACTAAATGTTATCACAACTGCATCCCGCAATGAAACGATACACTGGGTTAAAAAATTCGGTGCCGATTATATCATTAACCATCACCAACCTTTACAAGAACAAATATTAGAGTTTGGGCTAAAAGATGTAGATTATATTTTCTGCCTAAACAATACAGATCAACATTGGCAAGCAATATGTGACCTCATTAAACCACAAGGAAAAATTTGCTCTATCGTAGAAAATGAGCACCCTCTTGAGATGGGCATTTTAAAAAGTAAAAGTGCTACACTCGTTTGGGAATTTATGTTCACAAAAGCGATGTATGAAACTGGAGACATGATTACGCAGCACGAACTATTAAATAAAGTAAGCGAACTACTAGATGAAGGCATTTTACAGACTACTTTAAATGAAACATTTACACCAATTAACGCTGAAAATGTAAAAAAAGCACATGCACTGCTTGAAAGCGGCAGTACAATTGGGAAGATCGTTTTAGAAAAGTTTTAATAACAAAAAGTCCGATTTCCAAATGAGAAATCGGACTTTTTTACTATCTTTATTTACTTGAAATCTCTTGATCATTTTGAACATCTAACGGAGGTCGTTTCCCTATTCCGAAAGCATAGAAACTAATTGTAACGATAGCTAAGAAAATGATACCTACAATTAATGAAATGCGCGTATCATCGTTAAACCACATTCCGATTAATACCATAATTAAAAAGGCAATTGTTAAATAGTTTGTAACAGGAGCAAATGGCATTTTGAAAGGATGATCTTTCATCTCTGCCCCTTTTTCTTTTCTAAAATTAATTTGACTAATTAGAATGACAAACCATGGTACCATACCAGGAAGTACACTCGCACTATATACATATACGAATAAATTTTTCGGTGCGATATAACTTAATACAACACCAATCGCTAAACCGATAATTACGCCAACTGTTCCGAATAAAGGTACACCATTTCCAGAAAGTTTCGTGAAATATTTCGGCGCTTGTCCATTTACACCTAACGTATATAGCATACGACCAGCACTATAAATACCACTATTACAACCAGACATTGCCGCTGTAATAACAACGAAGTTAATAAGTCCAGCTGCTGCCGTAATACCAACCTTCGCAAAAATTGCTACGAACGGACTACCAATTGTACTTAATTGATCCCACGGATACACAGTTACAATAACGAAAATAGCACCGATGTAGAAAATTAAAATACGCCAAATTGTACTTTGAATCGCTCTTGTAAGTGTCTTCTTCGGATCCTTCGCTTCACCAGCAGTAATACCGATTAATTCCACTCCTTGATACGCTCCTACTACAAGTGATAATGCAAAGAAGAATCCCGAAAAACCACCTGTAAAGAAACCACCATTTGACCAAAGATTTGATATACCAATCGCTTCTCCGCCGTTACCAATTCCAAAGAAAATAAGTCCAAATCCCGCAATAATCATTAATAAAATCGTAACGATTTTAATCATCGCAAACCAAAATTCAAATTCACCAAATGACTTAACAGAAATTAAGTTAGCTGCACCAAGAATAACCATTGCAATTACACCTGGTATCCAAGCTGGTAAATCTGGGAACCAATATTGCATATACGCCCCAACCGCGATAATCTCTGACATCCCAACGATAACCCACTGGAACCAGTTACTCCACGCTGTCATATAACCAGCTAACGGGTGAATATACTTATGACCGAACGTTGCAAATGACCCTGTACTTGGCTCCATATACAACATTTCTCCCATGGCACGCATGATGAAGAAGATAAAAATACCTGCAATTGCATAAGCAAGCATAACTGACGGACCTGTCCATTTAATCGTGCTGGCTGACCCCATAAACAAACCAACACCAATTGTTCCGCCTAAAGCAATCATTTGAATATGACGTGCTTCTAAACCTCTTTTCAATTCTTTGTTTGCCACTTCACTTCCCCCTCTTAGATGATTCATAGCCGCATTTTAAAACAAGATGCTTTCCCCTAATTCTTTTCGGCCTTGAAAATGATGAAGCAAACGTCATTTTACACTAGCTTTAAAGCTATCCTAAAATCGTTTTTATTGCTTCTTATAAAATTCTCAAAACCTTTCATCTTCCAATATTCTATAAATCTTAAAATTACTTACCTTATATTAATTCATTAATCTGAAAAATTCAATTATTTTTTCAATAAATTAATATGCATGATTACGTTTGAATTTCAACTGAATTAACAATAAAATACATCTATTCAATATGATTCCGGTATGAATATTATTACAGTATAAATAACCGAGGAGAGCATTTTCCCTCGGTTTCACATCTCATGTACTTCAATCGTTATAGTTGATAACGTAATTTCCCACGCATCCGATTCATATACCAACCAGAAATTTAATATATTAATAAACTACTAACTTCTTTAATCTAATTTTGAGGCAGGAATCTTACTACCTCAAAACAGCGGGATAAAATATAAAAGAGTCTCATTTTTAATGAGACTCTTTTACCATTTCATATTTAAATCATTTTTGAAGTTTGTTTACCTAAAATAAACACTTTAGTAAACACCATCATGATAACGACTATAGCTAGAAAATAAAGTGGCATCACGAGTAATGAGCCCGTATGCAGATGACTCATTCCCCAAATTGTCATCGTTACAATTACATAGTACCCTAAGCTAAATAAAGCTCCAGCTGTACCAATAACATCTTGAAAATCTACTAATGCTAAACTTAAACAGTTAGGTAGCGCTACTCCGATTCCTAATAGCAATATAAACATCGCTATTAAAAATACAACCATATATATTACATTCGGATTTGATCCCACAAACGTAATAACAGATAAAAGGATAGCTCCTCCTGTCATTATGAGACAACCGAAATATATAATTTTCTCTGGTTTATAAGTAGCAAGTAAACGTTTTGAAACTTTCGCTCCAATAATAGAAGCAGACGCAACAACAATCCCTAAAAATCCATACATACTAGGCGATAACTGAAAGTATTCAATAAAGATAAACGGCGCTTCTGCATAGTAGCTAAATAAAACACCATTCGCTCCTCCAATTAATAACCCGTATGTTACTACTTTCGGATTTGTAATTAACTTCTTTAAGACTGCAAACACATTTATTTTATTCGTTACCGAGTCCGTTTTTGTTTCTGGAAGAGAAACAAATGTATACAGAAAAATACCGATACTCATAACTACTAAACTTAAAAATACTATTTTAAATCCAAACATTTGATCAAGAAAGCCACCAATTAACGGTCCTATCGCTGGTGTAAAAGCAATAACTGCCGAAATTTGAGCAAACATAACGTGGCGCTTATGCCCCTCTACACTTTCACGTAGAATCGTTTGTGTCACAACTGATCCTGCACTTGCTCCAAACGCTTGAATAAAACGACTTACCAATAAAACTTCAATGGAATTTGTAATAAAGCATAAGAAACTCCCAACGCCATATACGACAATTCCAAGTAACATTGCCGGGCGACGGCCAATTATATCTGATAACCATCCAATAAAAAATACACCTAAAGCAAATCCAGCAAAATACATACTAAGTGTTAACTGTACCTCATTATTACTTACGTGCAACGCCTTTGAAATGTCCGGTAAAGACGGTGTGTAAATCGTTTCACTAATTTGCGGAAATGCGACAAGAATAATCATTAACAACAGTGATGGTACTGAGACTTTTTTCATTTTTCATATCCTCCTATAACTTTGAAAATCTCAGAAATAAAAAGACTTTCTTTAGCTACGGAACAGGAGGGGCCATGATAGAAATTCGCTCATAAAACAACAAAGAAAACACCTCAATTACGTATGTTAATACTTATAGGAGGGTAATATTAACATCGATTTTTAACTATACTTTTTCAATTATATTACATATTGTGTTTCTTTTTCTAGTACTCGGCCTTGGCAGATTTATTAAAGAGATACCTTGAATCAACAACCTTTTTATGGAATAATTAGAAATGGTTTGAATCAATAGATCTAATTATTAAACGATAGACTAGCATATTTCTAATTTCGCCATGCTTACAAACAGGAGGACTTTCGTAATGATTGAAATTTTAAGGACACTATTAAACTTCCTAATCTCTCTATTCTCAGGAGAATTACCAATTGTATATTATGTATGGATTATTAGCCTATTCCTAATTCAAATAACCCAATCTACTCTGAACTATAAGCTTTTTAACAAGAAAGATAATTTCAGCACTTATATATCGGAAGGATTACTCGCTTTTATTATTTTATTGTTTGGAGGCATGTTAGTATCTAAGTTACTTGCTTATATCATAGACGATCCTACTATTAGTATGACAAATGTAACACATTATTTTATTTCTCTGATCATATTAACTATATTTGTCGTAATAGCCTGTATTAAAGACTTTATAGAGGCATCTATAAAGAATAAAAATATATTACTTTTTAGCTTGTTAGTAATTTCCTTACTAACAAGTATACTTTCGTTCAAGTTTTTATTACCTTTAATTGAAGGTTCTTTTTCTCTTTCTAAATCTTTTATCACCACTTTAATCATTCTTGTAACTATATCAATCCCTCTATTAATTTCCTTAGAGGATAAGTATGCAGATGAAAAGGAAACGGAAAATTTATAGTTTCTTATTTATTTAAAAGAAAGAGGGAGCTCCCCTCTTTCTTTTAAATCATCCCTTTTAATATCAATCCTAAAACTGACATTATTATCGCACTAATAATAATTCGCAAAATCCAAGTCGTATTTGTACTTATTTTTTCTAATTGCTTATTGATTGTTGCTATGTCTTTCTCATTAATAGTGGTACGCGTTTCTAAAGCACGAATGTCTCTCATCATTTCTTTTTGCTCCGCCTTGAGACTGTCAATTTTAGCGTAAACATCTTCCATATATTCACACCCTCTGTTCATCTTAATAGAAAAATCTATATATATTATGAGACAACCCTCTTACCGGTGAATACATTCCGTATATGTGCGCACCAAATTATTTGTACAATCTAATTATGTTTCCATTCTTCTATATTTAAATTAGCGTTAGGATAAATTAAATATAGAAAAGGAATCTCTTGTTTATGTAACAGCAAACAAGGTGCTCTCCAGCATATGAGAGCACCTAAGATAATTTCTATTGTTTTCATCACCATTTTCATGTTTACTAACTCAATATAGTCAGTATGATTTTATGAAGAGTCTACTTTGTTAGCTGCTTAATGTATACTAATAGTAATACGAAATAGTTCCATTGATAAACTCTCTAGAACAATAAATATACTGGCGGAAACAGACCTATACCCAATATTTTTTCCAGTAACATGAATGGTTATTTCTAATAAATGCGTTTGTATACCATTGTTTTCAAAAATTCCATCCTCAACCTTTACAATATCTGCTTCACAATCTACTTCTTTAAAAGTTTTCAGTAATTTTGTTTTTAATAAACTACAGTCAAAGTTTTCATCTTTTATTACAGCAAATTTAACCTTCATATCGATTTCCCCATTTTTAACAAACTAAAATCATTAAATCTATATAAATATATATTATTCTATTAAACAATTCAAAATATATGTTTCTTATAAACCATTACTAAATTCCAGTTCTAAGACTTTATATAAAAAAGAAAACAAATAAAATGAAATTCTAATCATTAAGAGGGGTATCTATCCCCCACTAATTGTTTAGTTAAACTAACCAGACATTTACAAGATTAAAAAATTACTCTTTCAATCGCTAAACTAATTAATATATAATCCCCCTGTTTTCAGTGGCTCAAATTTTTTCATTTTTAATTCATGGATTCTGAGAACTTTTTGCTTTAATATTAATTAGTCGCTTCTTAAGTTCTGTAATATTGGAAATAACTATATAGTGAAACAAATTAACTATTAGGAGTGCTATTGATGTTTGATATACTTCGTCTCTTAATTTTTTTTCTCATTGCTATCTTTTTATTTTTCTCCATAATAATGGAATTTAAAAAACCTCAAAAAAGTGTATTTTGGTTTTCGATTGAAGTCTTATCTCTTCTAGGAATTGTAATGCTTTTTAAAGATTTTTTATCAAAAATATAACTTAACCCACGAATAATCACGTGTTTCAAATACGATATCTTTATCTGTTGAACGACCTTATCTCTCGTTAAAAAATCTTGTTTTCACCCTATTTCTTAACAAGGGCTCTAGCCTTAAGTTGTCTTTTCTTTATAAAAAATAGCCTGCCTATTTCTGTAGGCGGGCTATATCTTTATTACACCATACAAAAAGTATACTCTCTTCTCCACTTGAACTTTATGTAATAATACAGATTCCAAATAATGATAAAAGCAACAAACTTTCTTATAACATCCTCATTCTAGTAAGAAAGTAGCTAAAGCTGTCCTATCTTTAGAAAGGGATGATGCTAATATTGTTAATAGCACAAAAAAGCACCGTCACAAATGACGGTGCTTTTTCTATGTAAGAGCTACTAGAAGATACCCTTCTAGTCTACTCCCATTTATAAGTCCAAAATTGTTCCAGTTGCAACCATTTTAATGTTGCTGCATCTTTGTTTTTAATTTTCGCGTGTGTTTCTTCAAGCATCGCTTCTGTTTGCGAACGGTGCGCACCTAGTGCAGCTAATTTATGCTCAAATACTTCACTAATATTATTTACAACATCCGGCTCACCGAGTACAGCTTCGCGATTTTTCGTAATCGCAACCGCATGAATAACTGGACGTTCTTCTTTTGACATACGTGATACAGCTCGAACTACAGCGCGGCCAAATGCATCATGATCTGGATGTACGCCGTGCTCTGGATAAAATGTAATAATTCGAGATGGATTTACTTCTTGAATAATCGCTTCAATTTTGTCTGCAACGAAATCAACATCTTCAAATTCTAACGTTTTATCATGGAAACCAAGCATTCTTAAATCTTTGATTCCCATCGCTTCACATGCATCTTTTAATTCTTTTTCACGGATATTCGGAATCGTTTCACGGTTAGCAAATACGTTCTTACCCATGTTACGTCCCATTTGTCCTAGCGTACCGCACGCATACGTTACAGGTACTCCTTGATCTGTTAATAAGCGAATTGTTCCTCCCGCCGCAAATGCTTCATCATCTGGATGCGGAAATACAACAAGTACATGTCTCTCCATAAGTTTCCCTCCTTCTTACTTAAATGGCGTTAAGCTTAACTCAAGTGCAACTGCTAAGCGGCCTTGGTTATCGTGCCCTGCAAGTAATAAACGCTCTTTATCGTCTACTTCCCAGTGCGTAATACCTTCTGCATATACCCAGCCATGATCCATCTTTAGACCAACTCGGTATGGGTTTGTTCCAGTAATCTTTCCGCGCTCAAAGCGAATCATTGCATTTCGAATGAATGCTCCAACTGTCATCATCTTTTCATTAAAGTGTGACGCGTACGCTCCATTCGTCGTTTCTAAATGAATATATACATCTTTATTTACAAAACGTTCAATTTCATTTTGAATAAGAGAACTATCTTTTACTATTTCCATCGGAATTCACCTCTTTAAACCATTTTACGCAAAAATAATGTAAATTGCTATCTCTATATTAGAGGACAACGCCCACTTTTCCTAATAATTTGCACTGTGTTTCTTCATTTTTTTATATCATATTTGACACTCCCACGGCTAAAGCCGCAAGCTGACTAACGTCAATGGGATTCTTGCTACCAAAGGCGACGTCTATTTCTAGTATCGCTGACGTGCAAGATTGCGGTGTGCCATCACCACTCCGTATCCAGTGCATCTAGCAGATACGGCACTCGTTCTATTACCAAACGAGTCAGATTGTGAGTTCTCAAATGTGTTTTAGCGTCTTGTACTTGACGACTCAATACATTTTACGGAGCAGAAGAATTTGTTACTCCAACCTCATATGTATTCTGTTTTCAGAGAACAAGATTGTTTTAGAGACTTTTACTTGTCTGTTATGAAAATTATACCATTTCAAATACTTGATGTACAGAACATACTTTCGGTATTTTATCTGTACATCGCATTTGACCTCACTATCATCCACCCCTAAAGGGGGTACTATCGCACCGTAGTGGGCTTTCCTATTCGGAAAATCTGTAAAATCATCATTTTTTCCTTCACTTTGTTAAATAGTTTTCTTTCTTTTTTGAATTTGCTACAATATATTTTATCCCGTATGAATACAGCGAGATACATTTTGACAATTAAATACATACTTTAAAGAAGGTGACATGATTGGAACAATCAGCACATGAAGTAGCAAATTGGCAATATTATTTTGCAATTGCCGTATTTTTAGTCACGTACGGATTTATTATTTCTGAGAAATTGAATCGTGCTGTAATCGCACTATTCGGTGCTGCTATTATGATTATTTTTGGAGTTGTTGAATTACATACCGCTTTCACATCACATATTCAATGGGAAACGATCACTCTTTTAATTGGGATGATGATTCTCGTACATATTACGAGTCAATCAGGCGTCTTTGAATTTGTCGCCATTAAAGCAGCGAAGGCAGCTGGCGGAAAACCAATCCGTATTTTATTACTGCTATCCCTATTAACTGCTGTCGGATCTGCATTTTTGGACAATGTAACGACCGTCTTATTAATCGTACCTGTTACACTATCTATTACACGTATTTTAAAAGTAAATCCTGTTCCTTATTTGATTTCAGAAGTATTATTTTCAAATATAGGCGGAACAGCAACATTAATCGGTGACCCACCTAATATTATGATTGGATCAGCAAATAAGCATTTAGACTTTAATGCCTTTTTACTTAACTTAGCTCCTATCGTAATTATTATTTCTATCGTGACACTTGGCATTATTTACTTCCTGTATCGTAACAAACTAAAAACAACACCTGAGCAAATCGAAAAATTAATGTCATTAAATGAAAAAGATTATATTAAAGATCAAAGCCTCCTTTTAAAATCGATCACGATTTTGGGACTAACTATTTTAGGGTTTATCCTTCATTCTGTTATTCATGTAGACGCTGCGGTTGTCGCGATGACAGGCGCTACACTTCTTATGCTAATTGAAGTAAAAGAACACGATATTGAAGATGTATTTGCCCACGTTGAATGGGTAACTATTTTCTTCTTCGCTGGACTATTTGTTCTCGTTGGCGGGTTAATTGATATCGGACTTATTTCTTCACTCGCAAAAGAAGTACTCGACGTAACGAATGGTGATATCGGTTTTGCCGCTATACTTATTTTATGGGTATCAGGGACCGCATCTGCGACAATTGACAATATCCCATTTGTCGCAACGATGATCCCACTTATTCAAGATTTAGCTACAGGGCTCGGACTATCTGTCGATTCTCCGCAAATCGAAGTACTATGGTGGGCATTATCACTTGGAGCTTGCTTAGGAGGAAACGGAACGTTAATCGGAGCATCAGCAAACGTAGTCGTTGCTGGTATCGCTAAACGTGAAGGACATGCTTTCTCTTATATGGACTTCTTAAAAATTGGTTTGCCGTTAACAATCATTGCATTACTATTATCACATGCTTATATATATTTACGTTATTTAATGTAAAAGTTGTATTGCATGAAATTATATCGACGATTCGACAGAGAATATCGACTTACCGACAAATAACGACAACGAAAAAGGTATGCAGCGCTAAACTGCATACCTTTTTTCGTTCACCAAAATATACCGATAATTGCTAATCCGCCTAAAATCATACCGCCAATTTGTCCAACGATTGTTGGTGATAGTTGAACACCTTTCCTCACTTCAACAACCGGTCTTTCGTGCCTTAGTTGCTGCACTTCGCTTTGAAGTTGATGTACACTTCCGTGTAATTCTTTAATTAGTTCCTTCAATTCAGCGACCTCTTCATTTACTGGTTTTGCTTTTTCTAAATTCATTTTGCATGACTCCTTATAAAGTGAAACTTTAATAAGTGGGGGGCATCCCCCACTTATTATTAGTTGAACCAATCGGACGTTTACGGACAGTTAACGCGGGATAAGTTCAATCAGTACATTGTAAAAATTCGCCAATTATCGTTATATCTCCTGCATTTTACACATATAAGAATGCATTTTTAATCTTGCAGCTCTATCCATTCATCCCGCAGTATCCCCATAATGATACGATCAAAACATTTCCCATCTCTTTGCACTGCTTCTCTCATACAGCCTTCCATCTGAAAACCCATCTTTTTATACAACTCAATAGCAGCTTTGTTATAAGAAATAACATCAAGACCAACGCGGTGTAAATTCAATTCATAGAAAGCATATTTTAAGATAAGATGAATCGCTTCTCTTCCATATCCCTTTCCTCTATCATTTACATCGCCTATACCAATTGCTAATAAACCCATTCTGTTATTCCACTCTATGCCATGAATTGCAACAAAACCAATTAAACGATCATCTTGAACTGTCCTCAACATGAAAGATACACTATTCGATCTTCTTCCCTTTAATAACCCATCACTTGCTATTTCCTGTAAAGATTGTGGGAATGCTATATCTGTATCGACATTTCTTAAATACTCACTATCACCTTGCCACATAGCCATTACTTCAGCATCTGATTCTTTAATAGCTGATAATTTAATCGTTTTATTTTGAAAAAGATTCATTGTCATTTCAAACTCCCCTTTTTTAATAACGGGGATAATTATTAGCCTATCTATCCCCTTGTTCCATAAACTGCTTTATAAACGGGATACTTACAATAAGCGCTGACATTGGCACATCTCCTCTACACGAAATTAACTTCATTGTATAATTTTTCGTTTATTCTAACAATAATAAAAAGCCCTCCAAATTTAGAGGGCCTTCCCTAATAGCAAAACTATATTATTTCGTAAACATTTTCTCCGCTTCATCCATTGCCATTTTGTTTCCTAAAGCAGAATAGTCAAGCCATGGTTGGTCATTGATAATGTATACGTGCTTGCCTTTAACTGCTTTTAAGTCTTTCCAGATTGGTGTTTCTTGAAGTTGTTTAAATGCAGCTTTTGCTTTATCGTCTCTGTTTACAACAACGAAAATAGCATCTGCATCAAAGTCAGGTAATACTTCTTGTGAAATGACTTCGAAAGGACGGTTTCCATCGATTTTCTCTACACCATTTGCAGGTTGTAATCCTAAGTCTTGGAATAAAATTGGTCCCATCGGTCTTTTCGTACTAAATACACGTAATTCTTTTGCAGTAACGCGAATTGCCATTACTTTTTCGTTATTACCTAGCTCTTTATCTATTAAACCTTTTACTCGTTTTGATTGCTCTTCGTAATCTTGAATATATTGATCCGCTTCTTTCTCACGGTTTACAAGTTTACCAACTTGTTTTAAATGGTCTCTCCACGTACCTTCATCTAAATTGAAAGTATGCGTTTTTGCAATTTTTTCGTATTTCGCTACATCTTTACCCGCGTATTTTTCATCCACATAAATGTCAGTAGGCTTTAATTGAAGTAATGCTTCCATATTCGGATCAGTTACAACACCCAATTTCTTCGTATCTTTCAGTTGTTCTTTTGCGTGTGGTAAGAAATCTTTTAAATCTCCACCAATTACAGAACCTACTGGTGTAATTCCTAATGCAAGTAAATCATTTGTTAAATGAATAGACATTGAAGCAATTTTTGGGTCATTACTTTTTTCCGTTTTTTTCGTTGCCTCTTCATTAGATTTCGTTTGACCACATGCTGCTAATCCTAAAATACACATGATGCTAAATAAAATAGTAAGTTTCTTTTTCATATGTTCTCCTCTTTGAAGTATTTATTTTGTTTTTGTAAGTAAATAAAGAAAATACGGTGCTCCTAATGCGGCCACTACTACACCAGCCGGAATAGCGTTTGGCTCAAATATAGAACGGCCTATCGTATCTGCTAGCACTAAAATAATCATTCCAATAATACCAGCTAAAGGAAGAAAGTGTTGATAGGTAGTACCTACTAACTTCCTTGCGATATGCGGAGCAACTAAACCGATAAAACCAATTCCTCCTGCCATCGATACACTTGCGCAAGATAATCCAACCGCTGTAGCTAAAAGTAATAACCGTTCTTTTTGAACAGAAACACCAAGTCCTGCTGCTACACTATCACCTAGTGACAATGCATTTAACGTTTTAGATTTTAGCCACGCATAAGGGGT
Source organism: Bacillus cereus group sp. Bc010 (assembly GCF_027716745.1). Lineage (NCBI taxonomy): Bacteria > Bacillati > Bacillota > Bacilli > Caryophanales > Bacillaceae > Bacillus > Bacillus cereus group sp. Bc010. Next base: position 134,259 of record NZ_JAQFUY010000006.1, read on the forward strand.
TAGTATGAATATCCAAGATAATAATGCAAAGACATGAATCCAATCCCTTCCCCACACGTTACCAACTAGCCATCTAGAAGCGAATGTATATGTCTCATCATTTAACTTAAGGGAGAAAAATAACGAAATTGCACTAAAGCCAGCTGAAACAGCAATACCAACGAGAATAAGTCTAATAGGAAGTAAACCTTTTGACCGATCACTCGCAAGTAAAATAATAAGAAATGCAGCTAATACTCCTCCGCCAAATGTAAATAACGGTATTAAAATCGATGCATTCTCATTAATAGAATGAAAGAAAGTAACGAATATAATTAGCCCGAAAGATGCACCGGAATGCAGTCCAAGAATACCAGGATCGGCCAACGCATTCCTTGATAACCCTTGCAAAATCGCACCGGAAATTCCAAGGCCAATACCAGCTAACATTGTGATTATAATTCTTGGCATACGATAATCGTATAGCACAGTTGCGCTCTCAAAATCAGCATGACCGAAAAGCGTTTGAATTACTTTGAGCGGTGCAATGCTAAGTGTCCCCGTATTTAAACTAAGCAAAATAGCAGCGAGACCAATACAACCAAATATTGTAGTTACAGTAACGGCTCTCTTTTTATCCGTGTTTAAAATCTTCTTCACTTACAACTCCCTCCCAACTTTACGTGCTATATAGAGGAAGAACGGAACTCCAACAAGAGCCACCATAATTCCTATTGCAAGTTCTTTAGGAGGATTTACTGTTCTTGCCCCTAAGTCAGCTAAAACTAATAACATAGCTCCTAATAACGCCGACATAGGAATAATAAGTCGATAATTCACACCAACTAATTTTCTAGCAATATGCGGAATAACAAGTCCTACAAATCCGATAGAACCAACTGCTGAAACAGATACACCTGCAAGAATGACTACTATAATCATCCCTAGTATTCTCGTTCGGTTCGTTTTTACTCCTAAATTCGTAGCGACGTCATCCCCCATTGATATGAGTGAAATAGACCGCCCTATCACTGTTGCAAAAAGAATTGTTATGAGAATAATAGGAACTAAAAATTTCAAGTGTTCCCACTTAACACCTGCAACACCACCAGCGTACCAAAACGCTAAATCTTGACTTAAGTCATAATAAATCGCGACACCTGAACTTAACGAATGTAAAAGCGCAGCCATAACTGCCCCAGCGATCGTTAACCTCATCGGTGTTAATCCGCCTGATGTTGCTGATCCGATAATAAAAATGAGCACTGTACTTAAGACCGCTCCAATAAAGGAGACAATCATTAAATAGGAATACGGCATATGCGGGAAAAAGGCAAAACTAAGTGCTACTACAAACATCGCACCTGCATTTATGCCAAGCACACCTGCATCCGCTAAAGGATTTCGTGTTACTCCCTGCATAACAGCTCCAGCCACTGCAAAAGCCGCTCCTACAACTGCTGCACCAATTACCCTTGGAAGTCTTAATTCATAAATAATTTGGTGCTGCGTTAATTTCGGATTATAATCAAAAACCGCTGTCCATACGGTTTGCAAATGGATATCCTTTGCACCAAATGCAACAGCTAAAAATATAGAGCCGATTAAAGATAAAATTGTTAAGCTCATGAAACATATGAACTTAATATGTAGCCAGCGATTATTGCCAGCATATACAGCAGGCTTATGTAACATGTTTCATTTCATCCTTTATATTCAGTTGTTTTTTATAATTATTTTTTATTTGTAATTATTATTGATAATAATTATCATTTTCATTTAGATATTATATCGCCACTTTTTTTAAATAGCAAACTATTTTTTTACTTTGTTAAATATTAAAATACTTATTACGATTTCTATCCAAAACTTACAAATACATGCAAAATAGACTACTGGAATATTTTTTAAATTGTAGTATACTTAATCATTATTTTGAGTTTTCTAACAAAAAAATCGAAGGTGACACAATGTTCTATTTAAAACAACTACTATACTTCACTTACGAGCAAGCATTATCTTGCTTATTCCCAGTTGTTATTTTCTTAACACTAGCCCTATCAAAAATCATTTCTATCCCAGGATTCTACCGCTACGATTTCATACTCATCGTATGTCTTCTTATGCAGTGGATTATGTATAAGACTGGCCTTGAGACGAAAGACGAATTAAAAGTAATTACTGTCTTCCACCTCATCGGCCTTTTACTAGAAATATATAAAGTTCATTTCGGTTCATGGAGTTATCCGGAAGAGGCATATTCAAAGGTTTTTGGAGTTCCACTTTACAGCGGCTTTATGTATGCAAGTGTTGCAAGTTACATATGCCAAGCGTGGAGAAGATTGCATTTACAAATGTATCTCTGGCCGAGGGCTATTTTTGCCGTACCGCTAGGAGCAATGATTTACTTTAATTTTTTCACACATCATTTTCTATATGACTTTAGGTGGGTATTAACTTTACTATTATTCATTGTTTTCTTTCGGACATTTGTGGAATTTTCATTACGAGGCGTTACATATAAAATACCACTCGTTCTCTCCTTTTTTCTTATCGGATTCTTTATTTGGATTGCCGAAAACATCGCAACATTTTTCGGAGCATGGCAATATCCAAATCAACGAGAAGTATGGAATCTCGTTCACTTAAGCAAAATTAGCTCATGGTTTTTACTCGTTGTTATTAGCATTATGATTGTTACACAACTTAAATATTTGAAGGCGTCGAAAAGATAACGCTGATTATGTAAAAACAGATAGCCCATCACTCATTAGAGAGTAATGGGCTTTTTTATTAATATTTTTTAAACCGTTCGTTATAAATTCATCATAATTTACAAGAGCATAAGCATTTGCACATTATGAACTACTACTAGCAGAAGAGGTTGCTGCAGATGAAGCGGCAATCGTTGCCATCATAGCTGCCTGTTGCGCTTGGATGAGGACTTCTATCATAGTTTGTAAACCTGTGTTGGTAGCTTTACTTTCCTCACCTTTCTGACTTACGAACAGTTGAATAGCAATAAGAATATTCGTATCTGTATGCCAACGGAACAATTTCTCCCCCTGCAATTTTTCAATCAACGCTTTAATAGAATGAATCTCTTTTTCTCCATCCTCTAGTAACGCTAATAGCCCGATTGCTGGGTAATGCATTTGTTTCACTTTTACCTTTTCTTGCTTTAACAAATTCCATATGTTTGTGCATGTTGCAACTAATATTTCTTCACGGACATCCTTCTTTAATGAAAGAATATGACTTAAAAATTGAAGATCATTCCCTTTACGTAAGCCAGCTTTCGCTAGTTTCTGATAAAGACGCTCCACTCGATCCATAAGTGTTTCTACATGCTCTGATTGTCCCGCTAATAAAACCGCGAGCGGATAATCATTTGTACCTGTTAGAAAAAGATGATCCTCTTTCATACGTTTATATACTTGCATCGAACGCTGAATGTGCGTGCCATGATGTTCATTATCTTCTGTTAAAAGCACAGCCGCTGCAAGATAAGTAAATATACTCCGGCTAAAACCACCAGCGACCAATTGTTCATATAAATCTAAAAACTTCCGAAAAGCTTTCTTGTAATCTGTAAAGTGAATATCTAATGTTGCGGCCACCACAAAGCGATGATAAGACTTTAAGTATGAAAACATTCCTACCTCATTCTTAATATAACTACTAATTTCTAAAAAACGTTTGAGATCAAGCAATTTATCACTACTTGCATACATAGCAGCAATCATCATTCCTGTTCGAGAATCACTCGTTTTCCATTTTAGTTCTCCCTTTATCTGTGCATATGTATGTGTGTATTGCTCCAACTTTTGTTCTAATGTAATCATAGTATTCACCCCTATTTCTAGTTCTTCTCTTTTATTATACGTATATTCCATATTTAGGAATACCTTATTTCATAATCACATCTTAAAAATTAGAAGGTTTCTTGTCCTTCTTCATCAGTAGCACGATGATACCCCCTAATCCTTCAAGAAGTTATACAAAAAAAGGTAGATAATAATTTATCTACCTTTTTTTGTATATATTATTTAACATTACACCTGTATTGCTTGTTATATGCAATTAAGACTAAAGAGCTTTAATAATACGTTCCATCGCCTTCATTTGACCAATATGATCTGCTTCATGATAAAGCATCATGCCGTAAAGCTCCCCTACCGTTTCCAATCCTAGGAATGGCTCTGGCAGTTTATTCTCAAATGCTTCTGCTGGAATTTCGTTAATACGCTTTGCTTGTTCTTTTAATTGAGCCGTTAACACTTCTAACGTTGGTCCTTCTGTTTTCCATTTAGATGGTCTTGATCCATACCCAAACATACCTGGATATTCAGTTGGTAATTGTTTAAATTCTTTTCCAAACATGAAAACTTCTGCTGCCGTTAATACATGACCGATATGCCAGCGAATTGTATTGTTAAAACCCTCTGGCTGCGTATCTACAGTTTTATCGTCTAGCGTCTCCATAAATTTAAGCAATTCCCCACGCGTTATTTCAAATTGTTTTAAGCCAACTAGTCTATTCATTTGATCGTCTCCCTTCTTCATGTACCATTTATTATGAACTAAGAATGTTCAACTTATTAAAGTTTCACCTTGTTTAATCTATCAGAAACAATGAAGAAATACATCAAATATGCTTAGTAAAAATAATAAAAAGGTTCACCTCTCGTACATATAGAATTAGTTACTACACAAATAGTTTAGTAACTAAAAGAGGAGTGTTAATCACATGTTACATGTTTTAAAACAGCAATATCATCTTATTAGCTCTACAAGAGAAACTCTATTTTCATTTTTGGAAGAAATCCCACTAGAAAAATTACATAGCACTGTTCCCAATTTCGGAAACGGTAGTATTATAAAGACCCATATTCATGTAGCCGATTGCTACCGATACTGGCTTGGATCATTCGCATTCAAGCAAAAACGAGCAGATTTTTCATTTGCTAGTGATGACGAAATTGAGCATGCAGATGTAGAGAAAGTCCGTGCTAGATTTAAGTTAGTAGATGAGACTGTACAACGGTTTTTAGAGGAATACAACGACCGGTGGCTCGAAAATATAGCAAATGAAGTGAAATGGCAAAAAGAGCCTTGGAGCATAACTCCGCTATGGCTTTTAACTCATACGGAAACGCATGAATTTCACCATAAAGGCCAAATTGTATCTATGGCTCGTCACCTTGGGTACACCCCTCCTAATACAGATCTTAATCTTAATTAATTCAATCGTTCAAACAAATGAATTACTATAACTATCGTTAGCAGTGTTTATATATATGGAAAGGCCCTTCATTCTTTTTGATGTTGTTTATAGTTTTGCAATTTTTTTGCGGCACAAACTTGTAATATATTTTAATTATGTTTGTGTCGTGTTCTTACTAACTAGTTTCATATCCATAAAAAATATATTAATATGTTTCCTTCTATAATTTCAGTTACCTAATCAATAAGAGGTTCTTTCTTTTTATTATGAATGTATACAAAACAAACACGAAAATTCCGAAAATAAAAGTTGAAAACGCTGGTAACACTTTATCATTTGGCACGTACACACTCCAAAAAGAATTAAGAAGCGCATGAAAAATTAGACACATAAAAATACTTTTAGTTGCGTTAATAATTGTAGTTAATAAGAAAGATACGGCAATTGTCGTAATTATAAAGGCTAGAAAATCCCTTTGAGTTTGATTCGTGCCCGGAATAAACCATAACGGCCAGTGCCAAATAGCCCATATAACGCTCACAATAATCGTACTAAAAAATTCTGAAAACCTTTTCTGAAGAGCAGGTTGTAAGATTCCTCTCCATCCAATTTCTTCAAGACCTCCACCAATGATCATTATTGGAAAACTAATTAATGCCACGTATAATGGTTTTTGCACTGTTGCTCCACCAAATATTGTCGGAAGATAACAGCTAATAAAAGCTAGAATAATGATTAGAATATACCATGCAAAGTGATGTTTAGGATTTACAATATTTTCAATGAACCTTCTAAACTCCTCTTGTGATCCATATTTTTTCTTTAAACTAATCGCAATGATTGCCGGCATGATCCCACCGAAAACAAATAATATCATCGCAAGCGGTGTACCCAATGTCGTAATGTTTAATTTTATTAAGTTAATTAATAACCCCCAAAGTGTCCATGTACCTATAAAAGTACAAATTACATATCGTTTAATATCATTACTCATCTACTTGCCTCCTTTGTTTTAATTAGAGCACAAATTTCGAAGTATGAAAACAAATTATGTTAAATTATCCCAACATCCGAAAGAAATATCCATACTCAATTAGACCTTTACGAAATATCCCGCTATCTGCTTCACTTCAATTAAAGCTCGAAGTTAAGGTCTTACTATTCGTTAATACTGGATAGACGAACAAAAAAGAGCATGTTTTGAAATCCAATCAAAACATGCTCTTAAAATATTCTATCTTACAATCTCCATATCCTCATCAATACCAAATAGTCTCAGCATAATTATATGCATCACTATTCGGAATTGCATGTTTCCCCTGCGCTTGCGCTTTTCTTGGATCTAAATCATATACCATCGGCGTATAGCATGATGTTTGCCCTTTATTTACAACACCATTTCCTCCAGCACTTCCGCAAGTATATGCCTTTCCATCGGTTTTTCTGACGATCCTTGCATCAGCTTCGTTATTATAAAGCGCTGGACGAGTTACAGTAACCTTTGCCCACGCTGTTTTACACGTCGTGCTAAATTTTAATTCCACATATGAATTAGAATCAATCCACTTCTTTTCTTTCGTTACTGCTGATTGATCACAGCTATTGTAGTAAGGGCTTTTTCCATCATATGAATGGTCTTCTGCAAATGCTTTATCATTATTCGTCGTACTAAACATACTAGTTACAACGAGCAATGCCAGACAAAGACATGCGCTTACCTTTTTAAAAAGCTTCATAGAATTCCACTCCTTTATTAATAACGTCCAGTTTTCCCGTAGCCATTATTAATCGTCACCGCTTCAGCATCAGCTGTATAACCAAAATCAGCAGTTAAATCAAATACCATTCCTGTATAGGTGCTCGTTTGCCCCGTTTTAATTGCTCCATTACCACTATTAGAATCTACTGATTTTTGAAATACACCATTTTTATATTTATTAATAACAGCGTAAGCATATACTCCTCCAGAAACAGAAGGTGCTGGTTGATCTAAAACAAGCTTAGACCATACCGCATGACATTTATTACTGTAACGTAAATACACTGTTCCTACTTTTTTACTACCTTCATACACCGCTGTAGACTTTGCATTAAATCCATCTGCATCACATGTTGTACTGCCTCCGTATACTTTCGTTGTTGCTGGATTTTTCCCGTCATAATAACTACTCAGATCGGTAGCTGCAAATGTACTTCCTTGAAAACTAAATAATACCCCTACACTCGCTACACTTAACACACATACTTTCATTAACTTTTTAAACATTGTAAATCTCCTCCCTCAAAATAAGTACGTATATCTATCCCCTATGTACGCCCCTCCTTTCGTGCTGCCTAGAGGCATCTTACAGAAACGAATAAAAGTTGTAAATTCCCTTACGATTATTGGAATATACGAAGAAATTTACTTATCCTTTTAAGAAAAAAAGTTGAGAAATACACATTTGAAAACATCCTTTATTTAAAACATAAAGAACCGATACTTGTTCCATGCAAGCATCAGTTCTTTTATACAAAATTGCCATTTTTTCTTTTATATAAAATAAATATTTCTCCACTTAGTCTGTTGTAAAAAACTCCCTCGTTACATCAATAAATTGCTGCAGTGGCACTGTCATCCATTTGTCTTTATGCCAAGCAATTTGTGTGAAAATTGGATTGATAGTATTGTCTAGGTGTAACTCTTTTATCGTTCCCTCTCGTATATCTTTTTCTACTACTATCGCTGGCAAAACTGCTACACCTAAATCTGCAATCACACATTGTTTAATTGCCTCTACACTAACGAACTCAATCTTATTTACTGGATACACATCTTGACTGCGAAATAACTCTTCAAATAAAATTCGATATGAACACCCTAGTTCTGTTAATAAAAGTGTTTCCTTCTCTAAATCTTTTATAGAAACGGAAGTTTGCTGGAGTAAATGATGCCCTGGAGCAGCTACTACTTTTAATTCTTCTTTCATAAGCGGCTCCACATATAAAACATCTTCTGTTTTACATTCGTCCAAAATAAATGCAAGATCGACTTTTCCCTCCATCAATTGTTCCTTCGCATCTTTATTGGAATGCGCTGGTTTAAATATAAGTTTTATTTGAGGAAATTGCGCTTTAAACCTCTTTAATATAGAAGGAAGTCTATATGTACATTGGCTTTCTTGCGCACCGATTATTAACGTACCTGCTATTTCCTCATCATCTTTCACAGCCACCTTCGCTTCGTTACTAAGTGCAATCATCTTGTCGGCATATAGTTGAAACTTTCTGCCCGCTTCAGTTAAGAAAAGGCGTTTTCCTAATCTTTCAAATAACGGCGTACCTAGCTCAGCTTCTAACGTTTTAATTTGCGCTGTCACGCTCGATTGAGCAAAGTTTAATTTCTTCGCAGTTTGTGTAAAGTTCAAAGTATCTGCCGCTACTTTAAATGTAATTAATTGTTTTATCTCCATTTATCATCCCTCTTTTCAATCGATATTCCCGATTGATTTCATCGAAATAATCCTCTTTGTCTATTGATATTTATATTGTATGATAAAGAGCATCGACAAACAATATAATGGAGGTATTCCATATGAAAGCACTTTGTTTCGAACAGTTTGGAAATCCGGATGTACTACAATATAAAGAACTAAATGATCCAATCATAAATCCAAATGAAATTCTTGTCCGCACGAAAGCAATCGGTTTAAATTTCGCCGATATTTATAGACGCCGCGGTGATTATCATCTCGCTGGCAATCCACCTTATATATTAGGTTATGAAGGCGCTGGTATTGTTGAAAAAGTAGGAGCTGACGTTACGAATATTAATCCTGGAGACCGCATTGCATTTGCTGACGTTCCATTTGCAAATGCAGAATTAGTTGCCGTTCCATCAAAAAAAGCAATCCCGCTTCCAGATTCTATTTCTTTTGAAACAGCCGCTTCTGTCTTATTACAAGGTCTAACGGCACATTATTTAACGAAAGATAGCTATGAAATAAAACAAGGTGATATAGCTTTAGTCCATGCCGCAGCTGGTGGTGTTGGACAACTTCTTATTCAAATCATTAAACTACTAGGCGGAAAGGTAATCGGCCTCACGTCATCAAAAGAAAAAGCACAAATAGCTACATTAGCTGGTGCTGACCACGTATTTTTATATACGGAAGCATGGCCTGCGAAAGTACTTGAAATAACAAACGGCACTGGAGTAAATGTTGTATATGAATCAGTAGGTTCTACATTAGAGGAAAGTTTTAGCGCTACTAAAACTGGCGGCACTGTCGTATTTTACGGAATGGCCGGTGGTAATCCTGCGCCAGTTGATCCGCGTATGCTTATGGATACTTCAAAAACTTTAACTGGCGGAGACCTTTGGAATGTGCTTACTACTTTTGAAGAACGAAAAAAACGCTCTACTCAATTATTTGATTGGATCGCAAGTGGAAAATTAAACATTGCGAGCCCTACTACATTCTCTTTACAAGACGGTGCCCGTGCACATGAATTATTAGAGAGCAGAAAAAGTACAGGGAAGATTTTATTAATCCCATAATCGTTCCAGTAAAAAAAGGAAGCTAGATTTCTCTATCTTCCTTTTCTTATTTTTATCCCGCTTTAATGGGCAGTAAGACCCCCACTGCTTAAAGTTTCACTTTATATTTCCACACTTTCTGTCCCTTTTGCAACATAACTCATATCTCCAACCGACTCGACTGTGTATGTTCCATCTTGATATACAGTCTTCGTTACACTAGCATTTTTCACTCCAAGTTTTGTTTTACTACTGTCTAACATTTCTATTAAGGTAGTAATCAACAACCCATGAACAACAACTAAAACGTTACCGCCACCATCTTTAGCAGCTTCTTCACTAATTTTATCTATCTCTGCTTTTATACGAGTAGAAAATAATTCCCAATCTTCCGCCTGTTTTGTAGGATCTGCTGTTCTAATAAGATCAATAACTTCTTGAATAGAAAACTTCATAAGTTCTTCTGGTGATGCAACGCCCGCAGCTTTTCCAACCGCATCCCACATATTTTCAAGCTTTTCACCTTCAAAAATACCGAAATTTAATTCTCTTAAATTTTTCCTTTGCTCAAGTTTCAATTTTGATTGCTCACTATATTTTAATACTAAATTAGCAGTTTCAATCGCTCGACCGCTATCACTACTATACGCATTCATAAAATGAACATCTTTTAATCCCATTCCTAAATTCGTGGCAACTTCCACACCTTTTTCTACTAACGGAGAGTCTGCCCAACCTTGCGCGCGATGGTTCGTATTTAATATTGTTTTACCGTGTCTTGTAACATATAACGTAACTACATTCTCATTGCTATTTGTTTCTCGCTTCTTCATTCAATTCTCTCCCTTTACATTTCTATATCAATTTTATCACCTTAATTATTCATTGAGCAAAATATACGTAAGTGCATTTGTTTAATAAAAAAGCTATCTTTCTGTATATCCCTACAAAAAGATAGCATCTTTTATGATTATATTTTTAAACAATACTCCTACTCAGCAAATGCACTCGAATATTGCACAACTCCTTCTATACTTTGCAGAGCGTTCTCACTTAGCTCAACCGCCATAAACGCTTCATCTGGCACTTCAAATGGTGCTTTTATATTCCACTCACTTGCTTTCTTAAAACCAAATTTCGGATAGTACTCTGGATGTCCTAATACTATAACTGATCCGTATCCAAGTTCTTTCGCTTTTTCTAACGCAGCTACTATAAGCTTTCCACCAATTCCTTTTTTCTGATAGTCCCTAGCAACTGAAACTGGTGCAAGTGCCAACGACTCTACAGAAGTTCCATTCTTTTCTATCGTAATTTTCGATAACATAATATGCCCGACTATTTCTTCGTCTACCGCAACGATAGATAACTCAGGAATAAACGCGTCACATTCTCTAATACGTTTTACAAGTTCATGTTCTTTTTTATCACTAAATTCTTCATATAAAAATGCTTGTTGTACAACTTCTTCCGTTTTTCTATAATCGGTTTGTTGTTCTTGTCTAATCGTTACCATTTTAATTTATCCTCTATTCTTCCTTATTTCTTTTTGGATTTTACGAAGCGCTTTTTTCGATCCACGCTCAATGTCGTGCTGCATTTTTCTTTCTTTATAATCGACAAATAGTGTATTTAAATCGTATCCCTCTGGGTATAATTCTTTTGCCGCTACTTCTAAATTAATGCGTTTTACATTTACTTCAACAAATTCGCCGTTATAATATACAACAACATTATAGAAATTATCTATTTCCTTATAGATAATACCAAAATCATCATAATCTAATAAATTTACACGATCACCGATTTTGTACTCGTAGTGATTTTCTCTTTTTTCTTGCACGAATTTCGGTTTTCTAATTTTACTTTCATTCACTTTTTCTAATGCATATTCTTTATTTCCCATGTACTCTTTCGCTCTTTTCAGTACATGTTCTCTTACGTTCATTTTATTTGCAATCCAAAGCGCATTACTTTCACCTGATTTACCGATCACTAATTTATAAAGCGGTTCTAGTGTCTCACTATTAAATTGCATTGCTGCGTTCATGAAATCATCATGCATTTCTGAGAAGCGTTTAATTTCACCGTAATGCGTACTCGCAACTGTAATACATCCAGCAAGATAAAACTCCTCTAAAATAGAAATTGCAAGTGCTGCTCCTTCATTCGGTTCAGTCCCGCTTCCTATTTCATCAAATAGTAGCAACGTATTATTATTTGACATCCTCATAATCTCAGATAAATTTTTCATATGTGATGAAAATGTACTTAATGCATTTTCGATACTTTGATTATCACCAATATCTACAAATACATTTTCAAAAATAGCAATTTCTGTTTCTTTATCCCCTGCAATATGAAGACCTGACATTGTCGCTAATGTTAACAATCCAATCGTCTTTAATACAATTGTCTTCCCGCCCGCATTCGGCCCTGTAATAATTAAACTACGATAGTTTTGACCGATTTCAAAGTTTAATGGTACTACTTTTCCACTTAAAAGCGGATGCTTACAATTTACTAAATGAACGTAGCCATGATCATTTAACTTCGGCTCTATTCCATCGATTGATTTACTAAACTTCGCTTTCGCAAACACCATATCATACTGACTAATCAATTCCATATTAATTTTTATATGATAAATATTTTCTACTACCATTCCTGATAAAGTCGCTAAAATTTGATATTCTTCCATCGCTTCTTCTGCTTTCAAACTTGCGAGTTCCACATTTAACTTTGTAACCGTATGTGGTTCTATAAATACAGTAGAACCTTTGGCGGAGGCTTCAACTATACTTCCCGCAACTTGATTTTTATAAGAAGATTTAATCGGAATCGTGTACCTATCGTCCTTTTTACTAATAAAGAATTCTTGAATATACTTCTTATTTGCACTACTATTTAAAAACTTCGTTAAACGTTCTTTTATTTTCCCATCTACCGAATCAATGTTATTTCGAATTCGTTTTAACTCTTTACTAGCGGCAGAATCAATACTATTACCTTTTATTGAAAAATTAATTTCCTCTTCAATACTTTTAAATTCAGTCATTGAATTTGCATAAGAAGCTAATACTGGCGCAAAAAATTCTTTATCTAACATAAACTTTTTAATCTTTCTACATCCACGTAAAAAGTCTGAAACACTTACTAATTCTTCTGGATCTAAAATCATCCCTTTTTCTAATTTTTGAATTGTACTAGCAATATTTGAAATACCGAAAAAAGGAAAATGCCCTTCTGCATCTAATATAGCTCGTGCTTCTGTCGTTTCATTTAATCGATTCCTTACTACTTTTATACTCGTACTCGGCTCTAATTTATTTATTAATTCTTTTCCTAATCCACTTACACAATAAGATTTCACTATATCCTTTAATTCGTTATATTGTAACTTTTCAAAAGTCATCGTATTCATTTTGTTTCTCCTCACTATGATTGATTTCTATCATAAATGAAGATACCTACTCATTAGATTTCAATGAGTTCTACATGATTCAATTACCATTTTTAAATATTAAAAATATACACAAAAAAGCTGCGGGGATACCGCAGCTTTTACATTTACAAGGCATGAGTAATAACATATGGGGAAATAAACCATAAAAAAACGGATGGAAATCCCCTTATTACACGCTTTATAAAGTATTGTAGGTATCTTCATAGGTATCGAAATAAATCCATGACAAAATTAGGGGTATGGTATACATAAAAATCCCCTGTTCTTATCCGATTTATTTCATTCAATTTTTCCTATTTAGTACCTACCGCACTCACAAAAAGCACCTCTCATTATTTTATATTATGATCATTGAAATCTAATTTACTGAAATCATCATACTATATGTATAGCAAGAAGTAAAGGTGTCATACTTTAGTCGTACGCACATATGCAGATGTTTCCTCTTGCAATATTAGATACAATATATATAAATCGTTTAACGGAGGGATTTCCATGACAGACTTTCAAAAACAATTTTTCGCACGATTACATATAGAAAAAAAAGACAAAGTTTCATTTGAAGATTTACCTAACATTATGTACGCGATGGCACAAACTGTCCCTTTTGAAAACTTAAATATTCTCGAAAACAACTTTACAGAAATATCAAAAGAAAATCTAAAAGAAAAAATTTTAGTAAACAACCGCGGCGGTCTTTGTTATGAACTCAATCCTACTATGTATTACTTCCTTAAAGACGCTGGATTTGATGTTCATCTCGTTTCAGGAACAGTGTATAACGCTGCAAACTCCATATGGGCTGTTGATTCTGGCCATATCGCAACCGTTTTAAAACATCATAATGAGCTTTATCTAATTGAAGTTGGATTCGGATCATACTTACCTCTTGCACCTGTTCCTTTCTCAGGTGAAGTCATTCACTCCATTACAGGAGATTATCGTATTCGTAAAGAAATGACCGAAAAAGGAAACTACATGTTAGAGATGCGTAAAAACAATGAGTTTTTGGATCAATCTTCTACTGATGATTGGACGTTAGGCTATGCATTTTATATAGAAGAAGTGGATGAAGAAAAAGCAAATGCATCACAAAAAATTATCGTTGAACATGAGGACTCACCATTTAACAAAGTACCTCTCATTGTAAAACTAACTGAAGATGGGCATGCATCTTTAACAAAGGATAGTCTCACAATAGCGAAAAACGGTAAAAAAATGAAAGAAAAAATTACAGATGTGCAATATAAAAATCTTTTACATGCAAAATTCGGAATTACATTATAATTTTTTAAGCCTTGCCATTTTAGCAAGGCTTTTCAATTTTCAGCAGGGATTTTTTGCAATTTGTTGTATTTCATAGTTATATAGGAATATAACTACATATTTAGAAAGGAAATGATTATGACAGAACTTAAAGATCGACTACAAGTAGCGGATAAAGAAAAATGGGATTTAACGGATATTTACGATACCATTGAAGATTGGGAAAGCGATTTTCATAAAATTGAAATATTAACGAAAGAATTACACGAGTTTAATGGAAATATTCACGATGGCAATAGTTTATTAACCTATTTAACAAAGAGTGAAGAAATTTCTAGCATAATAACTTTAATGTTCGCTTATGCACGATTACAATCTGATCTTGATACATGCGATACTGACGCTCAATCTCTTGTCGATAAAGTAACACAATTACAAGTGAAAGTAAGTGCGGCTAAATCTTTCTTTTCCCCCTTCTTACTTAGCATAGATGAAAACACATTACAATCTTACATAGAAGAAGCAGAGGGCTTACAATATTATAAAGAAGACTTATTTGAATTATATCGTTATAAAAAACACGTATTGAATAAAGACCAAGAAGAGATTTTATCACAAATGGGCGAAGCGCTCTCCTCTCCGCAACATACATATGGCATGTTAAATAATGCAGATATACTCTTTGGTGAAGTGACGACTAATGATGGAGAAAAAGTTACTTTAACAAGAGGAATGTATGCAAAGTTAATAGAAGATGAGAACCGTGAAAAACGTAAAGAAGCCTATAAAGCTTATTACAAACCATACGTTCAATTAAAGAATTCTATCGCTTCTACTTTATCTGCAGCTATTAAAAATAATGTTACTGTTTCTAAGCTAAGAAACTATCCATCAGCTTTAGAAAAATCATTATTTGGCGATATGGTTCCGAAAGAAGTATATGAAAACCTAATTGATACAACGAAAAAAAACATTCATTCTTTACATACTTATAATAAACTTCGAAAAGAAAAATTAAATGTAGATGAACTACGCCAGTATGATTTAAGTGTTGATTTAGTATCTGGTGTAAAACAGGACATTCCATACGATAGAGCGTTTGACATCATGATTGAATCACTAGCCCCTTTAGGTGAAGAATATATTGAAACATTAAAGAGCTTTAAAGATAAACGTTATATCGATGTGAGAGAAACACCAGGAAAACGTTCCGGTGCTTATAACTTTGGTGTATACGGCGTTCATCCATTCATTCTTTTAAATCATCACGATGATTTAAATAGCCTTTTCACTCTTACTCATGAATGCGGGCACGGTATGCATACGCACTATTCACACGGATACCAACCAAGAATTTCTGCACACTATACTATTTTCGTCGCAGAAGTCGCTTCTACAGTAAATGAAGTGCTATTAATTCATCATTTATTAAAAGAAGCAAAAGATGCTGATGTACGTAACCATTTAGTAAATCACTTCATCGACAAATTTAAAGGCACTTTCTTTACACAAATCATGTTCGCTGAGTTTGAAAAAATCACACATGAAATGGCACAGCAAGGTAAACCATTAAATGCCCAAACCTTTAGCGAGGTTTACGAAAACTTGTTTAGAGAATATAATGGCGACTCCCTCGTATTTGACGAAGAAGTAAAATACGGATGGGCTAGAATACCGCATTTCTATCGTCCATTTTACGTGTACAAATATGCAACTGGATTCGCTTCTGCAATCCAAATTGCCGATAAGTTATTGAGCGGCGATCCAAATGCTCAAAAACATTATATTGAATTCCTTAAAGGCGGAAGTTCAGACTACCCATTAAACTTATTGAAAAAAGCTGGTGTTGATTTAACTACGCCAGAACCGATTGAAAGTGCATTAAATCGTTTTAGTGAACTTGTTGAAGAGTTTTCAGCATTATAAAACGCATGCAGAGTATATGCTCTGCATGCTTTCTCATTTGAATCACTTTATCCTCATGCTATTTTCGTAACTAAAAAACAAATTTGTGTCACATACTCTTCTACTAAACAATCACATTCAGACCCCTTTATATAAACTTCATATGGATGACCATCTATTGTATAACCGTTCTTTTCCACCCACTCTTCTAATGCCATATAAGCATAACCTATATAGTCATAACTACCATAATGCAAAGTAGTAACAATTTGATGTTGATGTATCTTTTTTATTTCGCATCCTTGCAATTCATTTTTATCGTCACCATCCATAATCGGAATTCGTAATTCAATATCACTGTGACCCGGCATAAACTCTTCATCATAAAAAACTGTAGAAGGAGAGCCTACTATTTGCAAACTACTTTTTTGTACTTCTTCATATAAATCATAAAAATAATCATCCATATAATCTATATCTATTTGTAACCTTTGAGCAATTACTGTTATTTCATTTCTCATCCCAATTAATATATCGTAACTTCTATGACGAGCAATATTTAAAGCCGTATTCATATTTACCATCTCATTCATTTCAGAAATAACTTGTAAATTTTGTTTCACCTCATGAGACAACTCGATAATTTGCGCCTGCATATGGTGAATAAATGACTCTTGATCTGATGACTGCAGTATTACTTTAATTTTCGGCAAAGGAAACTTGTACTCCCTCAGCTTTTTAATTTTCAGTGCTATCTCTAGCTGCCCTTGCTCATAAAATCTATATCCATTTACCGGATTTACATATGCCGGTTTCAATATTTCCTCTTTATCATAATGCCTTAGCATCCGTGTACTCATTTTACAAATCCGAGAAAATTCAGTAATTGTATACATATACATACCCCTTGAATACATTTTCCTTTGTAAACTTTATTATTAAAACCAATCTAAAAACTTTCTAATTGAAGAACTTTCATTCTGATTGTTCAATTTTTTCATCTTTGAAGGTAACAAATGACTCGGACAATACCACGTTAAACAATTCATTGCGCCTCCCATGGTCGATATTTCTCCTACATGAATTTGAATAACTTGTTTCTCTGTATGTTGTTGAATATATCGTAAAACTTCTCTATCTTTAGCTAGCCCAAACTTAGGGACGTAAAGAGCATCACATGTTTCCAACATATTTATATATAATCCTTTTGCCGACGCTATTTCTTGATCATATTGCCCTTTCTCTGTATATGAGGAAGGAACAACTATAAATTCAGCTTCTGGCATTTGCTCTTGAATAATCTCTTGAACATGATATCTAAATTCATGATCCCCTAAAAAATCACTAATAAACATCGTATGTTCATCAATAAATTTAACCATTCCGTCTGCGTGTGCCAGTACATCTCCTTCTTCAGCAGGAATAATAATAACCCGGCTTACATCTAAATCCCACTCTAATTGCTCAATAATTTCCTCTTCTGTCCAATCATCATTATCATCAAATATGCGTTCTGTTACTATAATGGTATCTTTTTTATTCCAAATCAGATTACCACCATCTAATATTAACGGGGACTTCACATATTCAAAGTCGTTCTTTTTCAACCATTTATTAAAATGTTGATCTAAATATCTCCCTTGATCACCTGGCAAATAATTTGGTCGATATTTAAATTTAACAAGATGATTCGTTACAACTGGCGCTACATCTCTTAGCCAAATATCATCATACTCAAAAAAGCTTGTATAAAAGTCTTGTTCTTCAACAGATAAAGAAATAAATTGATCTGTAGCTCCCTTTTTTTTATTTAAATTTTCATTAAAATAAATAATTTCTTCATAAAACGGTTCATAATATTCATTTGATTCATCTGGTATCGCAGTAAAAATAATTCCCTTTTGTTTTTGTTCCATTTTCTTTCCCTCGCTTTTTTATAGTAATTAAGTAGCCCACTCTTCCTCAACACTTCTTGGGTGGATATAGTACGGTGAAATATTATATATACAAAACCTTAGTTAAGCGAAAGATCGACTATTGACAGGATTTTAAAATACAATATTAAGAATTCATATGAAAGTATGAAATTTAATAATAGAATCATAATCCCTATCATTATGAAGCTAGTTAAGATTATCTCTTTCAATACCGTTACTCCCTTTTTGCAAAAAATAAAACATGACAAAATAGGCAAAGATAATATTTCACCTATTTTGTCTATATAGCAGCACAACGAAATTCCAATCTATTACTTCAATGCAATCGGTTGTTGTTGTGTCACACAATGAATCATACCGCCATTTTTATAAAGCTCTCTCACATCAATACCGACTACTTTACGATCTGGATATAATTTCTGAATCGTATCGTTTGCGATTTTATCATTCGGATCATTATAATTAGGCACCAACACTACTGTATTTCCAATATAATAATTGATATATGATCCCTTATAATCGAGAGTTTTTCCATTTTCTAATACAACCTTTTCTTTACTAAGCGGTAAGTATTCATACTTATATTTTTTTCCTAAAGCATTTTTTGCATCTAACAATGTATCCATATCTTTATTAGATAAACCCCATTCGGCTAGGTCATCTTCTTTCATCGTTACAATGGTAGATTTATTATGGAATTTAGCAAACCCATCAATATGAAAATCAGTAATATCTAAATTAGGCACTCCGTCTAACCAAATAAAGTTTGTCACACCCAGGTCACTTATATATTTTTCAATTTCCTTTTCTGATAAATTAGGATTTCTATTTTTATTTGTTACCGCACTTCGAGTTAATAAAGCCGTCCCATTGCTGTCTAATTCAATTGCACCGCCTTCAAGGACAAATTTCCCCCAATCAATTCTTTCAATTCCTGCTTGTTTACTCACATTTTCACGTATACGAGCATCATTTTTGTACGGCGTTTTCTTTCCCCACCCATTAAATGCTGGGTCTAATATTTTCAAATTTTTATTATTGTCATAAACAAAGATTGGTCCACTATCTCGTGCCCATACATCATCAGTAGGAGCGATAAAGAAATCAATTTTATCCATATTCAGTCCTTTATCTATTAAAAGTTTATTGATTCGCTCTTTCTCCTCCTCGTCGTATGCAACAATGTGGACTTTTTCCCCCTCAGTTAAAACACTTGCCATCTTAACCCAAATCGGTTCAACTTCCTGCTTATACTCTTCACCATATGTGTATTCATGAGGCCATTGCAGCCATGTACCTTCATGTTTATCTTTTTCATCTGGCATCGTATATTTTCCGACGGTTTTCTGTATCTCTACTTTTTCTCCTTCTTTCCCCTTAGCATTTTCATTGTTCCCCTCAAAAGAGCATCCACTAACAATCGCTGTAGAGAGTGTAGCTATTAAACAAAACTTTATTGCTTTTTTCATTTTTCTAACCTCCTGTTCGTTACTTCAATAATGTAAAGCTTCACATAGTGTGAAGCTCAAGCTTTTTTTACCGATGTAAAATTTACCAATTATTTTTCCGCATAAATTCATTACGTATAGATGAACTCCACGCAGCAACTTTCCTATATTTAACATCCATATCATTTAACTTCCTATACAAAATTATTCTAATATTCCCCTTTCATCATTACTTCTTCAGCAAACTTAACATCCCCAAATAAAAAAATCGGTATTGATAATTACATATCAATACCGATTTTCAAATTATTATTTTCCTTCTATTAAATCATTCGCCATTTTCCTAAACTCTTGATTAAATGCATCATTCATACCATTTTGAACGTTAGAGAATAATATGACAAACGTTTTTTTATCCCAGTTAAAATTATTAAAAGTATTCCCCCCCGCTAATACGCCGTGGTTATGATAATAATCTGGATACGTATAGAAACTAAATCCATATCTTCTTGCAGGTGATGCCGTAAACATATCTAATACACTTTGTTTAGATAACAGCTTTCCATCCATTATTGCCTCATCTAATCTTTTCATATCTTCAACAGTTGTATACATTTCACCACACCCATACAACCAGTTCATTTTTAAGCGGGGTGCAGCTATTAATTCATTATCTTTTCTCGTATAACCTTCTGCTAAAAAAATATCTTCTGGGAGAGTCGCCCCCATTCCAGATTCATGCATGCCAGCAGAAGTAAAAATATTTTCTTTGACGTATTCAGCGAGCGGTTTATTCGTAATTTTTTCTATAATATATGCAAGCACCATATAATTATAGTCTGTATATTTCCAGCCTGTCCCTGCAGGAAATTGCAATTTTTGCGCTCCAATCCACGTTACTAACTTTAAACGTGACCCTGCATCCACCCTACCTTGTCCTTGATCTGGCAAGCCAGATGTGTGTGTTAATAGATTTCGTAACGTAATGTTTTTATCTGCTGGAAACGATGGAATATACTTATTTACATTGTCTTCAATGTTTAATTTCCCTTTTTCTTTTAGCTGCATAATAGATATTGCAACGACCGTTTTCGTAATAGAACCAATACGATATTTCGTTCTTGGCGTTGTTACTACTTTATCTTTCACATTCGCATATCCATAACCTTTTCGTAAAATCACATGATCTTTACTAGCTACAAGAACGCTCCCATTAAATCCTTTATCTTTTAAATATTGATCTAGTTTTCCAGCTACAGCTTCATAGCGTTTTTTCTCAGTTGCATCAACTTCTTGCATATCGTCCTTTTGCTTACTATTTAAATTAGAAAATGCCTTTATATCATATTTCTTACCTTTATTTGCATGTATTAGTGCAACGACACTCCCACAAAAAATAGCAAAAACAAAGAAAACGATTAACCATTTCTTTAGCATAATAGGAACCCTCTTTTATATAGTTTCACTTAACGTACATCCATTCTGTTCTATATCTTTTTATTTTCAAATATTTTATAATACTACCTATTATTCACCTAAATGAACTAGATTCCTTTTTCTCATATTCAGTTTTTAGCTACTCTCTATTGTATTTCTTTCTTGCAAAATTTCCACCTTACAATCGGATGCACCCTACTATAATTTCAACATCTTATGTAACATTTGTTACACATGATAAGAAACGGAGTTGTTACGATGAAAAATACTGACAAACGCAATCGCTTAAATGATAGGATGTTTCATTACAGGGTAACAAAAAAAACATAGTTTTAATTGAATATTACATAAAATAGATTATCATATTAAAAGGAAATGACGCTGACAAATTTTTATACAAAATAAATCATGCACATAATGATACAGAAAAACAACTCATTATGGCTAAAGTAACAGGCAATTTCGAAAGAGGAAATGAGCATAACTGAAAACGAATCTCATTTACATTTTAATTATACAACATATAAAAAAGAAATGTCGCTCATTCGGCATTTCTTTAGACTTTCTTCATAAAAAATTTACATTGCTAACTTTCTTTTATTTTTGCTATATAAAGTGAAACTTTAATCAGTGGTGTTTTGTCCGTCCCCACTGATTATTAGCCCACCCCAATCCGGCTTTTACTGGCTGCCTGGCAAATTGCGGGATAAACTCACTGCCGAAATACTTAGTAATACCACTATACACAACCATGCATACGTATATCCTTTCGCGTCCACAATATAACCAAATAAAACAGGTGCAATAATAATCGCAATTTGATTTAATGTAAGCGCTAAACCCACTGTTATTCCTACAGATTCTTCACTTGCCAACTCAGCAACTTCGGCTATAAAAAGACTAAACCATCCAATTGAAAAGAATCCTAACAATGCACTTACACCATACAATACTCCACTCGTTATTGTATGTATACTTATTACTAACAATAGAACCAAACCGATAGAAGCACAGACAGTTATAAATAAAGGTATGCGCCGATTTCCCTTATAAAACACATCACTAATAGCTGCTAATACAACACGGCCAATCATTCCAGAAAAGAACATAACTGAAAATACTGTTCCGGCTACAATAGATGTAATTGATTGTTCCCTTACTAAAAATTTCATGAAGTGTCCAACTAACACCATTTGTAAAGAAATCATACAAATACCCGCCATATAAATTGGATACAACGCTTTTTTACATATCACTACTTTTAGCTTTGTCCAAAAGGAAATTTTAATATGTCCTTTCCTCGCTTCCTCCTTAACATATGGCTCTTTATAAAACATAAAAAATAATAGCCCTCCAATAATACAAATGCATGCAATACTATTGATCGCGTAAGTCACATTATATTGTATTGTAAGAAACGGGATTAGTACTCCCGCTAACGCGCCACCAATCGGTATACCAGCTTGCCTTATTCCCATCGCTAGCCCACGATTTTCTTTTGGGAACCATTTTAAAATCACTTTACTTCCTCCTGGCTGAGAAACACTATAAAACATTCCTATTAATAAAAGTACAAATAATAACCCATTAAATCCACTTACTATATTAGTTAGTAAAAGCGAACTCCCTAGAAAAAATGAACTGATAGAAATTAATATTTTTTCATTATATTGATCAAGTAGCCGACCGACAAAAAGCATACAAAATAACGGTCCAATATTTACAACACTTACTAACAATCCACTCTCCGTATTCGTAAGCGCATATTCTTCTTTCCAAAATAAAGCGAAAACCCCGACACCATACGTTATAAGTGTCGCTGTTGTTTGAGCAATCGTCGCAACAATTAACATAACCCATTTATAAGTACGATTCACCCTTTCTTCAATCAACATAATAATCCCTCCCCCCTTCCATTGTATGAAAGTTCTGATATCATATAAAATAAAGATTCATCATATAATCCATCAAAAAAATTGATACCTTTTCGGAGGGATGATAAGTGGACATAAAAGATTTAACTGTATTTTACGAGGTCGCGAAGGAAAATAATATTTCTCACGCAGCGAAAAATTTGAACTACGTGCAATCAGGCGTAACAATGCGTATGAAACAACTAGAAAATGAATTAGGCGTGCCTTTATTTTACCGTAACGGAAAAGGTGTAACTTTAACTTCTAACGGTGAGATTTTATTAACGTACGCCAAACAAATTATCCACTTAATGGATCAATCTATAAAAGCGGTTCAAAGTAATGGAACTGATCCTAAAGGCACTTTGACAATCGGATGTACAGAATCTACAACTGCGGTAAGGCTTCCCTCTATATTAACGGCCTACTATGAGAGGTACCCAGAAGTCGAATTGATTTTGAAAACAAATACGACTGAACAACTAATTAAGCTTGTATTAGAGCGAAAACTAGACGGAGCGTTTATAGCTGGCTCTACTCAGCATACTGAACTCCATACAACTGTATTTCATGAAGAAGAATTGGTTCTCATTAGTAAAAAACCTTTGTCCTCTCTTACAGACATAGAAGATATGAATTTACTTGCTTTTAGTCACGGGTGCTATTATAGAAGTTTATTAAAAGACTGGCTTCAAGAAGAAGACATCTCACCTAAACGAGTTTTAGAATTCGGGACAATCGAAGCTATACTTGCATGTGTAAAATCAAGTATGGGCGTAGCGATTATGATGAAATCAATTTTAAAGGGGCATGAACATGACGTATCATTCAATCCTTTACCCAATAGCTTCAAAAAAGTTCCTACTACTTTCATTACTAGAAACGATATATTTCGCTCAGCTGCATTACAAAAATTTATGGAGATGACTCACAATGCATGAAAAGAAAATACGGGGTATGAAACGAAAAACAAACACTATGATTAAGCGCATTGAGGAACATACAAAAACGTTCCCTTCTACTTTCTATAACGATGAATATTGGTATATGCCTTTACCAGTTTCTCAAGCTTTTATCGAGTCTCATAAAACACCTAGAAAAGTAAAACGATTATGTATACAAACCTTAATAGATCGAGTAAATCATTTAATAAAAATAAAACCAAGTGATACACATACATATCGAGTTGTTACTATAATTTCTATAGAAAATTTATGGAGATCGCAAATTATCGTATTTAAAAACGATGACTACTTTCAAATTTTTTTCAATAGAAATAATGAATTTCAAACATGGATCCCTCTTTCAATTGAAATTAATTTTTGGGAAACTTGGGGAATTTCAATTTGCCCTACTGCCCAAATGTTGCACTTTCTAGAAGTCATTTATGATGAAGATGCAATCGATAAAAAAGAGATTTGGTTTATTGGAGAGTTATCTTAAAAGGGGTACTTTCAAATGAAAAGCTTCCCTTTTTCCACTTAATAAAATCGCTATATAATGAATTTATCGTTTTACTTTATAGGAGGTTTTCAAATGGTAATACCTAAATATCCTGATGTCCCTACTCTTACGAAAAAACAAATCGATCAAATTACAGAAATCGTTTTTCTAAAAGAAATAACAACACAAAAATGTGATGCTATTTTCGTTTTCGGCGGTTCTCATCCCGGCAATTGGCAAGCTCCTCTAGAAGCTTACCGACAAGGTTTAGGAAATCAAATTATCGTTACAGGTGGTACTAGTTTGCATGGCATGAAACATCCGAGCTGGAATTACGGGGATTTGTCAGATGCAGAAGTAATTGTAACTAAATTAATTGAACATGGCGTACCAAAAGATGCTATCATGTTCGAGAAAAACTCCCTCCATTCTATCGCTAATGTAATAGAAGCGAAAAAGATTTTTGATTTTACAAAGATTAATCGCCTACTATTTGTTTGCAAAAGCTTAGGCGCTGGTCGGCAATACAGAGTATTAAAAAAACATTTACCTAAAACTATTACTTGTATCCCATATACATTTGATACAAGTTTCGATGGTGAGTTTATAATTAATAGATATAATTGGATGGAAAATGAGAAAAGCCGCTCTATGATTTTTGGAGAATACTTGAGAAATATTTGCTACGGTAGAAAAGGTGGCATTGAACCACCGGAAAAAGAAGTTCAAGGTTTAGAAGAATATGTATCCTACTACTATACTCTAGCATAATAGAAAAAGGTATACCAAAACGTCGGTATACCTTTTCTCCTATCTCACTTATTTTTCTTTTAGTACACTATGTAATCGATCAGGGTAATTTGTAAACATTCCTGTAGCACCCCATTTTATTAACAATCTCATATCTGGTTTCTCATTAATTGTATAAGGATGAATTAGCAGTCCATTATTTCTAGCCATTTTCATATATGACTCATCAATAATTAATTCTCCGTTATCATTAAGTAAGTTTGGTCCAATACCAACTGCATACTTTTTAATTTCTTGAAAATCTTCATTCGTTACACGTTTCGGTTCATGTGTAATACCAGACCATTCAACAATTTCATTGTTTTCATTTGGATAATACCAAAGCAGTTGAACTAACGGAATGTTTTTATTCATACTATGAATCTTTGTTAAACTGTCTTTACTAAATGATTGAATCATAACACGACTAGAAGACATGTTTTGACCTATTAAATTATATTTTTCTAATAAAGCTAATAATTTCTCTTCCATTCCTGGATACACATCTGGTGATTTTGTTTCAATGTAATACTTCATGCTTCTTCCGTACTTTTGGAAAATTTCTTCAAGAGTCGGAACCTTTTGACCAACGTACTCTTGCTTAGCCTTTTCTGGATAAGCTTTATTGAACCAAGATCCTGCATCTAAGCTTTTTATTTCACTTAACGTTTTATCTCGTACTTCACCTGTTCCATTTGTAGTGCGATCAACTGCTGTATCATGCATTGCAATCAACTGGCCGTCCTTAGTTAACTGAATATCTAATTCCAAATAATCCGCTTTCATTTTTTTCACAAGATCATAAGAAGCAAAAGTATGCTCAGGTGCATGTCCACTTGCTCCGCGATGTGCAATATTTAAAAACTTATTCGTATTCCATTCATGCTTCCCTTCTGCTTTCGCATGAACAGCTCCCCCAGCAAAGATACTTCCCGTCATAAAGAAGATAACTAACACGCTAATAATTTTTCTCATCCTTCTAATCCTTCCTACGCTGCAAATTTCAACAAGTTAATGAGATTTACACGAAATAGAAGATATACTTTCATCATTTTTATAAGTTTATATTAAAATTCCAATCTTACAAATATAATTCCCCTATGTTATTACTATACTATTTATTTTCCATATCCCCCCTATTCACATGTAACTTCCTATTGATTACAGTTCATCAATAAAAA
The DNA here is from genome assembly GCF_027716745.1 of Bacillus cereus group sp. Bc010. Lineage (NCBI taxonomy): Bacteria > Bacillati > Bacillota > Bacilli > Caryophanales > Bacillaceae > Bacillus > Bacillus cereus group sp. Bc010. The sequence continues at coordinate 160,769 of NZ_JAQFUY010000006.1, forward strand.
AAGCCATAAATTATTTAAAGGACACTTCTGTATCCCTAAATAAATTTATGGCTTATCTCACATATCTCCGGCCTCGATTAACTTGTCGAAATTAATCATACCAAACCTATTAATATTTGTGAATATTATTTAAATAGATATTTTCTATACTAAAGCAAACGGCGGCATTAACTGCGGACCCTTTCCCATACGTGCCAACACCCAATCATCGTAATACCACATTTCCGTTTGACGACGACTCATCATATAATCCCAGCGTACTTCACGCTCAAATTCGATGATTTGTCCGTCGCCTCCAATTGTCACCCAGTTAAAACTCCCATTATCATGCATCATTTTCACCCATAAAACAGGAAAAGTAACAATTTCTCCTTCACCTTTATACTGTCTCGTTTGTTTTTCTATACGAATTAAAGTTAAACCACTTGCATATTGTTGATCAACCTTTTCCATTACATCCATTGCTATTTGTTCAGCATCATCTTTACGAGGCAGTTTATTTGAGTATACCGGCATCATATTCGTATAACTTAACAAATACTTATCATTTTGAGTAGTAATGGTTGTAATATGAGCACCGCCATAATGTAACAACTCTTCTGCCTGATAGCGCTTGATGGAAACTTGTACACCGTCACGTAATTCTTCATGCTCCCGTACTAACTTTACATACTTCGGAAGTGGTAATAACATTGACACTTCTTTACTACAATTTTGAAAAGTATTATATTGATTCGCCATTTAACATCTCTCCCTTATATATAATTCTTCTGGAACATGTGTAAGAAATTCCGTTAGCTCCCCGGCATAATATACATATAATTCATGCATCGCCCTCGTACACGCTGTGTAAAATAAACTGCGTTCAGACTCCCTATAATAACTTTCATGAGAAGCATCAAATATAATAACAGCGTCAAATTCTATCCCTTTCGCCAAATAAGCAGGAATAACAACAACGCCTTTCTCATAAGTTGTATTCTCTTTTTTCATAAGATGGACGTGTAATGTATTCCCTATTAAATCCATCACTTTCATACATTCTTCATTTGTTTTACAAATAACTGCAATCGTTTTATGTCCTTTTTCTTCTAACTCTTTCACCTTAAAAATCATATTTTCTACATGCTCTCGTTCATCACTTACTTTTATATAAACGGGCTTCTTACCATCCCTGTTAAAAGCTTCAATATCATTTCCATTTGGAATCATACACTTTGTAAATTCAATGATTGGTTTTGTCGATCGATAACTACGGTTAAGCTTGACTGTTTCTACTTTACGATCTGCAAATAATGCGGAGATAAAATTGTTCTCTCTATTGTAATCATGAGAGAAAATATTTTGATTAAGATCACCAAGTAATGTCCATTTCGCCTTCGGAAATAGTCGTTTTAGAAATGCTAATTGAAAGGATGTATAATCCTGCACTTCATCGATAAATACAAATTTCACAAGATGATTCGTTTTAAAACCTTCAAGTAATTCTTTTAAAAACAAATACGGCGTAACATCTTCATTTGCTAGCTGTTTATCCTTCAAACGCTTCACTGTCTGCTTACATATATCTTCCCAGCAATCTGGTACGAAAATATCTTTCTGCTTACTTTCAAATAACTGCTCAAAAATTGCAGGATGATTTACAAAAGCAAATTTTTTCACCTTTCTACGTAGCGAACGAAAATGTTTCTTCACTACATATTTCGTTAATAACTCATGTTCTTTCTCATAATAATCAAATTGATTATCTTTCTCTATTTTTTCATATATGCGATTGTAATCTTCTTTATTTAAATACTGAACTTCTCGTTCCACCCAATCTTTTTTCGCTTCTATCTTTTCAAAATCATTTAACTTCCGAAGAACCCATTCCATTGTAAGTTGCATTCGATTCGGTATAGCAATAGACATGTCTAGACTATAAAAATAATCACATATGGATTTTGCTTTTATAAGTACTTCACTTTTACATGTAACATCATGAAAGTGTAAACCTTTTTCCCCTAGACTTTTCGCGTATTTCTCAAGTAGTCCCATAAATTCAACCGAGGATTTATATTGAATTCCCTTCACTCTAGTTTCATACGTACTTTCATGCTTCTTCGTTAATACGTATTCTAACTGCGCAAATGAATCTTCTACAGTAAAGCTTTTTCCAATCACATGTTCCACATACGCTTGAAAAGTCGTTTGTTGCATATTCTCTTCCCCAAGCTCTGGCAAAACGTTTGCAATATAACTATTGAACAACTCATTCGGAGAAAACAGTAACATTTGATCCGCATGAACCGTGCCGCGGTAATGATACAATAAATAAGCAACGCGCTGCAGTGCCGCTGAAGTTTTCCCGCTCCCAGCAGTTCCTTGCACAATTAACACATCACTTTTATCGTTTCGAATAATTTGATTTTGTTCTCTTTGTATTGTCGTTACAATGCTTTTCATTTGTTCACTTGCATTTCGTCCCAGTGCTTCTTGTAATAATTCATCACCTATCGTCACACCTGTATCAAACATACTTTGAATCGTTCCGTTTCGAATCATGTATTGACGTTTTAAAAGCAAATCACCTGAAATCGTACCTATTGGCGCTTTATACTGTGCCCTGCCTAAAGTGTAATCATAATAAAGACTCGAAATAGGTGCCCGCCAATCATATACTAAAAACTCATCATTTTCTTTATCATAAAAAGAGCCGATACCGATATACATTTCATCGGCATCCGCTTCATCATCTTCTTTAAAATCAATCCGGCCAAAATACGGCGTTTCTTTTATTTTCATTAAAAGGTTATATTCATTTTTCGTATGACGATGTGTATGTTCTCTTTCAGCGAGAAGCTCTGCCTCTTGCCTAATACTCGCCGCCGTTTCAACCGCTTCTTTAATATTATCTATATTTACTTTTACATCTTCCCAAAAGTTTTTTCTAATACTAACAATTTCAGACTTCACCGATCCAACTCGGCCATCAAGCTCTTTCAGTTCTTCATCTACTTTTTCAATGACTATATTTACACGTTTTTTCTCTTCTTTATAATGACTCATATAATCTCCCCTTCTCATACTGTTTGAAAGCCTTATATGATACGTAACTTTTTACTTTCGAAAAATGCCACAGGTAACAATCTCCCATGACTTTTGGAACTCTTCGTTTATCCTCTCTTCTTTCCATCTCTCAGAAAAGGCAGGATGATAAAACACTGAAAGTAACCGAAATAGCGTATGCGCTAAAAACAAACTATCTTGTTTTTCAATCTCATTGCGCTCTATCCCGCGATTTATCACATTCTCCAGTTGTCCAACTAATCTTTCTTCATGCTTTTGAATTACCTTATTCTTTTGCTGCACTAATGAACTATTCAATGTAAATAACTCTTCGTTTTCCAGCAACTCTTTCTTTTTAAGCTGAAATAAACGAAAGAACCACTCTTGTAAAATGCTTTCCGTCTCTCCATCTTTTCCTGCAATTTTCTCAAGCTGATCCGAGTATTTGAACAGCCACCTTTCTAAAATAGCATCGCGCAGCGTGGCCTTACTCCGAAAATAAGAATATAAAGCTGCATGACTAACATCAAGTGACTTCGCAATACTAACAAGTGTCGTTCTGCTCCATCCATATTTCATTAACTCTTTTTCCGCTGCATCTAAAACAACATTTTTCGTTAACGCCTTATCTGTCATTTTTCTCACCGTCCATTTTATTTACATAACAATATCATTCCAAAAACAACTTACATTTTTTATTTTTTGTAAGCTAAGTGCAAAAAAATACTATTTCAATTAGGTTATAAGATTAACACATCCTCTTTCAACTTACAATATTTTTATTTTGTAAGTTGAAAGCATAATAGAAGAATTGCCTTATATAAGACAATTCTTCCTCGTTACTTAAAAATTACATAATAAATGATTCATTACTTCATTAAGTACTGCATCTGGATTTGCTACCTCTTTTTCCAAACGCCATCCTATAAAACCATCTGGTCTAATTAATACAGCTCCGCCATTCTCTATCCCATATAATTTACTAAAAATATCTTCTTGAGCAATAAAGTCTCCACTTCCCCCTACTCGATACAGTTTAATATTTATTCCTAATTTAGATGAAACATCAAATACAGCTTCAGCCCAAGAGCTATTGTCTACTCCAGTAAGTAATACAAAATTGTTACCAAATAAGTCTAATATAGAAGCTTCTTTCCCTTTATACATCCCCCAAAAGTGCGGTGCTCGTGTTCCAGGTCTTCCGTTCAACTCTACGCTATCCATTCTATGTGGAATGACTGAGTCATCTATAATCGCCTCTGAACAATACTGATATCCAACTGTAACAGCTAAACCGTCCATATTATTCAAACTGCCTTCCTCTCTATTCGCAGCACGAAACAGTAAACTACTCGCATAATCTGTCGTTAATTTTGCAACAGGATATCTCTCTTCATGATATGTTTCTAACAATTTTGGTTTTGCCTTGCCTTTTATAACAGCCGCTAATTTCCAAGCTAAATTGTGCGCATCTTGTATTCCTGTATTGGAACCAAACCCTCCAGTTGGCGGCATAATATGTGCAGAATCGCCAACTAAAAAAACGCGATTATCTTGAAATTTTGTAGCAGTACTTTCAGTCGCTTCCCACGGTAAAACACTTACTATTTCTGACTCAACATTTGTACTTCCAATTGCGGTTTGAATAATTTGTTTACAACGTTCTATAGCGAAATCCTCTGATCTCTCTCCTTTTAATGGATCATAGGATACATGGTAAATCCATCTTTTTTCGTTATCGACTGGAATGAACGCACCAAGAACTTCCGGATGAAGTACCATAGTAAAACCAAATGCATCTCCTTGTATAAACTCACTTAAATCCGCTTCAAAATAAATATTCATATAATAACCGCCAATGGTTCCACGACCCTCAGTTGTAATCCCTAATTCCTTACGTATTTTACTTTTTGCTCCATCTGCTGCAATTACATAATCACAATGAATAATACTTTCTTCTTCCGTTTCGCGATTCCGAATCGTTGCGATTACCCCTTGCTCATTTTGTTCATAAGAAACTAATTCATGATAAAAAGATAATTCTCCGCCTAATGTTCTCGCTTCTTGTAACATGATCTCTTCTAAAGTAATTTGATAACAAGCAGTTTGTTTTGATGGACTAATCTCTTCTATTTTCTGAAGTAACTTTTCATCATTTTCATACTGATTCGCCCTCATTTGTGCTAATTCTTCCTGATTCGCCTCAGCTATTGTATGAACCGCTATTCTTCCTCGGCAATTTTCTAACGCTTTACCCGCTGATCTAATTCTTTGTTCTAAACCTAATTCTCGAAATAACTCCATCGTACGAAAAGTAATTCCACCCGCTTTTGGATGAATTGCAGTAGACGGATGCCTTTCAATAAGTAAGTACTTAATGTTATGTTTTGCAAGGAATAACGCAGATGCTAATCCTGATAATCCCCCTCCAACAATTAAAACTGGTACATCATTCGATTTCATATATTTATCCTCCACATCATTGTTCTGAGCTCAGTGACATAAATATAATCAAAAAAACAACAAAAATATAGACTTATATTTCATTTTAAAGTATCATATAGATAGATTACGCCCCAAATTACTTTTACTCTTTCATATATCTATAATCCGCTTGTATTATGTATGTATGAAAGAGTAAAACGAAACAACTCACTTTAAAATAATAAAAACATGATAAGCGGTCGTAACCCTAAAAATTATACAGGGTTACGACCGCTTAATTTTTTGTTCAATGGCTTAACTATCCTCATCTAGAAACAACGTATTATTAAATCATTTTCTATTTTAAAACTTTATCCATTCCAATATGTAATTCTTTTCTACCCCCTTTATCATTTTCAACATAAAAAATTCATTCGTCTCGATTTTCTTTCCCAATATTGCAGTTCATACAACAATCATGTAGCATTACGGTATCGAAATAATGGTCCATCATTTTAAACCTTTCGACTAATTTTTGGAGGTAAAGTGATTGAAATGAATAAACAAGAACAATTAAATGTTATAAAAAAAGATTTTATTGATTCTCAAAAAGTATTATTGGCAATTGGCGATGAAACACGTCAAGCTATTTTGTTAGTTCTCATGGAAACGGAATGTCAAACCGGATTACGTGTAGGAGAAATTACGAAACAAACACACCTTTCTCGGCCAGCGGTATCACATCACCTAAGGATTTTACGAGAAGCCGGTATTATTTTAATGCGTAAAGAAGGTACAAAAAACTTTTATTATATTGATATACGTACAAAATTAAGTTTATTAAAAAATCTTGTATTAGACATTGAAAAGCTATTGCACAACTTTTATCCCACTTTAACGGGCAGTAAGACCCCCACCTCAAAATTCAGCGAAAGCAAATAATTTAGATAGGGGATTAACTGCCCATAAAGGTCCGATTGGTGAGGGCTGATAATCAGTGGGGGATGAAGCCCCCCACAGTTTCATTTTATTGAAATTTGGAGGTATAAGAAATGAAAGCGATGATAATTGATAAATACGGAAAAGTCCCAATGCATATGACAGAGGTACCTACTCCTGAAATAAATGAGTATGAAGTGCTCGCAGAAATTCATGCAGCTAGCATTAACCCAATTGATTTTAAAATACGCGATGGAAAAGTAAAAATGTTACTGAAATATGAAATGCCGCTAATCCTTGGGAATGACTTTTCCGGTGTCATTACGAAGGTTGGATCAAAAGTAACTCGTTTTAAAGTCGGTGATGAAATATATGCTCGTCCAAGAAAAAATAAGATTGGTACTTTCGCGGAATATATAGCCATTCATGAAGATGATATAGCCTTAAAGCCGAAAAATTTAAGTTTTGAGGAAGCTGCGTCAATTCCACTCGTTGGCTTAACATCCTATCAAGCTTTACATGACATCATGCACTTACAAAAAGGTCAAAAGATTTTAATTCACGCTGGATCTGGTGGTGTTGGTACTTTCGCAATTCAGTTAGCAAAAATAATGGGTGCTACTGTTACAACGACTGCTAGTGAAGCTGGTGCGAATTTAGTCAAGTCTCTTGGTGCAGATGAAATTATTAATTACAAAACAGAAAAATTTGAAGAAATACTAACAAATTATGATGCAGTATTTGATACAATTGGCGGTACAACACTTGAAAAATCATTCAACATTATAAAAAGCGGTGGCAACATTGTTTCCGTTTCAGGTACGCCGAATGCTCGATTCGGTAAAGAATTCGGTTCAGGATTTTTCAAAACACTCTTATTTTCATTAGCAAGCAAAAAACTTACTGCACTTGAAAAGAAGCATAATGCTCAATATTCATTTTTATTTATGAAGCCAAGCGGAGATCAACTACGTACTATTGCAAACTATATTGAAGCCGGAAAAATCAAACCGGTAATCGATCGAGTTTTTTCATTTGAAGATGCTCAAAAAGCAATGGAATATTCAGAGGCTGGCAGAGCAAAAGGAAAAATAATCGTAAAAATTAAGTAATAATAAAAACTCCATTTTTTAAAATGGAGTTTTTATATTTACTGTTAAATAGACATAGTGCAGTGAAGTCCTTACAATAGATTGCAAGGGGAAATATCATATTATACTTTTAGCTAATTTGACAAAGAATACATACGTACAAATACATAATAAAAAAATAAACAAGGAGGAGATACAATGACTAAAAATAATGAAGCAGGTTGGAATTTAGACAATAGTTATGCTACTTTACCACATTCATTTTATACAGAAATCCCCCCTACTCCCGTAAGTTCACCGGAGTTAGTTAAGCTAAACCATTCACTTGCGATATCTCTTGGCTTTAATCCGGAAGAACTGAAGAAAGAAACCGAAATTGCGATTTTCGCCGGTAATGCACTACCAGAAGGAGCTCATCCATTAGCTCAAGCGTATGCTGGTCATCAATTTGGACATTTTAATATGTTAGGCGACGGTCGTGCTCTTTTAATTGGTGAACAAATTACTCCTTCAGGTAAACGTTTTGACATTCAGCTGAAAGGTTCTGGCCCTACTCCTTATTCACGCCGTGGTGATGGTCGTGCTGCACTCGGTCCGATGCTACGTGAATATATTATTAGCGAAGCAATGTATGCACTTGATATTCCAACTACCCGCAGCTTAGCAGTTGTCACAACTGGGGAACCAACCTATCGTGAAACAAAGTTACCTGGAGCTATTTTAACTAGAGTCGCAAGCAGCCATATACGCGTCGGCACATTTCAATATGCTGCAGCTCGCGGCTCAATCGAAGATCTTCAATCGCTAGCTGACTATACAATAAAAAGACATTACCCAGAAATTGAAGATCATGAAAACCAATATACTGCATTGCTACAAGAAGTCATAAAGAAACAAGCCAGCCTCATCGCTAAATGGCAACTTGTTGGATTTATTCACGGCGTAATGAATACTGACAATATAACGATTAGCGGTGAAACGATTGATTACGGCCCTTGTGCATTTATGGACAATTACGACCAAGGAACCGTATTTAGCTCTATTGATACACAAGGTCGCTACGCATATGGAAATCAGCCATATATGGCCGCATGGGACCTTGCGCGATTAGCTGAATCTTTAATACCAATTCTGCACAAAGATGAAGAAAAAGCATTAAAAATTGCTCAAGATGAAATTTCAAAATTTAGTGTACAGTATGAAAAACAGTGGTTCATTGGAATGAAAAAGAAATTAGGACTATTTAGCAACGAAGAACAAGATCATTCACTTATTGAGCAACTTTTAAAAATGATGGAGAAATATAAAGCGGATTACACTAATACATTCCGTTCATTAACTCTTAATACGTTAGAAAATACCCCTCTATTCGATAGTTCTGAATTTAAAGAATGGTACAAACTGTGGCAATCTCGATTAGAAAGACAAGAAGAATTGAAAGAAAATGCCTACGAAATGATGAAAAATAATAACCCATCCATCATTCCAAGAAACCACCGTGTAGAAGAAGCATTAGAAGCAGCTGTTACAAATGGCGACTATAGCGTAATGGAGAAGCTTCTTGAGGCTCTAGCAAATCCTTATGCGTATGCTACAGAGCAAGAAGAATACTGCGTTCCACCTGCGCCTACGAATCGTCCTTATCGTACTTTTTGTGGGACTTGATTGTTTAATATGTAAAAAGGTGTGTTCATACAAATTGTGTGAACACACCTTTTTTATATCCTCACCTCTCAACTAGAACTTTAAAATGCTTCTTCACCAATTCCTTTCTTTACTCCAAAACAAAAACATCACTATTCCAATTGGCTTACTAAAATATTTGTTAAACAAATATTGAGAAATAAAAATCATATTTCTAAATATTGTTATTTTTGATACTATATTTTATAAGAATATTCAAAAAGTGAGGGGATTTCATGAACGTTCAACTACAAGGTAATGAACAAGTTACAAAATTATTTAATGACTGGTATTTAGCTATGCTAAAACAAGATGTGTCCCAGTCGACAAACTTAAAGCATGAAATTGAAGAAAAGCAACTAAACATTACAGAAGATGAAAACTTAGCATTATACTATTCTCTACTAGATTTTCGTTTCAAAGTTTTAACTGATGGTTTAAGTATTACAAAAGACAGTTTCAATAAAATAGATTCTTACGCGATTTCACCTAATCACCAACTTTCTTACTACTATCATTTATTTAAAGCAATTCATGCTACTTTAACAACAAATTATAATTTAGCAGGTGAACATTATGAACATGCTGAAAAGCTATTAGTTAATGTTTCAGATAAACTAGAGGAAGCAGAATATAATTACCGATTCGCTATCTTTAATCAACATTTTTATAAACCGATTGATGCAATTCAGCAAGCAACAAAAGCCAGAAATATTTTCATGACTGAAAATGGGTTTGAGATCAAGTTAGCACTTTGCGACAATATAATAGGTTCCTCATGTGTATTTTTAAAGCAATATGAACAAGCAGAGGAAAAATTCAATTCTGCTCTTTCAATTTTACAAAAACTAAACGAAAAGGATTTAGTTTTAAGCGTTCGCAATAATCTAGGTTGGCTCTATGCAAGTCAAAACCTGTCTTCTCTAGCGATTCGACATTTATCAGAGGTAACAACCAAAGTGCCTACACACTTTAAAGCACTCTTTTTACAAGCCAGAGAGCATTATAAACTTGGTGAAATAAACATTGCTGAAGAACTTATTAAAAAAGGATTGGAAGTTTGTACAGAACTAAGCAATGTTGAATATATACTTCATTTTAAAATTTTACATTCCCTTAACAATAATGAGACAACTGAAGATTTAGAAAATATTATTCTTGAAGGAATTACGTATTTCGACAAAGAATCTTTATATAACTACACTCAAGAATATTCAGAGAAATTAGCAACTAAATTTTATGATGAAAATAATCATGTGAAAGCGAGTGAGTATTTTCATAAAGCGTTACAAGCAAAAGAAAAAACGTTTGAGAAAGGAGCTCTAAAATGATTAAAAAAATTTGTTCTGTCGTTCTAGGACTGTCTGTTATCGGTATTATTTCTATTGGCATAAATAGTTCTTTTACATATCAAGCAAGTCACGCCGATCTCCCTGCACCACAAAGACCTGACCTTGTTCAATCCGTTGACGCAAGTAAAGACTATAACCCAACAACAACTGAAAAGACACTTTAAAAAACGAAAGACCTTCAATTTAGAAGGTCTTTCGTTTTTTAAAGCGCTTATTTAGTTAATGTATTCGAATATTTTTTCATATCCAAATGGTAGTACCAATGACACTATACAGCCTATCATTATTGAAGCACTAGATAAAAGGATAAATTTCCGAAATGATATATCATTCCTCTTGTACCCAGTAAAAGAAGCTTTTATTATAACAAAAACTGTCATCATTATGATAATAGCTGAAAAAGCAGCTACTAAAAACACTTCCATTTTGTTTCCTCCTACAAAACATCCTAACTTTAATTTTACCATTAAATGAGAATAACATAAATAAACTCTTTATTCATACAAGTTTTTCCATATACCTCCGACGGGATTCGAACCCGCACTCCTTTCGTAAGCATAGGCTAAGGGGAACACGCTTCCCTACGGAATTTCACCGACAGGAATTCCACCTGTCTCAGCTTATTTGCTTTTCGGTGCTTCTGAAACCTTCGCCTTGCGACCCGGTGCGACATGTTTTCCGGCGCTCTTCCCTTCTAGAGCTACGGAGGCATTTTTCTTGCAAGTAAAATATATTTCTACAAAATCGGTAAATCACCTTTATTTTCCCAAACTCATTTTGTTTCTTTCATCAATTCCGCAATCCCCTTACTCCCCTCACTACCAACTTTCTCAAGTTTCTCCACAACTAATGCTCTTCTTTCCACAGAATGATTTTGACTTAACTTCGCTTTTCCTTCTATTTTACTAATCTTAATTTTAAAACCAACTATCCCCTTACTTAATCCCACCATATAATTTGGATCTACATCATCAAGTGAGTAGGCACTCTGTGGATCTTCATATGTATGTACTAAATCTTGAAGAGAATTTATTAATTCCTGTTCATCTTCAACAATTTCTAATTCACCATATACATGCACTGCAACGTAATTCCATGTTGGTACTGCATTGTTTGTTTCATACCATGACGGAGAGATGTAACTATGTGGTCCTTGAAATATAGCTAGTACTTGCTGAGTCCCAATATCTTTCCACTGTTCATTCGGCCGTGCGAAGTGACCATGTAACGTGAGTGTTTCCCTATTTAACAACAATGGCAAATGTGTTGCATATGGTTCCCCGTTATGTTGAGAAAATAATGTCGCAAAGCTATTTTGTTCCATTATTTCATACTTCACCTCTTCATCTTGTATTGCAAAATATTTTGGTATGTACATAAGCTCCCTCTTTTCCGATCTTTTATTTCTCATTATATTTAAATCTCGTAGCATTCAACAGGGCCAGTTTATATTTGTTTTATAATGGCAGCGTTCTATTTCAAAAGAATAGGCAGCATGTATTCCATGCCGCCTTAGTTTATTTCTTCTAATATATTTGTAATAGATTTCGTCTTACCTTCACTATAGCTAGTTCTACTTTTTGACTCTCTTGCTAACTCTTCCTTTAAACGTCCATATTCACCAGCAACATCGTCATGTTCACGAAGGTAATCCCGAAACGCTATATGTTTTCTTAACTCTTCACTATTTTTATCACAAACATATAAATGATGTTCCATCCAAACTGTACTTTCTTCACTCCACGGAACGAAAGCGTCCTTTCTGCCAAACGCCTCTCTCCCTTTGTAGCTCCATTTTGCCTGATGATAGTATCCTATCGCTTCAAGCTTTGTTACTACTTTAGAAAAAAAACCATAATCTTCTATTACAATATCAATATCTAATATTGGTTTTGCTGCAAGCCCTTTGATAGATGTACTCCCAACATGTTCAATGGATAAAATGCTGTCTTCCATTACATCGTTAATGAGAGTTTGTAGCTTATTAAATTCACTTTCCCATTTGATGTTATATTCTTCGATAGTAATTCTTTGTTTCAATGTATCCCTCTCCTCAAAAGCAACTATAACCTCTGAATATGAGTATCCTTAAAATCTGTCTCATATTTCAATCCATATCCAAACATTCGATCCATTCCAATATGTGCTGTCCATATTAAACCGATCATTATAACCGTATCTACCTTAAAATAGACTCCTATGATAGCTATTACTATCGATATAATATATGTGTGACATATATTATAAATCTTAGCACCTACATGATTATTTATACCATACGCTAATATTGATAAATCCGGAGCTAAAAGGAACAGAAAAAATATTATCCAACTAAATTCATATACTGAATACGCATAAATCGCAGCTATGAAAACAACTAGCCCTTCAAAATGTACAATACGTTTTTGCATTCTTTATCATTCCTATTTTTCTATATTTACCGATAAAGTTTCATCACTGAAAGTATCCTTTGCATTTTTTGACCAGATGGTTGCTAAAATCGGTCCTGCAATGTTATGCCATACTGCAGCTAATACACTTGGGAGTGCGGCAGCTGGTCCAAAATGTGCTGTTGCTAGCGCAACACCTAGGCCTGAATTTTGCATTCCTACTTCTATTGAAATAGCTCTTCTTGTCCCTTCATCTAGTCCAAGTACGAATGCTGTTATATATCCGAGTAAAAAACCAAATGCATTATGAAGCATAACTGCGATAAATATAAGAAGTCCTGAAGAAGTAATGCTACTTACATTTGCTGAAACTACCGCTGAAACGATAATGATAATTGCTACAACTGATATGAAAGGGATAACGGTCATTCCTTTCGTAACAGTTTTAGGGAAAAACTTCTTCACTACTAATCCTAAAATAATCGGTATGATAATGACTTGTACGATAGAAAGAAACATAGACATAGGATTAACCGGCATCCATTGTCCTGCAAGCAATAGTAAAATAAGAGGTGTAGCAATTGGTGCTAGTAACGTTGATAATGACGTCATTGCAATAGACAACGCTAAGTTCCCTTTTGCTAAATAAACCATAACATTTGATGCGGTGCCACCCGGTACTGAACCGAGTAACACTAGTCCAGCTGCTAATTCGGCTGGCAGATTCATAACGTAGGCTAGTACGTATGCGACAAGTGGCATAATAATAAACTGAGCACATACACCGATAATAACTGGCAATGGTTTTGTAGCTATGATTTTAAAATCAACAGCCTTTAACGTTAATCCCATCCCAAACATGACAACTCCAAGTAAAATCGTTATGTAACTATTTAACCCAAGAAATGGCGCGGGAATAAAATACGCAATAGCTGCAATACAAATAACCCAAAATGCAAAATATTTTCCAGCTATATTACTTATCGCTTCTAGTACTTTCACCCGATCAACCCCTATCCTTTAATTCAAACACCTTATTCGGATTCAAAATATTTTGCGGGTCAAGAGCTTTCTTTATTTTCTCCATTACGAGTAATGCCGCCCCATGTTCTTCTTCTTGGTACTTCCGCTTTCCGATTCCAACGCCATGTTCTCCCGTACACGTTCCCCCTCGTTTAAGAGCATACAAAACGATATTTTCATTTATTTCGTCTGCCTTTTCCACTTCTTCTTTATCGTTAGGATCAATCATTAAGAGCACATGGAAATTCCCATCTCCTACATGACCAAGAATACCACCAACAAGACCAACCTTATCTAATGTCTCTCTCGCATGTTGAATTGCCCCAGCCAATTCTGAAATTGGTACACATACGTCTGTACTCATTAATTTTTTACCAGGATAACTATGCACATAAGAGTACGCTAAGTTATGTCTTGCATCCCACAGTTTATTTCTCGCTGCTGTCTCCGTCTCAAACGCAACTTCTTTACATTTATGATCAAAAACAATTTCTTTCGTAAACTCAATATCTTGCTTTAGCCCTGCTTCATTACCGTGAAACTCTAAAAACAGCGTAGGCTCTTCTCTGTAACTTGTTTCACTATAATGATTGACTTGTTTTATAGATAGTTCATCAACAAGTTCAATTCTCGCAATTGGAATACCCGCTTGTAATATGTTAATAACAGCTTCTACTGCATCATTTATAGTTGGAAACGATGCTCTCGCGGCCATAACATGTTCTGGTATACCGTATATTTTTAGTGTTAATTCCGTAAAACATCCAAGCGTACCTTCTGATCCTACGAAAACACCATTTAAATGGTAACCTGATGACGACTTCGCAGCTAAATTCCCAGTATGTATTACTTCCCCATCAGCAAGAACGACTTCTAAATCACGAACTTGATCACGCATAACGCCATATTTCACGGCTGTCGTTCCACTCGCATTTGTAGCGGCCATTCCACCTAACGTTGCATCTGCCCCTGGATCTACACTAAAAAATAAACCGTATTTCTTTAACTCTTTATTAAGCTGAGAACGAGTCACTCCCGGCTGTACTCTCACTAGAAAATCTTTCTCTCTTATCTCGAGTATTTTATTCATAAGTGAAAAGTCCATTGTAATTCCTTTTTCATATGGAATAACATGCCCTTCTAAACTAGAGCCTACCCCAAAAGGAACGACAGTTTTTTTATGCTCACTCGCTACTTTCATTATTCTACTAACCTCTTCGGTCGTTTGCGGAAAAACTACTACATCAGGTAAACTACTAGCATGATAAGATTCATCTTTACTATGTAACTCTCTTACTGTCGTATTGATTACTACTCGATCTTCAGGAATTACGTTTTTTAATTCATTTACTAAACGCTCTACTGTTATTTCCATCGTACACTCTCCTACTCTCTATAAATTTGAATTACAAAATATGTTAAGTGTTTTATACATAATAATCCGAAAAATTAAATAATTCAAGTTTTATACATATGCAATTCGTTTCATACTGTCGAATAAACAAAAAGAACTTGCAATACCTATCGCAAGTTCTTTTCTATAAAACTACATTTTAAACGACTTCTTTATTAACAACATAAACCAAATTAAAGTAACTGCCATCAACGAATGAGAAAAACCAACAATATAAGTTAACCCTTTAAAGTCCGCTCCATTTAACTGAAGAAGCCCTCTTGCTGCTAGCGAACCTAACATTAAAATTAGTGCGATATTATGTACAACAAACCACTTATTAAAACTTTTCGCTTCATGAAACGCGAATACTTTTGCTAATCCTAAAGCAATTAAAAAGAAGAAAAAGCCGAGTACAAGTGTATGTGTATGTAAAAGGTTTAACAAAGTAGATCCTACAATCCCTTTATACTTTCCATACTCCCTAGCGAAAATCCCTGATAATAAACCGATAATCAAATACGTAAACGATGCATTATATAATTTCTTCATTATGTGCCTCCTTGAGTAGAATGTGTAGTGTGTCATATTTAGTAATAATGATAGTTATATAGTAAAAACTCCTAGTCACCTAGGAGTCATTGTATAAGCATCTCACTCTTTACAATCAATTCTAATTATAAAATATCCCTTTATGCAAAACAAACGAACTTTATGTGAACAATCCGGGCTCTTTTAAAATATGTTGCGATTTTGTATTACACAATCCATACTAATGATTATAAATGTTAAAGGTGGTGCAGTAGCTTGATAGTTCTTGAAACGGAACGACTCACTCTTCGTTGGCTCGATATAAAAGATGCTCCGTTTATTCTTGAGTTAGTAAACGATCCTGCATGGATTCAGTTTATCGGTAATAAAGGAGTTAGAACCCTGGAAGACGCAACAAATTATATTGTAAACGGACCAATCGATATGTATAACAAACTTGGATTTGGTCTTTACTTAGTAGAGCGAAAAGAAGATCTCACTCCACTCGGTATGTGCGGTCTTATTAAAAGAGATTCATTAGAAGATGTTGATATTGGCTTTGCCTTTTTAGAAGAATTCCGTTCAAAAGGATATGGCTACGAGTCAGCTTCTGCTGTAATAGACTACGGTGTACAGAACCTAGGTCTGAAACGAATTGTAGCAATTACTACTATTGATAACATCCATTCAGGAAAGCTTTTAGAAAAAGTAGGATTGAAGTTCGAAGAGATCATTTCGGACTCAGGGGAAGATTTAAAATTATTCGGGTATAACGCGTAAAAAAGATTTTGAAAGAAAAACCCTTGATTTGTCTACGCTAAGCAGAAAATCAAGGGCTTCATTTATGTTCTAAGGGGGCGTAATGATCGAATAGAATGGGAACTGTTAATATCGAATTTATATTGACCTAAGAAATTTATATGCTCCCAACCTAAAGGTGGAATATGGGCAAGTAAAGGCTCCTGATGTTTTCCTACTTCCATATGTAAATCTGTTTCGTGATGTAGTAAACCATCAATGACATGAACGGCATCCCTAGCATTCGTATTAATCACTTTTGTATAAAAGCTAGAGAATTGATCACTCACAAAGCGATAAAGTGAAACTTTAATCAGTGGGGGTTTTCTTCATCCCCCACTGATTATTAGCCCTCACCAATCGGACTTTTATGGGCAGCCCGACCCCCACCTAACTTCTTTGCTTTCGCTGAATCTTGAGGTGGGGGTCTTACTGCCCATTAAAGTGGGATAAATGGTAGCACCTTTACCTGTTCCGTAATGTGGATTTGCGTCTGCATGTAAAGATGAAACCCCAATTTGCATGCACATCCCATCTGAAGACGAAGTGGTACCATCTCCCCAATAAGAAGCTAATTCTAGTTGGTGCTAGTAATTTACTAATGTTGCTTGTGCCTTATTCATTGAATCTTCACCACTCGTTTTTTATCGGACTTCTTTTTACTGTACTTTTATTTTCTTTATGAGTTATTAGAAAAATAATTGTCTATATAAGTCTTTATTTTTTCAAAATTCTTTTCCATAAATAAGATTGCTGGTACTTCAATTATTGGAAGATTATTTTCATTATCAAAAGGTGGACACGGTTTGGGAACTACCAAATAGTCAACTGAGTTTTTATCCCTAATATAATTAATCGAAACATCATAATACTCAGAAAAATATCCCTTCAAATCATCCTGATTCCTTAAAAATGGTAGAGAAAATATTGAACCATAATTTATACCAGCGTCGACAATTAATACAAAGCATATTTTTTTCATGATACACCCTCCTCGTATAATAAGTTTTAAGTTAATAACTGTTCCTTGAAAATTAAATAGTTTTTATCTTCAAGAGCTACATCAAAAAAATGATGTATGGGTAAAATTTAGTCTTGGATACCAGGGGATCCCCCCAGATAATGGAAGTGCAACAATGAATCCATCGGGAATATGCTTACTCCTCCTGTAGTTCGAGCACGTTAAAAGACTGTGACCCAGACCAAAATGCACTGCATACGCACAAGCTGTATCGGTTTCCTTTTTCTTTATATTCAATTAAATTATATCATTATTTTACATAAATTTACAGAATTTGTTTTTTATTTTATTGGTAAACTTATGCTTAGCATGAATTGGAGTGCTTTGGATTGAATTAGCGGTACCTCGTCAACGTTGTACACAGTGCAATTATACATTTACTTTTGATTACGGGTTAGGGCTGATTCACTCTTCAACAGCCTCATTTCGTCGTGAAATTGTACAGCGTTGTAAGGGGCGCGCTTTGTCAGATGTTGCCTGCGAATATAACTTGCCTTACACCACGGTAGAGCGCTGGTTTTATTGGTATGCACCTGAACAATTCCATGATGAAATAGCTACTCGAATTTGTGTAGATGAGTTTGCGATTCGTAAAGGGCACACGTATGCAACAAGTGTGCTAAATGCAGATACAGGGCATGTTTTAACTGTCGTTCCGAATCGTAATCAAGAGGCAATCGAAACAGGCAAAAAGACGATTAGCTGATTGGATAAAACGCTATCAATTCCATGTTTGCGGTGCGGTTGCGAAAATTGTGAAAAGCTTCGTATTACGTGAGAAAGCGATGCTCGATACAATTGTGTCACCTTTATCCAATGGAATCATGGAGGGAACAAACAATAAGATTAAACTTATCAAACGGCGTGGGTTTGGCTAAAGAAGTGATGACCATCTTTTCTTGCGCATTCGCTTAGAAACAGAACGTTGATTTTATCACCCCCATCTTTTGGTGATGATCCTTTCATATCGCATTTTTGGTACTTTATAGAAATAATTCTTCCGTTTATAAATTTATTATATTAATATATTAAATAAAGAGGTGAGAATAAATGGGACAACCACTATTTTTATTAGTTCTTCAATTCATTGCATTTATATTAATCATTTGTATCTTATATGGAATCTTGTATAATGTCGTATTGAATTTAAATATGCCTAAATGGACTGCACATATGGTAGCTACGTTATTTTCTCTTGGTAGTGCCTATCAAGCTTTTGTAAATTTTTTTGTATAACACGCAACAAAAAGGTCGCCACTCACGGCGACCTTTTTACTATTTCACTTCTACCGTATAATTCCCTGTTCCCCCGCCATACTGATACACATGTAAATAATACTTCCCTGGATACGTGTAGTAACTTCCTACTAACTTATTCCCTTCTTGCTGTGCATACGTAACATAATTATTTAAATCTGCTTCCGAATAAAGAACCCAGTTCATTCCGATATTATTTTCATTCGTTACGTTAATTTGAAGGTTTTTAGCAGTATCCACATTAATTTCAAAGAAATCACTCGTATCGCCATTTCCTAAACTAGCACGTAAAATTTGATTTAGCTGCAGTTTGTTTGCTGTTTGAAATGAGTTATTCGGCTCTTTTTCCACACTGTTATCTTCTTTCTTTTGAACCGTTACATTCGTTGTAGCAGTATTCGTTAATCCTTTGTCATCTGTTACTGTTAATTTCGCTGTATATGTTCCTTCTTTTGTATACACGTGAGTCGGATTTTGCTCATTACTTACTGCTCCATCACCAAACTCCCATTTATACGAAGTAATTTTCCCATCTTCATCTTTTGATCCATCGCTTTTAAACGAAATTGCTTCATTTACATTTCCACTATAGGGCCCATTTATAACTGCAACTGGCGCTTTATTCACAGCACCTTCTTCTGTATTAATACCATGGAATACAACATCATACTCAAATTGTCCTGCTGCATTCACACGGTAATTTACGAAATAAGCTGTTACTGTTTTATAGCCTGTCCATTCTTTCGCACTTAAACGTTTTAACGTATCATTCACGTTTTGTGTAATTGTCTTCCAGTCTTCATATTCTCCTTTTGCAGTAGTACCTGTGTACGTCCCTTGTAGTGTAAATGTATGAAAGAACTGTGATTTATTTTTCTTAACTGATACATTATTTAATTTTGCTTCGGCTGTAATTTCTGCCGCAATATCTGAAACTGGTTTCGGTGCGTGAGTTGCTAAATAATCATCTGATACTAACGGAACATTATATTTCTCACGGTTATCTACTAACATTTGCATATAATCTTGATATTCTTTATTTAAATTCGCATCTTTACTTAAAGCAGAGCGGTATGCATCATATGCTGTTACATCATTTTTCCTAATAAGATCATGAATTTTGTCAAACATATCATATCTCTTATTGTACATGTACGATTGTAAAGCGAAGGAATAATTATAGAAATCCCACGTTCCATATTTTGCGTTTAACGTTCTCTCTGCTGTATAACGTTCTGCTGGATTTGAAGATATTCCTCCTATAATGCTCTTTCTCGGTACAACATTATCTGTTCTCGTTGCACCTGCAAAAAACTCCGCATTCCCTTCTTCAAACCAAGATAATCTCTCATTCTCATACATCTTCCCTTGTCCCCAAAGTCCTGGCACTTCATATCTACCTTGTAAGTAATGTGTGAACTCATGTCGGAACAATTCTTCTAAACTATAAATACTTTCTTCTGGCGTACGTTCATACGTAAAGAACGTACCTGTTCCTTCTATATAAAGACCGCCGTTATTCGTTTCATACCCGTATAATTGACGGTTAAATTGATATTCAGCTGGGCTATTATAAATAACCATCGTTAATACATCATCAGGATTGCCTTTTTCTAACGGCTGGTCACTTTCAACCGTACGATGGAATTGTGCCTTCACTTCTTTTGCCGCCCAATATAGACGTTTTACTTTTTCTTCTGTCACCTTATCTCCAGCTTTTAACACAATTGCTCCATCATCGAACGTATACGTTTTCGGTAAATATTTTTTCTTACCATCTTCTCTTATTTGATCTAGATCAACCACTTTACCATTCGCATCTTTCCCGCCATAATTCGTCGCAATTTGCTCAGCAGCTACGAAATATTGCTCACCTAAATACGGATAGATTTTCATGGCATCTGTTACAACTTGTAATCCTTTCGTTTCTGTACTATGGAACGTACCAAGTCTACCTGTATAATAAATACCATTATTAATTAACCAACCATTTTTCGCTGTCACCGTTCCAATTAAGGCAGAACGACTTAATTCATTAATATAGCTATCAATTTTTTGATACCATATTGTATCTTTCGGTGCTTTTCTCGTATCGTACAAATACGATTGAATATCGTAATCAACACCTTGCATAATATCGTAAATCGCATTTCCAGCTGAAAGATTATCTACCAATGTAGAAAAATTATCATTATATTGTTTAAAAATCTTTGCAGCTGATGTGATCGTTTCCACATCACTTGAAGCATTCCCAATTAATTTTCCATATGATGAGACAACTCTATTTTGTTCTAACGTACCGAGTTTAAAATTCGGGTTATTCGCAATCGTTTTTAGTGCAGGTAAGCATTTATCATGATAGCTTCGCTCATTTAGTTTACTTAATTCTGTATGATAAAATCCTAAATAAAAACCAGATCGTAACACCTCTACTAAAGTCTCAATCCCTTTTGAATCATCTTTCGTATAAGCTTGTCCTTGCTGGTTCAATTTATCAATAATTGCCTGCATTCTACTATCATTTTGATAGAATGCAAGACTATCCTTATTAAACTGAAATAGCCCAGTAATTTGCTCCCAATCAATTGTTACAAGTAAGTCCACTAACTGCTGATTGCTCAATTGATTTAATTCAGCAATTGTATACGTTTTCGCTACAGCTAATTGCTTACTTTCCTTTTTCACTTCAGGCGGTCTTTGTGACAAATCAGCAAATTGTAGCCTTTTCTCAAAAGACTTATTTTCCAACACTTTTGATGAATGAGCTAATTCTTGCACTGGTAATTGTAAACCAATCGGCTCCATTTTGAGCACATTCCGATATGAAACTTGCTCTCCCTTTGTACCTTCTGCCAATGCGTCCCCTTGAAAACTCCCTAACATGAAACTAGCAAAACTTACCCCTACTAACACTTTTTTTGAATAGCCTTTCATGCTCTCCCCTACCTTACATTTTTAGTGTACCGCACCATTATTTTACTATTTTTACTTTTTATACTGTATTGAGAAAAAATAAGGTAACGTTCACACATGTATCCATACCATGCAAAATTAACACTTGACTTTATGTGCGTTTTATATCAAAAAAAGATAGATAATAGCGAAATTCCCGCTACATCTATCCTCGTTTTCAAAACTATGATTTTAACTTTATGAATGTAACTTCTGGTAATGTTTGCATATGCTGAATAAACTCATTCTTTTCTTCTGACGATATGTTTTTCAGTTGCATCCCTACCTTATAAACAATTTCTATCCCTTGCTGTGAAGCTTCCACTTCATATGAAAGTATTGGAATGCCTTTCATATGAAGTGTTTCTAATATTTGTTGTACTGCTTCACGTTTATTTATACACATTTGCACCATTATATTTTGCGGAAATAAAAATTGCACCTTAAAAATACGACTTACAATCTCTAAACCAATTAAAACAAGAATCGTCGCTCCAATTCCTACTACATACATACCAGCACCAATTGCTAATCCAATTCCTGCTGTAGCCCATAAACCAGCTGCTGTCGTTAATCCTTTCACCGCCTGCTTTTGAATAATAATTGTACCTGCACCTAAAAAACCTACTCCACTAACAACTTGCGCTGCAATACGACTCGGATCTAGTGCCATATGATCTTCATTCATAATATCTGAAAAAGCATATTTCGAAACGACCATTATTAAAGCACTTCCTACCGCTACTAGGAAATGTGTTTTTAAGCCCGCTTCTTTTGATCGAATTTCCCTTTCAATACCGATTATTGCTCCTAACAAACCAGCAACACCGATTCGTATAATGAAATCAATATTTACACTCACGAGCCCTTCCCCCTTTCATTCATTATAGATAGATAAAATAAAAATTATCACACACATCCATGTATCGATATGAAGGAATTTTACTAAAATACACTTAATACCTAGGCCATTTTATGTTAACATTTTAAATATTAACATAAAATAAATAACTTCTAATTTTAAACATCCACTCATTTTCTTGAAAAACAAAGGTGGATTACATGAAATGAGGTTGAGAAAATTTAGAAAGCGCTTTCATTTTGTGTTGTAATTTTTTATACATTCTACATAAATAAAGGAGCTTGCTAACAATGAACGTCTCTTTGATTACACCTACTACCGATTTACAAGACGAATACTTAGATTTTTATAACGAATGGAAAGATAGCGGTGAAACGATGATTCCGTGGGTTATTACAAAAGACCCTTCTAACTTCCCTGCTATGGTACAAGAACTACTCGATGCACATAACGGAATAAATCTTCCTGAATCTTGGGTACCAGATTCTACGTATTGGCTCGTTACAGATCATAATAGAATTGTAGGCGCTGTTAATATACGTCATAGTTTAACCGAACATTTATTTAACGCTGGCGGTCATATCGGTTATGGCATTCGCCCTTCTGAAAGAAGAAAAGGTTATGCTACGAAGTTACTAGCATTATCACTGGAAAAAGCGAAGCAATTAAACATCACAAAAGCACTTGTCGTTTGCGATGAAGTAAATACTGCTTCAGAAAAAACAATTTTACATAACGGCGGCCTTCGTGATGATGATTTCACTGAGGAAGACGGAAATGTAGTAAGACGTTTTTGGATTGAGCTATGAAGAAGTCATTGAATGAACATAATCTTGTTATAGAGAAATATAGTAAAAATAATGAGCTACAAGTAAAACAACTTATTGATTTATATAATGAAGAATCGTACGTATTTCACTTATTACGAGATAATAAAACAAAATGTGCGTATGTTGCCTACTATAAAAAAGATGTAGTAGGCATCTTTTTCACCTGGGGCAGTAACTTCCATCCATACTGCACATACTTTCGAATATATACGAATCCTTTCTATTCGGAGCTACACATTGAAAAATTTTTATTAAACGAGATTTCAAAAAGAGAAAACTTCAAACTACCATTACAAACCTCTATATGGGAAACATCAGCTCATTTAAAAGCGTTTTTTGAAGAACATAATTTTACGGAAATCCGAAGAACATATATGCCGATATTAGACTTACAAAAAATAGTTTCTATCGAGATAGTCCCTAATTCAAATTATCATATACAAACTTTATCGAACATCGTATCAAATAATAATTTATTAGAAAAACTAGCCTACTTAGTAAAAGAAAATTATGAGCAAACCCACCTAGCAAATCCCGTTGCCTCATTCCCACTACAAACTTGGCAAGAGATGATTTTAGCTGATGACGTACTACTAGATGGGAGCTTTCTCATTATAGATGAAGAGCATCGAATTATGGCATACTCTTTCCTCCATACATCAGAAAAGGATAATACAGTAGAACTAGGATGGTGCGGGACTCACAATACAGAAAATGTATCCTTACTGAAACTTCTCATTTTCAAACAAGCTATGTATGCAAATACACACGGTTATTCTTTCTTTCAAGGTGAATTCGATTCAACAAGTATATATGCAATGGAGATATTAAAATCTTTCCCTTTCAATCCTTGTGCTACCTGGATTACGTATCAAAAAGAAATCGGAAGGTAATTATACACCTTCCGACTTCTTTTATGCTGTTTCTATTTCAAACTGTACTGTAATACCACTCGGGTCTACTACTGTAAACCCATTTATAGTTTCATTTATTTCATGCTGTTTTTCTATTAATCTTTCTTTCACTTCATCTAACGCTTCTTTATGCGGCAGTACTATCGTATACACTTTTAATCCAGTTGCATGTGCCGGTGGGTGCGGATTATTTACTCCGTTCCACGTATTTGCGCCTATATGGTGATGATATCCTCCTGCAGAAATGAATAAGCAGTCATCTTCGCGTTGCTGCACTTCAAAGCCTACTGTATCTACATAAAAGTCATGTGACTCTTCTACATTAACTATTCGTAAATGTACATGTCCAACGACAGTATTAGCAGGTAATCCATCAAATTCATAATCAACAAGCGTTGCTAGTTCTTTTAAATCAAGCGGGGTACTTCCTCCTGGCCCTTCTCCCCATTGATCGCGCGGACGATCCGCATATATTTCAATACCATTTCCCTCTAAGTCTTGTAAATAAAACGCTTCGCTATACGTATGATCACTCGCACTATTAAACCTTGAAATTGGTAAAATTTCATTTGAATATGTATAACGTCCCTCTTGCTCAGCTGGACTATCAATTACATTCTTATTACGAATCACACCAAATAATGCCGAAGCAAACGCCTCACGAGTCGGAACTAAAAAGGCTACATGATATATACCAGTCGTACGCGGCTCTTGCAGTACCCCGTCCTCTAACTTTTTAAGAACAAGTAACGTGTTCTTTCCACCTTTTCCAGATAAATACGCTTTATTCCCCTCTTGCTTAATTACTTCTAAACCTACAACATTCTCGTAAAAAGCAATTTGACGTTCTAAATTTAACACCTTAAATTCAACATGACCAATACGTGTTTTTGGATGAATTTGTACCATGAGTAACTTCCTCCCCAATTTCCTTTTATTTTTATATAAGTTGATGGACAATAGCCACATTCAACGAACATACTTTAATTTTGTTTTTTTGTAGCATCAACTTTCAGCCATTTTTTTGATATTTCGCTTAATGTCCCATCTTGTTCTAATTCTTTCAATGCTTTATTTATATCTTCTAACTTTTCGCTCTTTTTAGCAAATGGAAATGCAATCTCTCCCCATTTAAGTGGACCAAATCCTACTTTCACATTATCTAAATCTGCCTTTTTAATTGTTGTTTCTACTTGCACTTTATCATTATAGTAAGCATCTACACGACCAAGTCCCACTTCATTCAATTCTGCTGTTGGATCTTCTGAGAACGTTTTAATTGTAAAAGCATTATTTTTATTTAAAGCTTTTAATTCTTGTTCCCCGGCTGTACCAAGCCCCACACCTACAGTCTTTCCTTTTAGATCTTCTATCGATTTAATTGTATTATTATCTTTCTTCACCGCGAAAACAGATCCTGAATAAACATATGGAATTGAAAAGTCATATTTCTTTTTTCTTTCCGGAGAAACCGATAATTCATTTGCAATTGTATCAATACGACCCGAGTCTAATAAACCGAATAATCCTTCAAAATCAGAAACGTTCCATTCAACTTTATATCCAGCTTTTTTAGCAGCCGCTTCAATAATTTCAGCATCAAAGCCTTTTACTTTCTCACCCTCTTTAAAAATAAATGGACTACGACCTGCAGACGTCCCAACTTTCACTACTTTTTCATCTGTTTTTTTGCTCGCTGTATCTGAACCACAAGCAGATAAAAGCCCAACCGATACTGTTAATGCCAATGTTAGTAATAATGATGATTTCCTCATAATTTTTCCTCCTAAATAACGAAATGATTGCCTTCTTCTGAAGCATTCAATTGTCGTAAAAACTTTTTCGTACGCTCATTTTGTGGATTCCGAAAAATTTCTTCTGGCGTTCCCTGCTCTACAATAATGCCTTCAGCCATAAATATAATACGGTCCGCTACTTCTTTTGCGAAATTCATTTCATGTGTGACAATAACCATCGTTATATGCTGCCTTGCCAAATCCTTAATGACTTGCAATACCTCGTTCACTAATTCTGGATCAAGTGCAGAAGTCGGTTCATCAAACAATAATACAGCGGGATTTAAAGCCATTGCCCTAGCAATACCTATTCTTTGTTGTTGCCCACCTGATAACATCGTTGGGTAGAAATTTTCTTTTTCAGCTAAACCTACTTGTTTTAATATTTCTCTTGCTATTCTTTTTGCTTCTTCTTCACTTTTTTTCTGTACAACTGTTAATGGCGTTGTAATATTTTGCAATGCTGTTTTATTTTTAAATAAATTATAGTTTTGAAAAACCATTGCTGTTTTTTGGCGTAATTTTATTATTTCCTTTTTATAAAGCTTCTTCACATGAATCTCTAAATCTTCAATTCTAATACTTCCACCCTCTGGTTGTTCTAATAAATTTAAACATCTTAATAGTGTCGATTTACCTGAACCAGAAGGTCCAATAATGACTACTACCTCCCCTTTACCGACAGTAAGTGAGATTCCTTTTAGTACTTCATTACTCTTATAAGATTTATACAAATCACTTATCTCAATCACACATATCACCTCATCCTTGTTACAAATACGGTGCATCAAGTTTCTTTTCTAACTTTTTCTGTCCCCAGCTAATTACGATTGTAATAATCCAATATACAATCGCTACCGCTAAGTAACTTTCCATATAACGATACGATTGTGCCGCTAACATTTTCGCTTGCGCTAAAATTTCAGCCACCCCAAGTGCAAAAGATAACGAAGATTCTTTTAACAATCCAACAAAATTATTTCCAAGTGACGGTACTGCAACCCGAATAGCTTGCGGAAAGATAATCTGTCGCATAGCTTGCGCCTTTGTCATTCCAACTGATAAACAAGCATCCATTTGTCCCGATTCGACAGCATTTAATGAACCTCGAATAATTTCTGACAAATACGCTGCATTATTTAAACTGAGACCAATTAAAGTCGCTTGCATCGCTGTAAGTACTGTAAAGGTTGGGAATATTTGCGGCAATCCGAAATACAACACGAACAATTGAACTAATAAAGGTGTTCCTCTAAAGAAAGATATATATACTCTTGCAATAGAATATAGAAATTTCGTTTTGTTTTTCGTTATGATCGCCAAACCTATCCCTATAACAAAAGAAATAATCATTGAAACTACAGTAATTCCTAAAGTTATGTATACATACTTAAATAATTGCGGAAAACTTTCTAAAAAATACGTTACATCAAACTTCACTCTATCCCCCCTCTCTAAATAAAAAACTCTTCTTACACATATAAGAAGAGTTGAATGTTAATCCATTTCCCCTCATCTTCCAAACGCTTCATACGTTTGCTGGACTTAGCACAGTACTTTTATAGCCTGTTGCTGAGATTTCATCGGGCCAGTCCCTCCATCTCTCTTGATAAGAAAACTAATAAATTTTTCCATTTATTTAGTTGTTATTATGAAGAATACAATTAATAACTAATAATGTCAATATGAAAACTAAGAATTAAATTCGATAAAGTGAAACTTTAATCAGTGGGGTCTTACTGCCCATTAAAGCCGGATAAATTCCCAAACATCTTGTTCCTCACATTCACCTAGTCTTGAAATGTATCACTAATACTGGATAAACTACACAGAAAAAGCCATTATTTCTATTGTTAGTAGAAATAATGGCTTTTTCTAGATTATGATTCTTATCGCATTTTATGTACTTCAGCAACTAACTTTCCGCCCTGAATACCCATATAAAGCTTCACAGGTGCATCATTCGTGTTTTCAAACACTAAGTCTAAGTATGGATATGCAATTGTAGCATCTCTTCCTTGTGGAACGTAACCTACCGTTTTAGAATGTGTTGTTCTCTCTACCATTTTCAAACCAGCTTGATCTGCTGCATTGTATAATGTTGATGATGTTTGACAAACACCACCGCCATATCCATCTACTAATTTACCATCTACAATTTCTTTTCCTAATTGATATCCTTTATCTGGCGTTGTATCACCAATTAATGCATTGAAAGAGAAACGGTCTCCTTTTGCTAATACAACTCCATTTATGCTCGCTGCTGACAAACGAATATTTTCAATACGGCCACCTGTTGAGCCACCTAAATTCGTTTCATATCTACCAATTACCGTACCACTTCCTTGCGCATCACTTAATGTTGCAGTAGGCTTCTTCTCAACAATAGGTAATTGATAGGAAGAATCCCACATACCTACGTTTAATAATTTATCTACTAATTCTTTTTCCATTAATTCATAAGAAGGTTTCCCTTCTTGCCAACTTCCATCAGATCCTAGACGTGAAGGGACCATCTTTTTGTCAACATTTTTTCCAACTTCCCTAGCAACCTTCTCAACTGATTTTTTAAATTTCGCTTCATCTTCAAAATAACCTAGACTCGACAAATCTAGCTTTTTCACTTCCGTACCTGTACGACCATCTACTAAACTAATAGAATCCTGTACTTCTGCTTTAGCCTCTACCGTGTGGCCACCAATATCACTTACTAATGCAACATCACTTACTTTTGTACCACAGCCACTCACTACAGCTACACATAAAACCCCAACTAATATACCCTTTACTTTACGGAACAATATACTCTCCCCTTTTCCCCAATACTACTTTTATGTATTATTTCATTTTTATGTATGTTTTGTTACAATCATTTTACAATATATTTATAAATTGTTACAAGTTATTTTTTACTCTATATAAATTACTCTTTTCTTTTCCAAATGTCTATACATATTTACATAAAAGTTTGAGTTTGATAGAATTGTAACCTTTACGTAACCTCTCCCTATTATCCAGTATATACCATAAAACGAACGAAATACAAATGTAAAACTCCATATTCGTATTTATAAAAAAACATCCTGTGAACATAAATAGGTATTTGCCGTGCCACACTCCGCTTTTACACATACATTATGGTGAATTAACCTATTTTAAAGAAATGGAGGATGTTTTTATGTACCCCTACAATCCATACGATCCATATAACCAAACTGGTTATCAACCTCAATATGATTTACAAGCACAATACCAACAATATATAGATCCAGTAGAACAAGTTAATCCATATGATCAAACTCGACAATTCCAACTTCCAATCTCTTTTCCTGGTGCTGGAAACCGTCAATTAGAAAGACGAGTAAATGAGCTTGAACAAAGAGTACGTCAATTAGAAAACACGGTTGAGCGTCATACACGTAGATTAAACCGCTTAAACCAACGTTTACGTACAGTAGAAAACAGACTGAACATTCCATTTTCAGCATTAGAAGACGGATTTTAATTTCGAAAATAAAAAATATATGAAGGAAGGGGGGCTTCCCCTTCCTTATATAAATTGACGAAAGTTTTTTCCATCTCTATACTGATAAGAGTTAATGAAATGAAACAAGGTGATAAATATGGATTTTGAAATAAATTATCTTTCCTTTTATGTTGTACAAGTAGAAGGAAAAGGTGAAGCTGTTGATAAACGCTACAAACATTTTCAAACATTAGACGCTGAAGAGTATGAAGATAGCTCCTTAAAAGAATTTTTGAATGGAGAATTATTAAAAATTTCAAAGCGAAAAGTAGAACGTCATGCGAAAACAGAACAAGCTCCGACAAAGATTGGTCGCTTTATTGTAGAAGAAGGGCACGAACTTGATTCAAACCCTCATTACAACTTATTTAATCGCATCCGCTTTGCAGAAACGAAGGAAAACTTCAAAGATATGAGCGAACCTCTCGTTTATACATATCTTGATACAAGTGCTGTGCGCGGTGGTGTATTTTTAATTGCGCAAGCAAAACTACGCAAATACTTTGATGATCCATTCGTCTTCGTTATGAAATGTGACTTCGAGCCAAAAGTCGCTTCTATTTCCGATGAATCCACACTAATTCGTAACGTTGAAATGGCCATTACAACAAAAAATATGAAATCTATCCAATATCCGTACATGCCCGAAGAAGGTATGGTCGAAGTGGGCGAGCTAAAGATTCACCAAGCATCACACGCCCGTTACTTTGAAGACTTCTTAAAATTCGTCGAGTACGAACGCTCTATGCCTGAAATTATGAAAACACAAGTAATGGACATGGTATACGACCAAATTGAAGATGTATTTGAAGAAGGTACGGAAGAGCGCGAACAATTCGACCAAGCGATGGAAGTATGGGCTGCCAGTCCGAAACGCGAAATTATGGAACAATTTTCAACCGAAGAAGTAATGGAAGCTACCGCTCAAATCGTCGAGCATGCTCCTGAAGTGGAATTAAAGCTAAAAGCAGACCATATCTCTGTAAAGGCCCTGCTTGCTGATTTCGGGGATCAAATACATATCGCAAAAGTAAATGACCGATACGTATTAATGATTGAGGCTGATACACTTACATTTGAGAAAGGATTCTCTCCAATTGAGTTTCTGAAGCCAGACGAATTACAAGACGTAATTGAGCGGATTGAGAATAAGCAGCAGTATTCTTATGATCCGAACGGGATTGAATAAATCCTTCCATTTAACTGTTTTTACTGGACGCTTTTAATAAGCGCTCTTTTATTTGGGACATAGTTTTCATTTATATTAAAAACCGATTCCACTAAGAATCGGTTTTTCTGCTTTATAACAAAATATGTTTAAAAATAATTTTGATTCAGGATGACATTTGTTGCAGAATCAAGTCCATCCCTTTCTGATTATACAAACGTATTTCCATTAGAAATATTGGCTTCAATATTCCTAATAGACCAAATCCTTCTATAAGTTTTTGGTGTTTTTCCTTTTAGTCACTATGTATGTTCTCAAAATTAAAGTTTCATTTCACTACCTCAAACTTATTGTACTCGTAAAAAGATAACTGAAAACGATATTCCGGATGCTCTCTCACCCAATCGTAAGCTTCTTCTAAAATTTCCATTTTGTTTTGCAAGTCATTAAGTTCACTACATTCGTTCCTTTTCTGTTTGCACAGAGGACAAAATCCATTCACTATTTCAATACTCGTCGCCCTAATCGTTTTACTTTCTAAATTAACTACTAAACGAAGAAGAAAAGAATGCTCTTCTTTTGTAGTTACCGTCATTTCAGCAATCCCATCCTCATTCCAAAAGATTCCGTTTAATTCCATCTGTACGTTGACGTCTTTAATATCTAAGTCTATCACTATCACACCTCCCTTGTATAAAGCTCATCTTTTACTCTTCGATTTTAATCTTTAATACACCACGCTTTAAAGATATATTAAGCTTTTTCCAATTCTTCTTCTTTGCTATGAAAGGAAGTGTAATTACCGCTAATAGCGTGGTAAATATTATCCCAAAAACTAAAACTGTTACAATGTTAAAGATTGCTTCCATTCAACTTTACCCTCTTTCATTTCTATAGGCTCTAATTTTATGAATATATTAAAAAATTTCTTACCACACCTTAAATTTCAAAGTAGCACAGCAAATCAATTCCTATTTATATGAATACTTTATTCATCCATCAATACAATGACAGTAAATTTATGTAGCTAGAAATAGAGAAGAATGTCATTTAACCTCTGCATTCTTCTCCATCTCAGCCAAATACCTAATCTGCCTTTCCGCTTTTCTAACCGCCGTACGAAAATGTTTTTTCAGAAGTTCTATTGTAGGTTCACTTATATAATATCTTTCCGTTATACTTTCCCACGTGTCACTACTTTCAAATGTACTCCAAGCGAACGGACGCTCAGTATTTTTTCTCATTTCTTTAAATACCCATTTTCGCATCTTTTTTTTCGCTTTTTCTGTTAGTTTTCCGTTCTCTACTAGTTCAAGTTCACCATGCCTTTTATACCTTTTAGTAATATCTCTCTCGCTATATGCTTTAAGAAGTATGTTCGCTGTATTCTCAGCATCCGCTAAAGCACGGTGCTGCTTTCCTTCCCATGTTAAACCGAGTTGTTCTACTGCAGATTGTAAACTTGGTGTATGCTCAAATAAGTCTTCATACGCTTGGAAAACAAATTTTTGCAAATCCATTCTTCTTTCTTTGTCCATACGTGGACATTCTACACTATGTAACGTACAATCATGAGATAGAAACCGATAATCTTCTTTTCCCCATGTAACAAATATAGAATCTTCTCCGATAAACTGAATAAATTTCTCTATAATTTGCGGAAATTTCTCTACACCCATTAAATCTTTCTTTGTAATTCCCGTTAATTTTGTCGTATGACGAGTAAGTCGTGCCCCCGGTTTTACTAACTCCGAAAATTCTCCAATTATCTTCATTGTACTTACTTCTATTTTTACAGCTCCAATATCAACTATCTCTGACGGATCTTCTGATTTATACGGCCTAAAATTTCTCTCTATATCAAACACAATAAAATGTGTAGCGTTTTCCAATTTTTTTACCTCTTTCTACATTCCTTTTCACACACATACTTTATTTTCAGTATTTATTTATTCATACACTTTATGCATGTAATACTTCGTCTAAAAAACGAAAATTCAATCTCATTATGCTATGTACATAGGAGGGTATTCAATAAAAATGCAAAAAAAAAGAAGGGCAAGCCCTTCTTTTTTCCGTAATTACTTCTTGTTAACGTTAGTAGCTTGAGGTCCACGGTTACCTTGTTCTACTTCGAAAGTAACTTCTTGACCTTCTTCTAAAGTTTTGAAGCCTTCGCCTTGGATAGCTGAGAAATGAACGAATACGTCTTCTCCGCCTTCAACTTCGATGAATCCGAAACCTTTTTCTGAGTTAAACCATTTTACTTTACCGTTTTGCATTTAAAAAATCCTCCTACAATGTACCTATATGTACATATTCATTTTCAACCACTTTACAAAAATAAGTCAGACATTAAAAAAACTGCAACTCTGAGGAGATTTAACATTGCTATCCTCCTCGGAAGTTACAGCTCATTTAAATCTCTATATTATTAAAAGTAAAATGGTTTAAATATAATATATCATATCAATATAATAAAAGCAAAGTTTTTTTACTATACTATTTTTTTCTTCCATTGCATTGCTTTTGATTCACCTGACCCAGCTACAACATAGCCTTCTTTTTCGTTCACGATGCGCCAACCATGCCCTTTAACTGAGTCACATACTGTAACAATTCCTTCTTCTAAAAGTACACGACAAACCGTACTAATCCCCGCCTTATTTTGCGTTGACGTTGTATATAGCACATGTTGATCTACACTTAAGTCTAAATAGCTACTTGCTTTCTGCTCACTTTGACATGTGTGCCAATATGTTTTTTCACTCTCTATACTTTCATCTATTTTACAAAAAGAAATATTACCGCTAATCCCCTTGCATGATCCACTTGCTGCTACTAAATAAGAATTGTGTAAATTCAACGCTGAAATCATCTGATTCATCACAATTTTAATCCTCTTTAATTTACGTGTCTCCAAATTAAAGAGCCAAACACCACCATATTTAGCATGTATTTTCGTACCGATAAATAAGTAATGTTTGTATAAAAATAACGATCGAATAGACGGTGCCCCACCACCATACTCAAGAAATGGATGAATGGTTTCCCATGTCGAACCAAAATCATTAGAATGATACAATGTTTTATCTCCATGGGCAATGACAGTTCCTTGTACATTACTACACACATTCCAACTCGTTGCTTTTGTTGGAAAACGCTGAACCGTCCAGTTCTCTCCACCATTCATACTACGAATAAAAATTCCTTCGTCGCCTACACCATACACTACATTACCTTCGCTATGTAAATCCCTAATTCGTTTTTGAAAACCATTTAATATCGGTTTCCATTCTCCGTCTTGTTCAATAAATAAGCCATTATATGTAGTAGCTAACATAAGCTTTCCATCTCTTAACTTTGTAATAGCGGTCGCACTTAACATTGTCTCCACGTTGACACTCCCATTCTTAGAACTTCTCAGCAAATGCAATTGCAAAATTACTGCACTTTTCAACATCCTCTTCATCTTCTGGAGCTAGTTCAATTTTCAATCCTTCTTGTACAAGCTCTGCACCGCGCTCTACAAGGCGTTCTTCAAATATCGTTACCGCTTCACAAAACAGTTCATACGCCGTATCACCTGATCCGAATACCGCTGCTTTCTTCCCTGATAAATCTATATTTTCTAAGTCATCATGGAAATCTTCCGCTTCAAATGGTAATTCCCCATCTCCCCACGTATAAGACCCTAAAATGATTCCATCATAAGCTAATAATTCTTCAGCATCCATGCCTTCCATTTCTTGCAATACTACTTCATGATCAAAGGCATCTAAACTAACTTTAATTAAATCAGCAATACTCTCTGTATTTCCTGACATACTTGCATAAGCTATTAAAATTTTTGCCACTTTGGCATCCCCCTCTAACAATAAATGAGAATCAATTTCAATTATTTTTTTTCTTCTATTTACATTTCACATCTGACTATTTATATTTCATTTTAAACATCTACATTCATATTCAACTATTGCCAAATCTCTCTTCAAACCTTATTGTATTATCATCATTTCACATTACTTATTTCAAATAAAAATGTGTGTGTATCATGCCCAATCATTATTCAACTGTTCACTTTACAGAAAGAGGAGTCCTTATGATGAGAAAGTATTTTATTAGATTTTTAAAAGCCATCTCCCTTTTAACAATATTCCTACTAATAGGAGCTGCTATTATTTTATTCGGTACTTCATACGGTCATAATTTACGTGTTATCGCAGCCGAGAGCATTTTAACTTCTCAGCATCCACAATATGCAAAATTCACGTTATTGTCTGATAAAGAATTAAATGATATTTCTCAATCCATCACAAATCCAAAATGGAAAAATAGTGAATTTTTAACTTCTAAACTTTCAAAAAAAGAGTTAGAAAGACAAAAAGATTTGCCACTAGATGTTTCTATTGAAACAATAAAGAAAAAATATAATGATCATTTTTTCGAAGGGAAATTAATGACAATTAGTAATCCATTCAACGTAAAACTTGTTACCCAGCAAGGTTCAGAAGGTAAAGACGTCGGAGAAAAAATATACGTAATGGCAAAGCGAAACCATGCAGTTGCCGCTGTCAATGCCAGTGGTTTTTGGGATGAAACCGGGCATGGTGGTGGTAAAACCGGAATTGGTATTGTTATTGAAAACGGTAAAGTTATAAACACGCCGAAAGATATTAATACCCCTACTCTCATCAGTGGACTTACAAAATATGGACAAATGGTTTCTGGGGAATTTTCTGCTAGCCAATTGTTAAATAAAAATGTTGTTTCCGCTGCTGGATTTATGCCTCAGCTAATTGTAAATGGAGAAAAAATGATTACAAATGATGGTGGTTGGGGATATGGTCCTCGAAGCATTATGGCTCAGAAAAAAGATGGCTCGATTATGTTTTTCGTCATTGATGGTAGACAACCTCACAGCATTGGTGCTTCCTTGAGAGATTGTCAAGATATTCTTTATGAAAAAGGTGCTGTCAATGCGATGGCAAT
The DNA here is from genome assembly GCF_027716745.1 of Bacillus cereus group sp. Bc010. Taxonomy (NCBI): domain Bacteria; kingdom Bacillati; phylum Bacillota; class Bacilli; order Caryophanales; family Bacillaceae; genus Bacillus; species Bacillus cereus group sp. Bc010. Next base: position 196,759 of record NZ_JAQFUY010000006.1, read on the forward strand.
GGACGGGGGATCATCCGCAACATTATATGCAATGGGAGATATTTTAAATATCCCTTCCACCTTATCTCATAAATCACGCTATTTACCAAACGCATGGGTAGTTACAGCGAACCCTAAGCAACAAGTTCATGTAACAATAGACGGTAATTCTGCGAGCTCTCAAAAAATTTCTGCATTAACAAATACGACCGCTATAGCTACCAACAAATAAAAAAAGCACAGATGACTATACATTTTACTGAAAGAAAATGAAAATGAAGTTTAAGGCTAAATCTAGATATGAATGCATGTTGTTAAACAACAATATGATAATAAAATAGGAGTGGGGAATCCACTCCTTTTATCACGACATGTTTTTTGTTTTTTATTACGACAATTAGTGCTCAAAACCATAAAAAATAAGCGTATCAGGCAAAGTGCTGATACACTTCAAAACTACATTATTAAACAACATGAATCGTCGTGTAGTATATGGGGTACCGCCACATGCCCATCAACTTAAGAATTTTCACTACCCCCAAGTGACAAAAAACGTTATTCTTTCTAAAAAGCTAGCTAGAAAGGGTGACATTTTTTATGAATCTTTCGATTCAAGATGAATTACAACTATTTTCTGAAGAACTGTATCGTCATTTAACCCCTTCTCTTTTGGAAGAACTCGCAAAAGAATTGGGTTTTGTAAAAAGAAAACGAAAGTTTTCTGGAAATGAATTAGCTACCATATGTATTTGGGTAAGTCAACGTACAGC
>NZ_JAQFUY010000007.1:0-190465 GCF_027716745.1 Bacillus cereus group sp. Bc010
TATGCGCCCGTAGCTCAATTGGATAGAGCGTTTGACTACGGATCAAGAGGTTAGGGGTTCGACTCCTCTCGGGCGCGCTTTTAATAACGGGAAGTGGCTCAGCTTGGTAGAGCACCTGGTTTGGGACCAGGGGGTCGCAGGTTCAAATCCTGTCTTCCCGATATTCCCAAAAACATGGGGCCTTAGCTCAGCTGGGAGAGCGCCTGCCTTGCACGCAGGAGGTCAGCGGTTCGATCCCGCTAGGCTCCACTTATCTTAATATCATTTATGGCGGTGTAGCTCAGCTGGCTAGAGCGTACGGTTCATACCCGTGAGGTCGGGGGTTCGATCCCCTCCGCCGCTACCATAAAGGACCTTTAGCTCAGCTGGTTAGAGCAGACGGCTCATAACCGTCCGGTCGTAGGTTCGAGTCCTACAAGGTCCACCATTAGAAGTTTATATCTCGGAGGTATACCCAAGTTCGGCTGAAGGGATCGGTCTTGAAAACCGACAGGCGGCGAGAGTCGCGCGGGGGTTCGAATCCCTCTACCTCCTCCATTTTTTCTAAAGTAAATATTTTATCGTCGCGGGGTGGAGCAGTCTGGTAGCTCGTCGGGCTCATAACCCGAAGGTCGCAGGTTCAAATCCTGTCCCCGCAACCAAGGTCCCGTGGTGTAGTGGTTAACATGCCTGCCTGTCACGCAGGAGATCGCCGGTTCGACCCCGGTCGGGACCGCCATTTTAATAAGGCTCGGTAGCTCAGTCGGTAGAGCAGAGGACTGAAAATCCTCGTGTCGGCGGTTCGATTCCGTCCCGAGCCACCATTTTGAAGTCGCAAGCCGGCTTAGCTCAATTGGTAGAGCAACTGACTTGTAATCAGTAGGTTGGGGGTTCAAGTCCTCTAGCCGGCACCACTTTCAAAATGAGCCATTAGCTCAGTTGGTAGAGCATCTGACTTTTAATCAGAGGGTCGAAGGTTCGAGTCCTTCATGGCTCACCATTTACAATTTAATGCGGGTGTAGTTTAGTGGTAAAACAAGAGCCTTCCAAGCTCTGGTCGAGAGTTCGATTCTCTTCACCCGCTTTTCAATTATGGGCCTATAGCTCAGCTGGTTAGAGCGCACGCCTGATAAGCGTGAGGTCGATGGTTCGAGTCCATTTAGGCCCACCATATATTATTCCGCAGTAGCTCAGTGGTAGAGCTATCGGCTGTTAACCGATCGGTCGTAGGTTCGAGTCCTACCTGCGGAGCCATACAGAGAAGTACCCAAGTGGCTCAAGGGGCTCCCCTGCTAAGGGAGTAGATCGCGAACGCGGTGCGAGGGTTCGAATCCCTTCTTCTCTGCCAGTAATTGGCCCGTTGGTCAAGTGGTTAAGACACCGCCCTTTCACGGCGGTAACACGGGTTCGAATCCCGTACGGGTCATACTAAAAGAGATAGCATAATCTGCTATCTCTTTTTTTGTTGTGTAAAAGTAGCCTTTGGATAGTCTGCTTTTTTTTATGAATTAAAAGAAAGATGAAGTATTCGCTGTTACAGTTGGGAATACAGAGAGCTGTAAGTATAATCATGTTGTTTACCTTGACCTGTATGAGTATGAAGGAATGTTCACTTAACAAATCATACTCAAATTGAATTTTTATCTCGGCCTTATGCTAAAGCCTCCTGCACTTGGATAAACGGGTAAATCTCATAGCTGGGAAGATCCTAAGGAATTAGTTGTAGAGTTATTAGATACCGTTGAATAATAAAAATTGAAATATGGGTTGTTCAAACAAAGGATGCTGTATTAGGCGCTACGGCGGAAAATAAATAATATATAGAAGAAACTGTCTCTCAGTAGGTGATCTACTGGAGGCAGTTTTTTTATGCTGTCATTATTGTCGAGTTTTGTCGGTAAGTCGATATATTGCAAAAATCGCCGATATAATTTGAGTTACGGTCGATAAATTTCAAAAATCGCTGATATATTTGGAGTTATAGTCAATATATTCTAAAAATCGCCGATATAATTTCACTTACCGACAAAAACATAAGAAAATCCCTTTCACAATCTAAAGAAAACGCCTCCATTGAAATGGATTCCACACCTATTCCAATAACTTTACACTCTATGTGAAAAAGTTCACAAATAGGCCATAATTTGTGAAGTAATTCACAATAATACGTGCTACAATATGAGTGTAAAGAAGTTAAACAACATTAAATTAGTATTTTAATTAATTACTTAAACAATCATAAAAAAATATATGTGAACAATAGAGAGGGGAAATTACCATGAAAAAAGGTATCAATCGTGTAGTATTAGTAGGAACAGGAGCTGTAGGTTGTAGTTACGCTTACTCAATGATCAACCAAGGTGTAGCTGAAGAATTCGTATTAGTAGATGTTAATGAAGCAAAAGCAGAAGGGGAAGCAATGGACTTAAGCCATGCGGTACCATTCTCTCCATCACCAACAAAAGTTTGGAGCGGTAGCTATGCAGATTGTAAAGATGCAGATTTAGTAGTTATCACTGCTGGATTACCACAAAAGCCAGGTGAAACTCGTTTAGACTTAGTTGAGAAAAATACAAAGATCTTTAAACAAATCGTTCGCGGTATTATGGATAGCGGATTCGATGGAATCTTCTTAATCGCAACTAACCCAGTTGATATTTTAACTTACGTAACTTGGAAAGAATCTGGTCTACCAAAAGAGCGCGTAATTGGTTCTGGTACTACTTTAGACTCTGCTCGTTTCCGTTACATGTTAGGTGACTACTTAGATGTAGATCCACGTAACGTTCATGCTTACATCGTTGGTGAACACGGTGACACTGAACTTCCAGTATGGAGTCACGCTACTATCGGTGTACAAAAACTAGAAACAATTTTAGCTAACAACGAACAGTACAAACAAGAAGACTTAGATAAAATCTTCGAAAACGTACGTGATGCAGCTTACCATATTATCGAGCGTAAAGGTGCAACTTACTACGGAATCGGTATGTCACTACTTCGTGTAACTAAAGCAATCTTAAACAACGAGAACAGCGTATTAACTGTATCTGCATACCTTGAAGGTCAATACGGTGAGAAAGATGCTTACGTAGGTGTTCCAGCTGTAATTAACCGTGAAGGTGTACGTGAAATCGTAGAGCTTGAGTTAAATGAGGATGAAAAAGCGAAATTCGCTCATTCTGTAAAAGTATTAAAAGAAACAATGGCACCAGTACTATAATAATTGCTAAATAATCCAGAAGTGGGGAACTACTTCTTACTTCTGGATTTATATATAATTTAATATAAATTCCTTTTCCGGTTTCCCTTGTATATCCCCAATATACCCCTTTTGCTGGATCAGGGTCGTTTATAGAAAAGAGCACTCTACTTTGCGTAGAGTGCTCTTTATTATTATCATTTTTTAGGCGTCAATCCTAATTTCTTTAAAATATCTGCCAGTGTACCGCTTTTTGATTTTTCTACAGGTGTTTGTGATTTGGATGCATCTGGACCTTTTTTCAAGAAGTTCTTTTCAACGAAGCGAATATCTTTTTCGTCGACAATACCATCTTTGTTAAGGTCGCCGTCTTTCACAGATAGTCCTTTTTTACCGTAGTTGTTAGCGATAATTTCAGCATCTTTTATATCAATTACTTTATCGCCATTTACATCACCTGCAAGGTTTTCATCAAAGCGTGCATAATAATATTGGCCAAGTAGCTTACCGTCTTTTTCAGTACCAAGTTTCGTTGTTAGTCGGCTTGTTAAATGCCCTGGTACTTCTACATATAAGTTATAGTCGCGTTTATTAACAGGAAGTCCATTTAGTTTGAAGGATCCGTATTTATCAAGTGAGCCTTCAAACTTATGACGGTAAGAATCTGTTGCATATACTTTTACGCCAAGCTTTGTATAATCGAATTTTTCATCTAAATATCCGCGTTCATTTAAGAAAGCACCAGGTTTAATACTTCCTTCGACTAGTGAGTTTAAAGACATAACTGAGAATGTTTGATCTTGAAGGACACGCATTCTATTTGGCTCTGATTCACCTTGTTTCCAGTAAGCGAACACTGATAAATCTAATTGAGCATTTGCTTCATAAAACTCATCATTTTCTACTTTGAATGTTACATCAATGAACGGGAAATCACCATCTAATCCAGCGAAGTTTTTGTCATCGATAGCTCCGCCAACTGTAACAGAACCTTCTTCTAGTTTCGGTTCATTTACTTTTGCGGTCACCCCTTTTTCGGAAAGTAGCTTTTCAAAAGCAGGATTTAATTTCGCATTTGCAAATTTGAAGTTCTTTTCTAGGAATTTTACGTTAAATTCCCCAGCAACAAATTGTTTCACATGTTTGGCGTTTAGCGTCACAGTGAATTCATCACCTTTATATACTTCTTTTTTATCATAACTAGTTTTCGCATATTGAGCTCCTTGCGGGATAAACCAATAGTTATTTACACCGCTCGGATAGTCAGCTCCTGCAGTTGCATAATCGAAAATATATACGCCTGTATTCATTGGACCTTCAGTTTTAAAGGATTCAGGAGTAATGCCAACTTTAAAGTCACCATTTGCATTAATAGGTAAAAACTTATGCAAGTATGGAGAATAATCATAGTACATCACTCCGTTTGCTTCTTGCGTAATGTTTAATCCTTTTCCTTTTAAGTAGTCAACGTTCGAATCATACACATTTCCTTTAATCCATAGTGCTTTTTTACCGTCTTCTACTGTATAGTTCTCTTCATTTAATTCATAAATACCAGGCTGTAATCCAGTTAATTTCACTTCTGGCGGTGTATTATCAATTACGACATAATCCCCTTTCACACGTGCTTTACCGTCTTTATCGTAGCCAACAAACTCAATTGTGTAATCACCTTCTGGTAAGTCGATTTTCTCATCACCAATTGGTTTTGCAGGATCATTTGTAAAAGGATACACCCTGCCGTTAAAGAATGAATCTAAGTAGTAATACACATCAGTTTTTAATCCACTAGTGTTTAATGTACCAAGGAAACCGAGAGCTTTATTTGTTTTGGAATCTTTCACGATAAGATCTAACGTTTCAAGTTCGCTGTTTAATTGGAACGCCCCGTGCAAATACGATTCACGGTATGGATTGAATTTAGATGTATCAGTTGAAATTGCTTTTCTTGATAATATTGCATTTTCAATACCAGGTTCTGATACACGAATAGAGAACGGAATTTGGTACGTTTCTTCTTTATTTTTCGTATTTGTAATATGAATATATCCTTCATATCGGCCTTGTTTTACACCGGCTGGAACATTAATTTTTGCTTCAATTTCATCTGATTTGCTAGCATCAAGAGTAATTGTTTCTGGAACAGAAACTTTTACACCGTTTGCGGTAGCGTCGTTAATAGAAGAAGATGCTGGTGTATAAGAAATTTCTGTTTTAAATTCTTTTTTCTCTTGTTTATTATGATTTTGTACTTTTATATTTCGTTTTTGTTCAAGAGATTCACCGTCTTTTTGATAGAACTTCCCGAATGCAATGGATCCAGTTTCTTCAGGTACTTCAATTACTTCATCATTTACAACTGTTTTTGTTGTATCTAGCACTTTAAAACTAGTTTCCGTATGAACGGCGTTGTACGCATCTACTCGTCCAGCTCCAACTTCATATACGGAATACTTTTCTTTTAAATCATCAGCTGTGTTCATAAGAGACGTCTTTACATCGAATGGAGAGTATTCTGGGTGTTCTTGTAAAATAAGAGCAGCAACGCCTGCGATATGAGGAGAAGCCATAGATGTTCCTTGCATACGCTCATAGGAAACATCATAATTTTCGCCCTCTTGTGGGTCGTTAATATATTCAGGTACTGTTGAAAGTACAGCAACCCCAGGCGCTGTAATATCTGGTTTAATATCATCATTTGATGTAACAGGACCGCGTGAGCTAAAGTCTGCCAGATGATCGCCTTCTGTTTGAATATAACTAAGTTCGTCAAAGGTAAAGGATGTATTACCTTGTTCGATTTGAGCTTTTAGTTTTTCACCGTCTTCTTTCGTTAGGCGGAATGCGGGAATGTATTTTGTACTTTCGCCAACGTAGAAAGGAATTTCTCCGTCCACATTGTTATAAATAATAACGGCTTTTGCACCAGCTTGTTTTGCATTCGCAATTTTTTCATCAAATGACAGTGTACCACGTGCAACGAGAGCGATTTTTCCTTTTACATCTTTTTTACTAAACTCGTCAGGCGTACCAATTCCTACAGATTCAATAGGTAAAGTTTGTCCCTTGAAATCTTCTATTTTATCAGTAAAGTTTTTGCCGAATAAAATTAGGTTAGGAAATTGTAATTGTCCAGCATGACCTGATAGTTTCGGTAAGGAAATAGAGCTATCACTTGCGCCAACCGTAATCGCAAATGGAGAAGCACCTGGTGATCCGAGTGTCGCTGGATTTGGACCAGAGTTTCCAGCAGCAACGACTGTAACAACACCGGAAAGCATCGCGTTATTGACAGCGATAGACGTAGGATCAAGTGGATTGTTGCTATCGTCACCTAACGATAAGTTAATAACATTCATGCCGTCAGAAATAGATTTATCGATTGCAGCAATAATACCAGAACTATCTCCACTTCCGTATGGACCGAGTACACGATAGTTATACAGTTCAATGTCAGGTGCAACACCTTTTACTGCGGAATCTGATGTGTTTTTCTTTTGCGCAGAAACGATACCTGCTACGTGAGTACCATGCGCGGTGTAGAAGGAAGAGCCACGATCATCAAATTCAGGAGCACCAGATTGTTGCCACTCTGTATAAGTTGTTTCCATCGGATCTGCATCGTTATTAATAAAGTCCCAACCTTTTACTGAGTTTGGATCTACCTTGCTAGAGTCTTCGCCAGGTTTTGCGCGATAGCCTTTATATACGTCTTTTAGGTCAGGATGATTGTAATCAATACCTGTATCTAATACACCAACTTTAATTCCTTTTCCGGTAATGCCTTCGCTATGTAACTTATCGACCCCAATTTGCGGAATGCTATCTGTTAGTTTTTGAGGTGCTTTCTGCTTTGCTTGTTTTGGTAAATTTAATTTCACTTCGTAATCTTTCCAAATACGTTTTACAACGCCAATCCGTAACAATTCTTCCACTGTATTTGCAGGTAACGTCAGCGCAACCCCATTTATCGCATGTTTATAAGAACGTTTAATTTGTACGGACTGGAAATTCCCTGACTTTACTGATGGGCTGAACTGATAAAGACGTTTTAGTCCTTTTTGAAATTCCTCATGTTCTTGATCAATACGTGCCTTTATATTTTCAGGAGCAGCTTGTAACCCTTTTTCTTTTTGTTTTAATTCATTAATCTTTACTGGAGCCGTTTGAAATTCTACAATGATATTTACTGGTTCGGAACTACTTGTATTAATATCTGGCGAGATAGTAAAACCAGGGTTGGCATCTAACGTTTGTAATGCCTGACGTTGTTCTTTAGAAAGTTTTGATAGTAAAGACTGGGCGTTTGAAGAGTCAATTTGGTTAATAGGATTTTCAGCAAGTACATTGAACGGAAGGGCAGTTGAAAACAGAACGCCAGCCGTTACAATTCCGGTAACAAAACGATTTTTCTTTTTCATGTATAAGCCTCCGATAATTTATATTTTAAAAATTATTTCTCTGTGCCCGGTGTTTGCTCTGCATGGAATGTCCAGTTTAGCTGTAAGGAATCACCCTGGAATTTATTTTGATCTTGTTCGTTGTCTTCAAAGGAGAAGAGCACGTGTAAATAATCTGTTTCACCAGATTTAATACCGTCTATTAAGTTATGACGTTCTAAAGAAGTAGCCACATCCTCAGGTTTCATAGTCTTTAATTGTGATAGTTTTGTTTCCCACAAAATTTCATGATCATCGTTTGGATTAGATGGTTTTCCATCATTCACTAAAAATTTGACGATGATGTGATCGCCTAAATCTTCACCATCATTATTTTTCTTTGCATCTGTAACTTCATAGGATGTTTCAAGTGCTACTTTTGCAATATCCAATGACCCTTTATTTTCAAGCGTGAAATTCTTTTCAATAAAATCACCTGGCTTTAAATCTTTCACATCAACGATTACACTGGGATTAATAGAAAGGTCTAGTGTTCCAGCTTGAAATGAGTTACTAGATGTTTCAGAATCACTGAAGTAGGCGAATACACCGCCGAATGTAAGGGATAAGCCGAGCGTTGCGGTGACAACTCCCATTCCAACCTTTTGTTTTAATGACATAAGAAAGCCCCCTAATTAAATTTTTATAGCGACTGTTCGTAACAAGGATAAATAAGTAAACATAGTAGTCCACTATGAATTATAGTTACGAAAAGTCGCTGTTCTTTATTGAGAACAAGTATATGCTTATCAATTTTCCATTTCAATAAAATTGTGACAAAAAATGTTGAGAAACATTTTTTTATGGTAGATTATTTTGTTGCGATTTCAAGTGGAAAATAGCATGAAAAAGGGGATAAAGCTAATAAAATAGATGTTGAGAAATAAATAGTAAGATGAAAAGCTAGTAAAAAATGAAGCGTTTTCAATGAATATTCGTCAAAATTCGATATTTTAAATAGAAATGTGAAAAAAATTCAACATTTTTAAGAAAAAAACGTATGTTTTTTATAAATTAACAAGGATATTTCAGTTTTTCGCATAATTGGTAAAGTATAAAAAATTCTGTCATCTTAGTGAGGTGAGCATATTGAGTGTAATAAATTGTGAAGAAGTGAAACGAGATGAGTTTCATACAGAAAAGTACTATGACAGTTATAACATCTTTGGCGCACATATTGTGACGGAAGATGAGATGCGAGGTGTACGATTTACAGTATGGGCTCCTCATGCGAAAGCAATGAGTGTTGTTGGAGATTTTAATGAATGGGATTATGAGCAACATAAGATGCTACAAGTGACAGAAGAGGGAATTTGGTCCTTATTTATACCGCATATTGAAGAAAAAGAAATATATAAATATGCGATTGAAACGACGGCTGGTGATGTCATTTTTAAGGCAGATCCGTATGCTGTATATGCAGAAGTAAGACCGAATACGGCATCTGTAGTTTTTGATATAAAGGGATACGAATGGAATGATAAAAACTGGAGTCGTAAGAAAAAGAAAAAATCGGTTTATAAAGAAGCGATGACAGTTTATGAATTGCATTTCGGTTCTTGGAAAAAGAAAGAAGATGGAACGCTGTATTCTTACAGGGAAATGGCAGAAGAACTCATTCCTTATGTGGTGGAACATCAATTTACACATATTGAAATTATGCCCCTTGTTGAGCATCCGTATGATCGTTCTTGGGGATATCAAGGAACGGGATATTATGCCGCAACGAGTAGATTCGGCACGCCACATGATTTGATGTATTTTGTCGATGAATGTCATAAATATGGAATCGGTGTCATTTTAGATTGGGTGCCGGGGCATTTTTGTAAAGATGCTCACGGTTTATATTTGTTTGATGGGACACCGACTTATGAATATAAAGATAAAGATGTGCAAGAAAATCCAGTATGGGGAACTGTTAACTTTGATTTAGGAAAGAGGGAAGTACGTAATTTCTTAATTTCAAATGCGTTATTTTGGATGAGATATTTCCACATTGATGGTTTCAGGGTGGATGCAGTTGCAAACATGCTGTACTGGAATAAAGAAGGACAAGAGCAAAGTAATGAGCACGCTGTTTCATTTTTACGGGAGTTAAATGAAGCGGTATTTGCAGAGGATGAAGATTTCCTTATGACAGCAGAGGATTCAACAGCTTGGCCACTTGTAACAGCTCCAACGTATGAAGGTGGGCTTGGATTCAATTACAAATGGAATATGGGCTGGATGAATGACGTGCTGAAGTATATGGAGTGTGCGCCAGAGTACAGAAAATATATTCATGAGAAAATGACGTTCTCTTTACTATATGCTTACTCTGAAAATTTCATATTACCGCTTTCTCATGATGAAGTCGTTCATGGGAAAAAGTCGTTATTAAATAAAATGCCAGGAGACTACTGGGATAAGTTTGCTCAACTTCGTTTATTATATGGATATTTCTTTACTCACCCAGGAAAGAAATTACTTTTCATGGGAGGAGAATTCGGGCAGTTTGATGAGTGGAAAGACCTTGAAGATTTAGATTGGAATTTGCATGATTTTGAAATGCATCGTTATATGCATGATTACTTTAAAGAGCTCATAGCATTGTATAAGCGCTCCAAACCACTTTGGCAGCTTGATCATTCGCCTGAAGGATTTCAGTGGATTGATGCTAATAATAATGAGCAAAGTATTTTCTCTTTTATCCGCCAAGGGGATAAACAAGAAGATGCGTTAGTTGTCGTATGTAATTTTACGAAAGCTACATATGAAAACTATAAAGTAGGTGTACCAGATTTCGAGTATTATAACGAGGTTTTAAACAGTGATGCTGAGCAATATGGCGGATCAGGGCAAGTAAATAAGAAGCGTCTGAAGGCGATTCAAGAGCCGTTTCATAATCAAGCAGCACATGTAGAAATTACAATTCCACCATTTGGCGTATCCATATTACGACCAGTGAAGACGAGAAAGGGGAGCAAAAAACAAGATGGCTCAAAAACAAAAGTGCGTAGCAATGTTACTAGCAGGGGGAAAAGGTAGTCGATTAAGTGCATTAACAAAAAATTTAGCCAAGCCAGCTGTTCCATTTGGTGGTAAATATCGCATTATTGATTTTACGCTAAGTAACTGCGCAAATTCTGGTATTGAAACGGTTGGGATTTTAACGCAATATCAACCGCTCGAACTTCATAATTATATCGGAATCGGCAATGCGTGGGATTTAGACCGAGTAAGCGGTGGAGTCACAGTATTACCTCCTTATGCAGAGTCTTCAGGTGTGAAGTGGTACACAGGTACGGCAAGTGCCATTTATCAAAACTTAAACTATTTAAGTCAATATGAACCAGAGTATGTTCTCATTTTATCAGGCGACCATATTTATAAAATGGATTACAGTAAAATGCTAGATTACCATATTGAGAAAGAAGCGGACGTTTCCATTTCTGTTATTGAAGTGCCTTGGGATGAGGCGAGTCGTTTCGGTATTATGAATACGAACGAAGAGATGGAGATTGTTGAATTTGAAGAGAAACCGCAATTTCCAAGAAGTAATCTTGCATCAATGGGAATTTACATTTTTAACTGGGCAATTTTGAAAGAGTATTTAGAAATGGATGCAAGAAACCCTGAATCTAGTAATGATTTCGGAAAAGATGTACTTCCGCTTTTATTAGATGAAGGGAAGAAGTTAATGGCGTATCCGTTTGAAGGGTATTGGAAAGATGTTGGAACGGTGAAGAGCTTATGGGAAGCGAATATGGATTTACTTCGCGATGAAACATCACTGAATTTAAATGATCGTAATTGGCGTATTTATTCTGTTAATCCAAACGAACCACCTCAATATATCGCTGAAAAGGCAAAAGTAGAAGAATCACTTATTAACGAAGGATGCGTCATTGAAGGGGACGTGAAGCATTCTGTACTATTCCAAGGAGTGACGGTGGAAGAAGGTAGTATGGTTATTGATTCTGTCGTTATGCCGGGAGCGAAGATTGGTAAAAATGTTGTGATTGAAAGAGCGATCGTTGGATCAGAAATGGTTATTGAAGATGGAACAATTATTCGTCCAGAAAAAAATGTTGACGATGTAGTACTCATTGCTGAAGGGAAATAGAAAAGGGGGATGAAATGAATGGGAGAAAAAATGTTAGGAATTATTAATGCAACGGGAAGTTTTCCTTCCTTAAAGAAAGTAACAGGGCATCGTTCACTAGCGGCGTTACCGTTTGGGGGCCGTTATCGACTCATTGATTTCATGCTTTCAAATATGGTGAATTCTAATATTCATAGTGTGGCAGTTTTTACTAGCCATAAAAACCGTTCGCTAATGGACCACGTTGGTTCAGGAAAACAGTGGGATTTAGATAGAAAAAGAGACGGACTGTTTTTATTCCCGCCAAATTGCCAATGTGATCAAGATGAATTTGGATCTTTTGCGCATTTTAGAAGACATATTGATTATTTTCTAAGAGCTAGAGAAGAATACGTCGTTATTACGAATAGCCATCTCGTAACAGCATTACATTTTCAAGCGGTGTTAGAGCGACATATACATACGGCAGCTGATATTACGGAAGTTTGCCATGAAGGGGTTTCGCTTCAAACGTACGTGTTAAAGAAACAATTATTGTTAGATTTATTTGAGTCATATAAAGATTTGGAGCAATATAGCTTATTCGATGTAGTGAGAGAAAAGCGCGGAAAATCACTACATATTGCTACGTATGAGCATACAGGATATGTAGCTATTATTGATTCAATTGAAAGCTACTATAAACATAGCTTAGAAATTTTGCAACCTGCTATTTGGAAGCAACTATTTAAGAAAGAAGCACCAATCTTTACGAAAGTAAAAGATGAGCCGCCAACTCGTTATGTAAAGGGTGCAGTCGTGAAAAATACAATGATTGCAAATGGTAGTATTATCGAAGGTGAAGTAGAAAATAGTGTTGTCTCCCGTTCTGTTAAAATTGGGAAAGGTTCAATTGTTCGTAATAGCATTATTATGCAAAAGAGCCAAATTGGAGATAACTGTATAATAGACGGTGTTATTATTGATAAAGATGTGAAAATTGGTGACGGTGTTGTACTAAAAGGAAACGCCGATGAGCCATACGTTGTAGAAAAAGGAAGCGTGCAAAACAGTACGATTAATAGTTATTCTTAAGGAATCAGTGGGGGTTTTTCCTCCACTGATTAAAGTTTTAATTTAAATGAAAACTCGAAGGGAGGAAGCTGCAAGGGAAGTAGTATAAGCTTTTCGTGCAGTGGGACAACAAGTGAATATTTTATTTGCAGTATCAGAATGTGTACCATTTGTTAAATCGGGAGGATTAGCTGATGTAGCAGGTGCGCTCCCAAAAGAGCTAAAAAAATTAGGTGTGGAAGTTCGTATTATACTCCCGAATTATAGTCTTATTCCGCAAAAATTAAGGGATGGATGTACGCTACATAAAGTAATTAACGTCCCGCTTGGGTGGAGAAATCAATATTGCGGAATTTTAAAAGGTGAGCAAGACGGGATTACGTATTACTTAATAGATAATGAATATTATTTTAAGAGGGATTCTCTGTATGGTCATTATGATGACGGAGAGCGTTTTTCTTATTTTTCGAAAGCAGTTTTAGAGTGTATTCCTCATCTTGATTTCGAAGTGGATGTTCTTCATAGCCATGATTGGCATACAGCTATGGTAAATTTCTTACTACGTGAAAAGTATCAAGATAACCCATTATATGAGCATATTAAAACGGTATATACGATTCATAACTTGCAGTTCCAAGGTGTATTTCCTCCTGAAGTGATGTACGACTTGCTAGAACTTGGTGATGAATATTTTCATAGTGAGCAGTTAGAATTTTATGGGAATGTGAACTTTATGAAGGGTGGCATTATCGCTTCTGATCAAATTACAGCGGTTAGCCCGACATACAAAGAGGAAATCCAATATGAGTTTTTCGGTGAGAAGTTAGATGGATTACTGCGAAAATATAATGGTAAGCTTAGCGGCATTGTAAATGGAATTGATACGAGCGTGTACAATCCAGAAACGGATTCGTATATTACTGCTCAGTACGATGCAGATTCATTATATGAAAAGAGTAAAAATAAACGCGCGTTGCAGCGTTATTTTGGTTTGCCAGAAAAAGAAGATACGCCGATTATTTCAATGGTAACGAGATTAACGAAGCAAAAAGGTCTTGATTTAGTGCGTACTGTATTCCGTGAAATAATGGAAGAAGATGTACAATGTATTATTTTAGGATCAGGTGATTCGGAATATGAGAAATTCTTTGAGTGGATGGCATATGAGTATCCTGAGAAGGTAAAAGTGTATATTGGCTTTAATGAAGAATTAGCCCACCAAGTATATGCGGGAAGTGATTTATTCTTAATGCCATCACTATTTGAACCGTGTGGACTTGGACAACTTATCGCATTAGCGTACGGTACGATTCCAATTGTAAGGGAAACAGGCGGATTAAATGATACGGTACAATCTTATGACGAAGAGACTGGAGAAGGAAATGGTTTCAGTTTCACGAACTTTAATGCACATGACATGTTGCACACGGTTCGGCGTGCAATTGAATTTTATCATGATAAACCGGTATGGGAGCAGCTTGTAAAACAAGCAATGACTGAAGATTATAGCTGGGAAAAATCAGCCCTTGCTTATAAGAAATTGTATAAAAGTCTCATGGAATAACATGTAGGTGGTGAAGAAATGTTTACTCATGTTGAAAGTTTCAAATCAGCTTTTCTAGAAAAGTTAGAGACGATGTATGGTAAAAGTTTCAAAGAATCTACAACTCGTGATCAATACAATACGCTTGGGTACATGGTGCGTGAGTATATGAATAGTCAATGGATTGCAACGAATGAAAGTTATCGGTCTGGAGAGCGAAAGCAAATGTATTACTTATCCATTGAGTTTTTACTTGGGCGTTTGCTTGGAAGTAACATATTAAATTTAGGCATCAAGGATGTATGTGAGCAAGGGCTTTCTGAGCTTGGAATTTCGTTGCAACAATTAGAAGAGGTGGAAGCAGATGCAGGTCTTGGAAATGGTGGACTTGGACGATTAGCAGCCTGTTTCCTTGATTCACTTGCATCTTTAAACTTACCAGGTCATGGGTGCGGAATTCGTTACAAACACGGCTTATTTGATCAAAAAATTGTTGATGGTTATCAAGTTGAATTTCCAGAACAGTGGCTTCTTCATGAAAATGTATGGGAAGTAAGAAGGCATGATCAAGCTGTAGAAGTAAGTTATTTCGGCAATGTTGAACCGCTCTACATTGATGGGCGTTTAGAATTCAGGCATACAAATGCAGAAGTAATTATGGCCGTACCATATGACGTTCCGGTAGTAGGTTATGAGACGAGTACTGTAAATACACTTAGACTTTGGAATGCGGAACCAGTTCCTTTCCCGCAAAATTGCAAAGATATTTTGAAATATAAGCGTGAAACAGAGGCGGTATCGGAGTTTTTATATCCAGATGATACGCATGATGAGGGGAAAATACTTCGTTTGAAACAACAGTATTTTCTCGTATCAGCAAGCTTGCAAAATATCGTTCGTATGCATAGAGAAAGATATGGTGACCTTCGTCAATTACATGAGAAAATTGCGATTCATATTAATGATACACATCCAGTTTTGGCGATTCCAGAACTGATGCGTATTTTATTAGATGAAGAAAAACTAGCATGGGAAGAAGCTTGGCACATAACGACGCAAACGATTTCTTATACGAATCATACGACGTTATCAGAAGCGCTTGAGAAGTGGCCAATTCACATTTTTAAACCGTTACTACCGAGAATTTATATGATTATTGAAGAGATTAATGAACGTTTCTGTCATGAACTTTGGGAGCGTTATCCGTATGAATGGCATCGTATTGAAGAGATGGCGATTATTGCGCATGATCTTGTGAAAATGGCTCATTTAGCAATTGTCGGTAGTCATAGCGTAAATGGTGTAGCAAAAATTCATACAGAAATTTTAAAGCAGCGTGAAATGCGATTGTTTTATGAGTTTTATCCAGATAAGTTTAATAATAAAACGAATGGAATCGCTCATAGACGCTGGTTAATGAAGGCGAATCCACAGCTAACGAATCTTATTTCAGAGGCGATTGGAACAGAGTGGAAGAAAGAACCGATTAAGCTTCAAGAGCTACAATTAGTTCAATACGATGCGAGTTTCCAAGAGAAATTTGCAGAGGTCAAACAAGAGCGCAAAGAGATTTTAGCAGCGCGCATTCATAATACAATGGGGATTACAATTGATCCTAATTCTATTTTTGATGTGCAAGTAAAAAGGCTACATGCTTACAAGCGACAATTATTAAATGTTCTTCATATTTTATATTTGTATAACCGTTTGAAAGAGGATGCTAGTTTTACATTTTATCCGCGTACTTTTATTTTTGGAGCGAAAGCATCACCTGGCTATTACTATGCGAAAAAAATTATTAAATTAATAAATGAACTTGCAAGGAAAGTGAATAACGATCCGTACGTAAGCCAATATATGAAAGTTATCTTTCTAGAAAACTATCGAGTGTCTGTAGCGGAAGATATATTCCCAGCGGCTGATGTAAGTGAACAAATTTCAACAGCGAGTAAAGAAGCATCCGGAACAGGCAATATGAAATTTATGATGAATGGTGCGATTACGCTCGGCACGTTAGACGGAGCGAATATTGAAATAAAAGATAGAGTCGGTGATGATAACTGTTTCATTTTCGGTTTAACGGCCGAAGAGGTTCTTCATTACTATCAAAATGGTGGATATCGTGCAAGTGATTATTATCACCACAATGGGCACATTAAGAAGGTAGTAGACCAGTTAACGAATGGTTTCTTTGCACAGTCGGGAGCTGAATTTGAAGCAATTTACGATTCTCTCGTTATTCAAAATGATGAATATTTCGTTCTGCGAGATTTTGGCCCATATGCGGAAAAGCAAGAAGCTGTTGGTAGAGCTTATGAGAACCGAACGAAGTGGCTCGAAATGTCGATTTTAAATATTGCACAATCTGGTCATTTTGCGAGCGATCGAACGATTTTACAGTATAGTAATGAGATTTGGGGTATTGGTAATACAGTTACGCAAATTTAAAGAGATTGCTACGTTGGAAAAGATTATATGAAATTTATATCAGCGATTTTTAAGATATATCGATTTACCGACAAAAATTGACACTAATAAATAAACCGAGCTTAAACTTATTAAGCTCGGTTTTCTTTTTTGCTTAAGAAAGAAATGGGATCGCAGTATATATTACACCCGTTCCACCATATTCTCCTGTCGCAAAGTATGAAAATGTAAAGAAACCTGTAAACGTAAAAATTACAATGAGAAAAAGTGCAAAGATAAATTTTAGCATGTAAGGTCCCCTCATCCAAAAGTAACTTCATATATTATTATAGTATAAGGATATTTAATTTCCAATTGTTTACTGGTTAAAAATGAGAAGTCAGACATGTTTTGTATGTTGTCATGGCATGATTATTTGTAATAGATTTTGTGTTTTTTGTAAAAGTCATGTTGTGATGAACGTGTGCATATTCCCAGTCTTGGTCATTAAAATTTATGTTTCGAGGAGGAAGAAGTGGAACGACATCAAATAAGTTGACGAAACGAAAGCTACTAGCTACTTGTAGTTTATAATAATTACGAAATGCAATATCTCCCACTTTTGGGGAGGCAAATGTATACAGACCGTACTGTGCGAAGGCAGTGTTTATACGCGCATCGAGTATATGTAGTGTAGCGAGTGCGCCGCCTAAGCTATGACCGGTTGCAAGAAGTTTCTTATGGGCTGGTAACGATACGAGCATATCCATAATAGAATCTCGGCAAGATTCATAAATGGAAAGAAAGCCGTTATGGACATTTCCGCTATTTAAAGCATATGGATATGGTTTTTGGTTAACGAGTGAATCGATAATCCAGTCTGTATCTGTTTGTGTCCCGCGAAAAGCTACAATAACGGTATCCTCAGATTCTAGTATGAATCCGAACCATTCTGTCGTTTGAATGGTTTTTCCTTGAAAGCCTTGTACATATTGAAAACCATCTGGTATTTCAAAAATCCCATTTTGTTTATATTGTTCATATGTTAACTCACAACAAGAAGCTAACAGTATGGCGGTATCTTTATCAAAGGATAAAGGAGTACGCATTAAGGGAGCCTCCTTAAGAAAAGGTATAGTTCAATATATGCAGTGAGGGACTTGATTCATTCTTTTAGAAAAAAAGCTTGAACCTACAGTTACGTGAGGGAGTATGATTTTTGTAAACATACTGTTAGGAGGAGTGTAAGATGAGCAAAAGAGAAGGCTATTCAATTGGTGAGTTTTCAAGGGGAACAGGCGTGGCTTAATGAAGCGATGGAGTATTATATGATTCGAAATGGTTTATCCCGCTTTAATGGGCAGTAAGACCCCCACCTCAAAATTCAGCGAAAGCAAAGAAGTTAGGTGGGGGATCAACTGCCCATAAAAGCCCGATTGGTTCAACTAATAATCAGTGGGGGATGAAGAAAACCCCCACTGATTAAAGTTTCACTTTATATAGTCCACCTAAATAAAAAGAGCCCTATAAGGGCCCTTTTTACTCTTTTCCATCTAATAAACGACCAAGCCCACCTAAAACGCTGCCTTCACCAGTGCTTTGCGCTGCTGGGCTTGTCAGGCGTGCTGCTAAGCGGCTAAGTGTTAAGGACTGGATCCAAACTGTTCCAGGGCCTTCTAACGTTGCGAAGAATAAACCTTCGCCGCCAAATAGAGCTGTTTTTACTTTTCCAACGAACTCGACATCGTAGTTAATGTCTTTTGTCATGGCAACGAGACAACCTGTATCGATGCGAAGTTTTTCGCCATGTTTTAGTTCACGCTTATATACAGTTCCGCCTGCATGCATGAAAGCAAGTCCATCACCTTCAAGTTTCTGCATGATGAAACCTTCTCTTATCACATCTTGAAATATGTCCACCGTAAAACCACAGTGAATCATTGAGTTTTTTTAATGTATTGAGTTGGACACGATTTTAATATGGAAACTGTTCAAATTAGCGACAAGTATTCGTGATAATAATATATATTACCTGATTTTCTTTATGTTTAGTGGACAGTTTTATTGAATAGAAAGGGAACTATATATGATTATTTAATTTTTTTTCCATTTGTTCTGCCACTTGTTTCGAATTTGGATTTCCTTCATTTTCTAATTTATCAATGATATTTATATAATCTGTTTCATTTCGGTTCTGACTTAATTTATATGCAGCCTGAATCTCTTCTACCTTAATCTTAAATCCAACTATACCTTTCATTTCTCTTTCTAAGAGATCGGGAGAAAGTTTATCCCATAAAACTGGTTTCTCTCGACCTTCTTCATATTTTTCCAGCATTATTGTTAATTCTGCTATTAATTCATCTTTCTCTAAAATGCTGGCTTTTCCATATACATGGACGGCTTGATAATTCCATGTGGGAACTTCTTCATGCCCATACCAAGAAGAAGAAATGTAAGCGTGTGGCCCCTGAAACATAACAAGAACATTTTCACAAGTTTCAAATGTTTTCCACTGAGGGTTTCCATAAGCCATATGTCCAGTAATATAATAATCATCATCTTTTTTATTTAAACCCAAAGGCAAATGAGTGGCAATTGGCTTCGTTTGTTTTGTTGTGACAATTGTGCCGAAAGAGTTTTTTTGAACAAAATCCAAAATCTCATCTATATTTGTGACCTTAAAATATTTTGGAATATACATCATAATCCACCTTTCAAAAATGTTATATGAAGTTTTTTGTCATAATAAAATCAATTTGTTCATCATCACCCATGTAAAAAGAGTGGGCTCCAGTTTGAACAAACCCCATTTTCTTATAAAAAGCAATCGCATTTTCATTCTTTTCCCATACACCTAACCAGATTTTCTTTTTATCACATTCCAACGCAATTTCCATAGCTTTATTTAACAGATATTTACCAAGCCCATGTTTTTGAAATTTGTTCTTTATATAAATTCTCTCAATTTCAAGTGATTCATCATCCATTTCTTCAGACTGAGCGTCATTGATATTGACCTTTAGATATCCAGCGACTTCATTATTAAAATAAATAAAAAAGAATTGTGAATAAATATTGGATAATTCTTGTTCTAATTGTTTTAAGTTAAATGCTTTTTCTAAATAAGCATTCATATTTTCGAGTGAATTCTGATGCTTAAATGTCTCATTGAATGTTTCATAACTAATTTCTTGAAGTATGCGTAAATCTTCTAGGTTACATTTTTTTATATTGGTAGTCATTTAAATATTTCACTCCTTTATATAATCAATAATTTCTTCTGTTCCCCTTTTTTACAAATTCCCAGTCTTTTTCTACATTTTTTCTTACTCTCTGAAGAAGATTGGAAATGCTTTCTATTTCTTTTTCAGAAAAACCCTCTAATGCAACAATATTGGAATAATCATTTTCTCTCTTTATAAAGGGATAAACGTTTTTTCCTTTCTCTGTTGGAAAGAGTTTTTTAATTTTTTTGTTATGTTCATCTTCTTTCTTTTCAATAAATCCATTCATTTCAAGTTTTTTGATAGCACGAGCTGCTGTTGTTCGATCCACTTTGATCATTTCAGATAACTTTTCTTGAATTATCCCTGGGTTTTCATATATTCGCACAAGATATAAATACTGTCCTTTTGTAAGTTCATATTCTTTAAATTCTATATTACTTATAGAATCTAATGCTCTTGCTATCATTCCAATTTCACGAAGAATTTCCTTCATAATAAACTCCTTTATATATATATTATTGCAAATGCAACAAAATAAGGTTAAATTTACTATATATCACTTTTGTTGTATTTGCAATAAAAATAACTGTGGAAGGGGAGAGTAAGGTGAAATATGTTTTTTATGTATTAGGGATTTTAATATTAACTCTAGGGATTTTTTTCACTATACAATCAGATCTTGGAACTTCACCTTTTGATGCACTTTTGGTGGGATTATCTTTAAATGTAGGGCTTACAGTGGGAAGTTGGGAAATAATAATAGCTTTATTATTACTATGCTGCAATTCATTATTAAAAAGACAAAGACTTGAAGTGTTAGGGCTGTTAACAGCATTTATAACAGGTATTGGTATTGATATGTGGCTTTTTTTATTGCACAATTTGATAACACCTGAAATGTGGTACAGCAAAGTTATTTGTTTTGGAATCGGCTTAGTGATTATAGGATTAGGAACTGCAATATATTTACAAACAAACTTTGCGCCGATTCCAATTGACCGATTAACATTAATTATAAAAGAATTAACTAGAACAAATATATTTGTTTCTAGAACTTTCATTTACCTTATATTTTTGATATTAGCAATGATTTTAAACGGACCAATTGGTGTTGGAACGGTCTTAACTATTTGCTTCGGAGGTATAATACTTAATTACTTTATGCCGTTTACAGAAAAAGTATTAGAACGTATATTAATACACTCTAGTACATCACTAAATGATGATAAAAATAAAAAGCATTCAACATAGAATGCTTTTTTATTTTTCAATTAACCTATTCAATTAGTTTCAACTGTATTGTTCTTCTAGTTTTTCCATTTCCTTTTTAAAACAATGGGAGCAAATATCTTTGTATTCTCCTACCCAACTTTTTACAGGATAATGTACAGTAGCCTTTTCTTCTTTGCACTCTTCACAAGTATCTGTCTTTATAAGAGTTTCATCTTTATAGCTCATTATAGCCATGGCTACGGCTTCACACTCATATGTTATACAATCACAGGTTTTGCTTGTTATATCATAATCGGTCGTTCTAAAACCTGGAGGGCCAGTTCTTTCTTTTGTAATACTGATTTGTCCTTGTTCGCATAGTGGACATAAGTAACTCATGTAAATCTCTCCTAACATTTGTGAATTTTAAAGTCTTTATAATATATTGAACTTCTTTTAATATAAAGTTCATATAAAGCTCTCTTAACTTACGGCTGAACCACCTGAACTAGCTAGATTTATTCTTTCATGTCCATCTGCATATTTTTGATAATCATAAGCACACAAAAGTTTTCTATAATCCGTAGACTTCTTATCATCATAATTCCTTAAATGCTCTTCAACTGTATCTAGTGGAATTCTTTCGTTTATTACTCCTAATATTATAGCTAAGTTCTTTTTTGATTGTGCTATATCTCGATCTTGTAAAATCCCATCAATACTTGTATGTTGTTGGGCAAAATCGGCTACGCTACCAATTATATTAGTTATTTTCTTATTTTGATTGCCTTTCAAATACCTAGAACATGCAAGCTCTGGCTGAATTGTACTAAAAGCGTATATAGGAAAATGTTGAGTCGGATGAATCCTATGTTTGTCAATTAACTTTAATAATTGATGGTTAGATTCATCTATAATTTTAAAATAATTTTCCATTAGCTCTGAAGTTGTTTGAAAATCATAAGTAATTGTCTTTAATGATCCAATGGCTAAGACCTTTTCTCCATTTTTTAATGAATCTACATCTTCTGTAACACTAACTTGTATATTGCCTCCTGCATAAATCTCTTTAACTATATTTTGTACTTTTCTAACATCCATCGCAGATACGGGCAAATTTAAATCTGCCAAGTGTTTATAAATCTCTAAAAAATTATCCGTTTTAATTTTATTAATACGGATTGTAGAAAACCCGCTCATATCAATATCATGATCGGTAACTTCTGTATTCTGCGATCCTTCAGCATATTCTACGAGTAAAAAGTTTTTCCTAATTTTTTCTGCTTGTTCGGTATTAGGGTCTATATATGTAAAAATAGTTTTAAGAATTCCTTTAATGTTATTATCACCTATGTTATAACCTAAAAATATTATTGGATTATGAATAAACAGTGATAATAACTGTGCCCTAATAAGTTCGTATTTATTATCAAAATCTTTATAGTCGCTATCTGTAATAATAATTTTATTCGGGTCATTAACACACCCATGTATTTTGTAAACAGAACCATAGGGATTGCTTAACAAAATATCGTTACCAATCAATTGTTTAAACTCAAATATATCCTCTATAAAACTATCATAATTTGTAGTAATAACTGAACCAATATTTTTTCTCACTTTTTTTAGCTCAGAAACCTCATGTAACTTGGCTATCCCTAACCTTATAATCAGATAACAATTGTGAAATATACAATTTAAAACGACTAATATTAATACCCTGTTCCATATTCGCATAAAATTGATCGTTAATTTCCTTAAACACACCATTACGATCACTCTTTAATACTTCATTAAATTCCATTTCAAGGTCTTGCGCAATTTTAGTATAGTCATACTTTCCATCTTCTTCATATTTTGACTTCAGATCATAATAAAATTCATTTGATCCTTTAACCTTATTTGAAATGTGTAAAAGTAGACCATCCCATGTAAAAGAATTTTCTAAATACCTAAGGCTTAGTCCAGTACCTACAAACAGCACTGGATGATTAGTAAAATTTTTAATGAAATCACTAATATGCATCGAATTCCCTCTTTTCGTTTTATTGATTAAAATAAAATTCCAAGTTCAGTATGTACCTTGACTTTTAAAGATTAATATCTTGTTTAAACGATTAATAAAATTATACCATTTAATATAGAATTAAATGGTTTAGTTTATGGATTCTTCCAAGATATCATAAGAAATAAATTGATGAATAGTTAAATATTTGGAATTCTAAATTGAAATTTCAATAAAAACTTTACGGAATCATATCCTTGTACAAAAAAGAAGGAAGCATAACTCTGCATAAAATGCAGAGTTATGCTTCCTATTATAATTAGATCATTCTTTGTCTTGAGTAAATGAAACAACATTTACCTCTTTATTTCGTAATCGTCTAAGTTCTAGTTCCACATCATTTAACTTTTTAACAAGCTCGGCCCGTTCAAGACTCAATAATTCATTCTTTTCTACAAGTCTATTAACCTCACTTTGCAAGTGTTCATTACGCATTTTCAAGTTATTAAATTCGATTAAGTCTATAATGGTTTTATCAAGAAAGGTTTCAACTTCTGACATTCGTTTCTGTGTCTTTTCTTGCTTGCTTTTTAATGATAAGTCTTGATTTTCGATATTATCAATACGTTTTTCAATATATAAACGTAACGTATTCGGATTATTGTAAATGGTACTTTTAGAAATATTTATCTCACTACATATTCCTCGAATATTAAAGTTGATAGAGTTAAATTCTTCAAATGCTTTATTAAGTCTACCTTCGGTTTCAAGAAAGTATTGTTCAATTGTAATGAACTGTTCTTGGGTACTTTCTTTGTAATGAGTTAGTTCACCTAAACCGAACTGTTCTAAACGTTCTTGGGTTGCAACTACAATACTTTCTCGTTCCATTTTTGCACGTCCTTTTCAACATCTTTAATATTCTTAATGACTTCCTCTAAGGCAGGGTATTTGCTATGTACTTCTTCAAATCCAATTGCACTGATTTCATCTTTAAGCAACTGTAATTCTGGATTCAATTTTCGCTCAATGTACTTTTTGATACCTTTTAATTCTCTTTCGAATTCGTTACGATACTTCTGATTTTTCTTGTACAAACGTTCATTGTATGAAATAATGCTTGTTTTTTCCTCGAATCGCTTTATCGAATGTGGTAAATCGTCTAATGAATGAATCTGAACACCCAGATAATAAGCATCATTGATGCTTGATATATACTGATTCCGTTCACATAATTTATTGAAGGACTTTGCACATATGCCTAGCTCCATATCTGCAATTGGGTTATCCGTTCTGGAAAGTTTAGATACGATTTCTTTTATATCCTTGAAAATATTTAACTTATTCTTTTTCAAAAACTTATTTATCTGGTCGTAAATCTCTTGATATTTCTCAGATTGAATTTCTTCGGTTAAATGTTTATCTGAGGATTCATTTATATCTGTGTTAAGTGCCGAACCGTCCTTAGACGATCTTTTCATCAACGTTTCAACGGCATTAACCTCTAATTTTTCTATCTCTTCAAGTCGAATGTAATGCTTGGTCATTTCTTCGGTCAAATGGTTCATATGTTGGCGAATGAAGTCCAGATGATACCCCTTATTATATAAGATCGTAGCCAATACAACGCGATATTGATGGAAGGTGACATAGTATATATCTGTGTCTATCTCACTATCAGGGATAGATTTCAGTGCTGTGAAATTCCTCTTTCTCGTAACGGAAAATTGATTTACTTCGTGATCGATAACTTTATCGAACTGAAATGTATTTCGATTTCGATAAAAGAATTGTACTAGGCGAATGCGCAATAAAGTTTTTGACGCCATTGTTCCTTTGTCGTTAACAAATAGGTATTTTGTTGTCCTTTTTTCTTTGTATAGCTCGACAAGTGTTTCATAAGCAATTTGAGCATTTTCTGTAATGAAACTCCTAGTCCATTTGAAGTTTGTTTCTTTTACAGTCTTGTAAGTCTTAAAGTTGAGGTAATGAAAGGATGTTGATTCACCTACAACACTAATTTGTTCTAACTGTTCCACTTCTAAAAGTCTAAACTCGCCTATACGCATTCCTGTTTCAGCTAATAAAACAATCATACAAGCGGCCGCACGTTGAGTAAGAGATAAATATTCATTACGCAAATCTTGAATGGCGGTAGAAATTATTTTGTCATGTATGTGTACAGGAACAAATTTGTGTTTCCCTTGTTCTCTTTCAACTTTAATCTTTCTGTTATCAATATCTCTAAGATATTGATAACACTCTGAAAAATTAACATTTGGCACTCTAAGTTCTATTTCAGACAAAAAGAGTTTAATGGCTTGTTTTTTACGTTGTAAATTACGCTCCGAAGGAGTATTAGATAAAAACTCTTTAAGAAAAGGAGCATCAATAAGGTTTGGATAAAACATATGTTTTTCAGATAAATGACTAATGAAATCTTTTATGATAACGAATTTGGGTTTCACAGTAGTAAAACGATTATGTTTGGTAAACAATTCTCTTAAAACGACATACTTAGCATAATTTTTATATGTTGTATCCAATGTACTAAAATCGTACTCATAATGACTATCTTCACCTGTAAACCTTTTGAACTCTGGAAATATCCACACATTATCTGAAAAATTTATGTGGGATGTTACAGGAAAATCTACAAATGTTTTAGGCTTTATATCAGTAAGTTTCGTTCGTACTTTTTCATAGGTTGGTAAATCATTTATATACTCAAAGGTCTGCAACATTAGATTCAGCTCCAATTTTTTCGAGTAGTTTTAAATAATAGGCTGTATACAATTTAAGTTGAGCATCAATTACATCTCGTTCTTGGCTATTCAACGTACTTTCTTTAAGTTTTTTCAGCCTTGTTATATGCTCCTTAAATAATGGTATTCTGTTTGCCGTAGTAGCGAAATGAGGGCAAACAAGACATTCATATTGTTCGTCATCAATTACACAACCTTCTTGTGTACATCCGCCAAGTCCTTGTTCTACTGGATTTAGTTCCGCTACATCTTTTTCTTCTAAGACATTTCCATAAACATCGACTCCTGAAATCGTAACTCCTGCAAACATTTCAGCATATTCTTGAACTTCAGAAGCTTTACGGTAATACTTCCTAGCTGTTTGCACACCATTACCAGCCATTTCAGCGAGCACAGAAGTGGGGAGTCCATCTTTTATACCTTCGTTATATACATTATCTATAAAGGTAGCTCGAAGCTCATATGGACGATACTTACCATCAAGTTGCCCTTGTAGTTCTTTTTGAATTTTAGAGAAAGCACGGCTAAATTGGTGGACTATCTCTATTATTCTATTTGTTTTAGAATCATCTTCTTTCACAAATATATAATTAGCAATATCCCCAACGGCTTTGCTATGTGCATCTTCCGTGAGACGTATAGCTTTTTCAATAAGATTAACCTTTTCAATTGCTAGAGTTAACTTAACCTTTTGATTCCCAGTCACTTTTGAATAATATTGAATTACGCTAACTTGTTCATGTTTCTCTACAATACAATCTCTTTCTAAAGCTAATATTTCTCCAAAACGAAGTTTAGTTGTCACAGCTAAGTTGAAAATGATATAACAAAGTTCCCCAATGATTCCCCGTGTTCTTTGTTCCTGAAATTTTTTAGAAAATAGGTCTAAATCATGTTTTGTCATAGGATTTCCACCATCATTATCTTGTGGTGTTTTTGTGAATGATTCAATGATTAATTGTGGAATTTGATATTTATCTTTATAGAACTTCAAATAACTTTTACACGCTTTGCTATAATTATTTCTCGTACCTATTTTTTTACTGCCTATATAGAAATTCCATTGTTCCACTACATCTAAGTCAACATAATCATTCTCTTTAAGTTGGTTTAATTGTTTGTAATCAGATATAAAGTTTAGAAATTCGATAAGGATATGATGCATGATTGCTACGGTGTTGACCGACATATTGGACTGTTTCCAAATGTAAGTTTTTAAATCTTCACGCAAATATTTATCTTTAACTTCCGTAAAATCAATACCCTTCGGCTTGTTTTTTACCATATTTGCATACCCATCAGAAGTTATGAGTTGCCATCTATTTTCAAATGGTATTTCTTCAAAATGATTATGAATCAACAATCTATAACCTTTTTCATAAAAAGAGCCAAAAAGGTTATTGGCTAAAATGTTTTCGTTGTAGTGTGTCCCCTCAAAGATATTGTGCTGTATATTTTTTTCTTTTATAATTCTGCAAAGGTACAAATAAAAGCGGATGAGATAAAAAGAAAAATTCATCGAGGCAACCGTGTTTATCATATTCGCTTTTTGATAAAATCTATACTGCTTTTTAAAGACCTCAAATGTAAAATCATCAATGGATCGAAGTTCTTTTTCAACTGTCAATAAACTGTAACGAAATAGATAAATAAATTGTCTTAAACCATTGTGTTGTTTGCTAGAAATTTCACTTTGATAATATCCTAGAATCAGGTTCTGTATTTCGCCTGTAAAGATATTTAAGTTAAGAATGGTAGAATCCCTTTTGTTATCACCTGGAATCAAATGTAGTTGTTCTGGTGAACTATCGAGGGGGAAGTTAGTGCTGAATCTATCCAACCAATACTCGCCTGTTTCAGGGAACTTTCGTTCTTCGAAAATTAGGAATTTTTTATGTGCTTTTATTTCAATGATTCCTTCCGTAACCGAACATGAATTTTCTGTGATGTAATGATATAAGTAAGCCAATAGTTGTCTTGCTATTCTTTTAGTTCGTTTATCCCAATCCCGAATACGAATACACTTCATACTTAAACAATACTGTTTCCAAGATATGCTTTGGATAGTGTAATTCTCAAACATAGCAATTAAGAACTGTTCAAAATACTTATGAATTGATGTACGGTGGTGTGCTGTGAAAATTCGTTGCGAATAATCCTCCTCAAAAAAATTCAAAAACAAAGACTGAAATTCACTGTCTTTGAGATGGTCTTGTATATACTGTTTAAATGTTGCTATAACTTGACTATTTAATTTATCATCTTTGCCTACCGTCATAGATTCAAACCTCTCTTAGTTAACTGGTCTTGTTTGATAGCAAAATCAATCAGATCATCTTCTGTAGGATTAAAATACTGCTGAACACTGCCCGTACCCGAATGACGCATAACATGGGCTAACTTGAGTGCATCATATCCTTCATGTAATACCTTAAACATCGCAAAACCGTGACGAAAGCGATGGTTCAAATTATCAATTTTCTTTCCTTTGTCAGTTTTAATCCCAACCTCTTGAAAAATCTTCTTCATAATCACATTCCAAGCTCCGCCAGATATTGGTGTATAGTTTTTACTAATGAAAACATATGCGTTTCTATCAATATCGATTGAGCTAACTTTATCTGCTATATTCTTTTCCGAGTAGTTTTCGTATGCTTTATCACTCATGGAAAAAGGAGAGGTAGTTTCATCAATATATTCTTGAATCAAATCAAAAGTTGTAGGTAGGATATTAACCACCTGAAAACCATTATTTTCTTCATAATAACTCGCACTATTGTAAATATCGCGCGATATAACCTTTAGACAACTTTTTGCATATTGCCAAGATTTATCTGTAAAACGATTTCTTAATATTAATCGACATTTGCCTTTTTTCTTTGTTGTATCTTCGCCTTGAATATCTTCCAAAGTTAAACCTAAAACTTCACCAATTCTAAGTCCGTATTCGTACATCAATTTAACGATAATCTTCTCTCGAAGTGTATACTTATCCTCAATCAGTTCTAGAATGTCTAAATACTCAGAATATCTTATATATTTTGGTACTACCTTTGTTTCGATTTCCTTTAAGTTCATTGAGTATTTTTGTACTTCTACTCCTGTACCTTTAGAATTGAATCCACTTTTATTTACTAAGATTGTTTGCCCACTTAATTCTTCAAATATGCTGTCTTTTATCCCTAAATAACGAAAATAACTTCTATATACGCCCAAGTAATTATTTACAGTTTCATTCTTTCGAACAGTCTTAAAGTCATACGATATGTTTTGTCCAATCCCCTGACCACCTTGAAGGAAGGCAATTATCTTATTCTTATCATCTTTATCTAAATATCTTATTTCTGTGTTGAAAAGTTCCATGTATGAATAAAGTAATTTCAAGGCACTAAGTGCTTGTCCTCTTTTACTAAATCCCTCATTTGCTAATTCTTCATTCAGATATCTATAAGCATCAAAATATACATTCCCATTTGTGCCTACAACAAGCATATATCTAAAATCGTCATGGTCCTTTTTGATACCAGCCACCATAACTTCATATGATCGATTTTCTCTAATCCTCTTATATTGAATCCCAAAATACCCCTTATACTCAATAATCTTATCCATATATCCCCCAACCCTATAGAATCCTCTTATTCTCTATAATTCTAGTATTTATAATAATCCTCTAAAATCCTCCGACTAATAATCATCCTCTTCCTGTTTATAATCTTCCTATTTAAATACAGTTCATCTGTTTACTCTAATCCTCTTGGTAAAACATACCATTAAGATGGACATATTGCAAGGTAGCGTATCTGTTAGAACGCATAAAAAAAACACATCTTTATGTGTCTGGTTACTCTCTTAGTTTGGTTTAGTGGACAAGTTCATAAGGTTGGATAACTTCACCGCCGAAGAAACCAGTTCCGATTTTTTTCGTAAACTCGATTCCGATAGAAACGCCTTTTGCGGCACAAAGAAATGCATCTTTTTGACAAACTACTTTTCCTTGATATTCTGTTAAATCTACAGGAATAATTTTACCCGGATACGGAGCAGCAAAGGATACGTGACGCTTGCCGTGACCTGTATTTGTAAATACAGTCATAAACATGCTTTCGCCTGTCACGAGACGCTTACCAGCGCCCATTAATTTTCCGAATAAACCTCCAGATGGGCCAGAACCATCGCCGAAGATTGATTCCATTTCTATGTAATCTTCCATCATCATCATTGCACCAGCTTCTGCGATCACGCTTTCTTCTGGGTCTAACTCAATTTCAACAAACTGCATATCATCGCCGTATAATTTATACTCGATTTCATGTGCTCTCATTTTTTTCACCTCGTATGTAATAGATATTTATATTGTACAGAATTTAATAAGATTAGAATACTTTAGTTTTGTTAATTTTCAAATAAAGTGGGAGCACCCAAAATTGGTTGTCAGCTCTCACCAATCGGACAGTCCACAAATAGCGAGATAAAATATGAATATGGAAGTTCAACATTATATTAAAATTATAAAAAAATAATGGAATGAAAGTGTTCTCATTTGACGTTTTGGATATAGCGTGATATAGTGAAGTCACTATTGAGCTACATAATGTGGTACGGAAATAAAGCACGTTGAATTAAAGGCTGTAAGCTTGTTATACATTCATGTCCTTTATATCCACCTTTTCATGTGGATTCATAGTTTCATTTTTATTTAGGAGGTACATGACATGCAAACAGGTAAAGTTAAATGGTTCAACAGCGAAAAAGGTTTCGGTTTCATCGAAGTTGAAGGTGGAGACGATGTATTCGTTCACTTCTCAGCTATCCAAGGTGACGGATTCAAAACTTTAGAAGAAGGTCAAGAAGTTTCTTTCGAAATCGTTGAAGGTAACCGTGGACCACAAGCTGCTAACGTTACAAAAAACTAATTAGCTAGCGATAAAAAGCATTCCGATTTTCGGAATGCTTTTTTTTATTCTTTGGAACTCGACTCATTTGAAGACAATTCGCCCTTAAAGGTACGCTCTTCAAAGTCATCAAGCATTTGCTCATATTCTTCATGTTCTTCCGTAGCGAAAACTTGCGGATTTTTTCCGTACATATCTGTACCGATAAAGTTTTCGAAATCCTCTACGTAGCCTACGTTTTCTTCACTATTTACGTACATGCCGTTATAGTTTTTCGAATCTTGTCTTTCTAAATCAGATGGTGTTTCAGATGTTCCGTAATTGGCAACATCTTGCCATGCATCTTCTGCATCGTACTCAACAGAATGATCTTCATCATGTTTATGGAAAGAAGGAGACAACACTTCTTCTTCAACTGGTCGTGTATTCATATTTAACTTATTTGTTGCGTGCTGAACGCATGTTGTAGCGGTTGGCATCGCTTCTAATCTTTCAAACGGAATTTCTTCGCCAGACACTTCGCAAATGCCGTACGTACCCGCTTCTATTTTTTGCAAGGCATGCTTCGTATCCTCTAATTGTTTATGCCAAAGTTCAATAAGCCCGAAGTCTTTTTCACGTTCATATAGCTCTGTTGCCATATCAGCCGGATGGTTATCATAGCTAGATAACTCTCCAACAGATTCACGTTCAGATGCACGATCTTCATTTTCGTGTGTTTGTATCGTTTGCTCTAGTTCTTGCTTTTGTTTTTCTAAAACGGATTTAAATTGATTTATTTGTTGTGGAGTTAACATAGTCGTCCACCTTCCTACAATTCAGTTTCTTTACATAGTATGAGCGTTGCGAGTAGGAATTATGAGCTGAAATTGGTATATGAAAAAGGAGCCGCATTAGCAGCTCCTTTTAAAGGAAATATCCAAGTAATAATCCGATTCCCATTAAGAGACCGAAGATTGTATTTGTTTTTGCTGTTGCTATCATCGCAGGTACCATTTCCATTGGAATGCTTTTGCCGATAAAGCCTTTCGTCGCTTTATATGCTTTCGGTGCACTTAAAAATACGATAAGCATCCATGGTGATACGATGCCGACGATAATTAAAGCAATTGTCCAAATGTAGGAAACGATGAACATAGAAGCAAGTACACCAACTGCTCGCTCGCGTCCAACGAGAATTGCTAACGTTTTACGACCGTTTTCTTTATCGCCATCTAAGTCACGGATATTGTTAGCAAGTAAAATGGCACCAATTAAAATGGAGCTTGGAATAGATAGTAAAACGACTTCTGATGTTACAGTTCCAGTTTGAATAAAGAATGAAATCCCGATAATAATGACACCCATAAATAATCCGGCTGTTAACTCTCCAAATGGTGTATAGGCAATTGGAAGGGGGCCACCCGTATAAAGGTAAGCAACGGCCATACAAACAAGACCGATTGCAGCAAGCCACCAGCTAGAATTCATACAAATATAAACACCTAATAGTATTGCGATACCGAAAAATCCAAATGCTAAGTTAAGCACTGTTTTTGGCTGAATGCCATCGCGAACGATAGCGCCGCCGATACCAACTGAACCTTCGTGATCAAGTCCTCTTTTATAATCAAAGTATTCATTAAACATGTTTGTTGCTGCCTGAATGAGAAGACAAGCAAGAAGCATTATAAGGAAAAGAGGGAGATGTATTTGATTTATACCTCCGACCTGCATTGCATAGGCTGTTCCGATGAAAACAGGAACGAAAGCTGCTGTTAATGTATGGGGACGTAGTAAACTCCACCAAATGCGCCAGCCTGTTTGCTTGCTTGGCTTTGGCGCCGTAGGAGAGGAATTCGTTTCGACGTTCATTTCCATGTTGAATCCTCCTTTGGTCACATATTGTACACAACTAAGTGTAGAAAAAGCATCATTTAGTGTCAACGTTTATTTTCTAGGAAGAGAAGGTGAATTTCTCAGAAATGCTAAACGTTGACAGGCCTTTCGTTTGAGGTGTATCTTAAAATCAAGCGTAATTATGACTATTTTTCGCCCATAGGGGGGGAGACAATTGTGATTCAAACGAAACAAAAAGGCTTGCAGGAAGTTCTAAGTGCAGCCATTAAGCATGCAACTGATGAAAAAATATTGGTTAGTTTTGTAAAACAAATAGACTGGATGGATCCACTTCTGTTTTATGCAGCAGGAAAAAGGATCTCATTCGAAAATAGATGTTATTTTGCAGACCCAGCTCAGCATGTAATATTTGCTGGAATTGGTTCTGTTTTCACTATAGCAACTGCTTCTCACAAACGCTTTCAAACTGCTCGTGACGAGTGGGATAAAGTAAAAGAGAAATCGTTTGTACAAAGAGAAAAATATGAATTTGGAACAGGTCCTCTTTTATTTGGTGGATTTTCATTTGACCAAGAAAAAGAGAAAACAGACTTATGGAAAGAATTTGATGATACGACATTTTCACTACCAGCATTTTTATTAACTGTAAAAAATGAAAAAGCATGGTTAACAATGAATACATTCGTTTCGGCAACAGATTGTGCAGAAACTCTTTATAACGAAATTGTTTCTTTAGAAGAGAAAGTTTTGGAGGAGAGTAAATGTGCACTAGGAGGATCTAAATTAACAGTTACTTCTAAAGTAGAAGTAGATCCGAAAGGCTGGATGAAGGCTATTGAGAAAGTGCAAGATGAGATGAAGCAGGGGAACGTGCAAAAGGTTGTATTAGCGAGGGAGCTAAAAGTAGAGATGGATCATCATATTGATTCTGCGCTTGTTTTAGAAGCACTTCGCATTGGGCAACCAGATTGTTACGTATTTTCTTTTGATTATAAAGGAGCATGCTTCTTAGGAGCGACGCCAGAGAGATTAATTCGCAAAGAAGATGAGAAGTTTACTTCAATGTGTCTTGCTGGTTCAACTGGTCATGGTCAATCTATAGAAGAAAGTAAGCGAAATAGTGATGCGCTTCTTCATGATGAAAAGAATTTAGCTGAACACGGTTATGTTGTGAACATGATCAGGTCTGTATTAAATGAGCACTGCGAATCCGTTAATATTCCGGAAAGTCCGGGCTTATTAACAACGAAAAACTTAATTCATTTATATACGCCTGTAGAGGCAAAAGGCGATGCGAGTCTTTTAACAATGGTAGAAGAATTACATCCAACACCAGCTCTTGGCGGGACACCTCGTTTGGAAGCGATGAAACTGATTCGTGATGTTGAATTGTTAGACAGAGGATTATATGGTGCACCGATTGGCTGGATAGATGATGAAGGAAATGGTGAATTTGCGGTTGCACTTCGCTGCGGATTATTAAATGGCGAGAAAGCATCCTTATTCGCCGGTTGCGGGATTGTAATTGATTCAGTACCACAACTTGAATATGAAGAAACAAGTTTGAAGTTTAGACCGATGCTTGGTGCTTTGGAGGAATTAATGAAATGAACAATCATATAGAAGCATTATCATATTATTTAGGCGCGTTCGTGGATGAACTGACGCGTCTAAATGTATGTGATGTTGTCATTAGTCCAGGCTCACGGTCAACGCCGATTGCTCTACTAATGGAACAACATGAAGGAATGAACACATATTTACATGTAGATGAAAGATCAGCAGGATTTTTTGCGCTCGGTATCGCAAAAGCGAAAAAACGTCCTGTTGCATTATTATGTACGTCAGGAACGGCTGCAGCGAACTATTATCCAGCTGTATGTGAAGCTTTTCATTCGCGAGTGCCGCTTATCGTCTTAACGGCAGATAGACCGCATGAATTAAGAGATGTCGGTGCACCACAAGCGATGAATCAAATTAATTTATACGGCACGTTTGTGAAGCAATTTACAGAGATGGCACTTCCAGAAGCGAATGAGGCGATGTATCATTACGCTCGCATGACAACGCAGCGCACGGTAGCAAGCGCGCTTTTAGCACCGCAAGGACCTGTTCATCTTAATTTTCCAGTTCGTGAACCGCTTATCCCGGACTTCTCATTAGAAAGTTTATGGGATAAAGGACGCGGAGAATATACAGGAGTAGTTCAGCGAGGGAATGCGGTGATGCCGAGTGAATATGTAGATTCTCTTGTAGGGCGCCTTTCACATATGGAAAAGGGGCTTATTATTTGTGGAGATGATAGTCATTCAGAAATCGCAACGTTTACAACGCAACTAGCTGAAAAAACGGGATATCCAATATTAGCGGATCCACTTTCTAACATTCGTAGTGGACACCACGATAAAACGATGGTAATCGACTGTTACGATACATTTTTACGAAACGAGCTGTTAAAAGAAACGTGGAAGCCAGAAGTTATAATTCGCTTCGGTGGTATGCCTGTTTCGAAAGCATTAACGCAGTTCATCAAAAAACAAACGAAAGCTGTTCATATCGTTGTTGACGAATCAGGACAATGGAGAGATCCAGCTCTCGTTGCAACAGAAGTTGTCCAAGCAAGTGATATTGCATTTTGCAGTGCACTAATAGAAAAAATGCCAGTTATGAAAAAGAATGATTGGTCCCAAATGTGGCAACATATAAACGAAAAAACGAAGGAAACGCTTCGCGAAATGGAAACATATGATACTGCGTTTGAAGGAAGAGTCATTACGGATATTGTCCGCGTATTACCAGAAGGAGCAACGTTATTTGCGAGTAATAGTATGCCAATTCGTGATACAGATTCATTCTTTTTCACATCGGATAAAAATATTCAAGTGATGGCTAACCGCGGTGTAAATGGGATTGATGGAATCATTTCGACAGCTTTAGGAGCGAGCATGATTTGCGATCCGCTCGTATTAGTAATCGGTGATTTATCATTTTATCACGATTTAAACGGATTATTAGCCGCAAAATTACATGAGTTAAATATAACGATTGTTGTTGTAAATAATGACGGTGGTGGTATTTTCTCATTCTTACCACAATATGAGAAAAAGGAACATTTCGAATCATTATTTGGAACTCCAATTGGGCTTGACTATGAGCATGTTGTCAACATGTACGGTGGTTCATTTAGCCGTGTAAATGGTTGGGAGCAATTCCGTGAAGAGGTACAAAAAGGAACGACGACAGAAGGTTTACACGTTGTGGAAATTTGTACGAACCGTGATGAAAACTTAACGTTGCACCGTACGCTATGGGCAAAAACACAGGACGTCATTACTACATCGTTGCAAGGTGAATCAAAATGAACGTAACGCTGCAAGGTGTATCGTATGAATATGAAGTAGTCGGAAGCGGAGAACCACTTCTACTTCTTCATGGTTTTACGGGAAGTATGGAAACGTGGCGTTCCTTCATTCCTTCTTGGAGCGAGCAGTTTCAAGTCATTTTAGTAGACATTGTTGGGCACGGAAAAACGGAAAGTCCTGAAGAGGTGACGCATTATAATATTCGAAATGCGGCATTGCAAATGAAAGAACTACTAGATTATCTTCATATTGAAAAGGCGCACATACTCGGCTATTCAATGGGCGGTAGACTGGCGATTACGATGGCGTGTCTATATCCAGAATATGTACGTTCTCTTTTATTAGAAAACTGTACAGCTGGGCTTGAAAGTGAAGATGAGCGAAAAGAACGCTGTGAAAAAGATGAGCGACTTGCTCAAAAAATTGAGCGAGAAGGCATCGAAAGTTTTGTATCGATGTGGGAAAATATTCCGCTGTTTGAAACGCAAAAAAGTTTAGCACAAAACGTACAAGAAGCAGTGCGAAAAGAACGACTCGCTAACAATCCAAAAGGGCTTGCAAATAGCTTGCGCGGCATGGGAACAGGGGCTCAGCCTTCATGGTGGAATGAGCTGCAAAACTTAAAAATGCCTGTTCTTTTAATGAACGGTGAGCATGATGAAAAGTTCTTTCGCATATTAAAAAATATCGAAAAATGCGTCTCTGACGCGAAATTTGTCAAAATTGATGGCGCTGGCCATGCAATTCATGTGGAACAACCGGAAAAGTTTGATACAATAGTAAAGGGATTTCTAAAAACTATGCAGTGATGCTTTTTTCAGTTAAGAATGAAGTTGCACTTATAGAGGAGATCAGAAATATACAAGGAGGTAGTTGTAATGGCTATTGAATGGGTAAAAGAAGGCAATTACGAAGATATTATTTATTCAACATACAATGGTATCGCAAAGATTTCGATTAACCGCCCTGAAGTACATAACGCATTCCGTCCTAAAACGGTAATGGAGTTAATCGACGCTTTTGCACATGCTCGTGATGATGCAAATGTTGGCGTTATCATTTTAACAGGTGAAGGTGGACGTGCATTCTGTTCAGGCGGCGACCAAAAAGTTCGCGGTCATGGCGGATATGTAGGTGACGACCAAATCCCGCGTCTAAATGTATTAGACTTACAACGTCTAATTCGCGCAATTCCTAAACCAGTTATCGCAATGGTAGCAGGTTATGCAATCGGTGGTGGACACGTACTTCATATCGTATGTGACTTAACAATTGCTGCAGACAACGCTGTATTCGGACAAACAGGTCCTAAAGTAGGAAGCTTTGACGGTGGATACGGAGCTGGTTACTTAGCTCGTATGGTAGGCCACAAGAAAGCACGCGAAATTTGGTACCTATGCCGTCAATACAACGCGCAAGAAGCACTTGATATGGGATTAGTAAATACAGTAGTACCATTAGAACAACTTGAAGCAGAAACAGTACAATGGGCAGAAGAAATTTTAGCAAACAGCCCAATGGCACTTCGTTTCCTAAAAGCTGCATTCAACGCAGACACAGACGGTCTAGCTGGTATTCAACAACTAGCTGGAGATGCAACGTTATTGTACTACACAACTGACGAAGCAAAAGAAGGTCGCGACGCGTTCAAAGAAAAACGCCGTCCAGACTTCGGTCAATTCCCTCGTTTCCCGTGATCAAAAGCGGAGCCGACTGTTTAGCCTCGTTGGCTAAGGTTCTTAGACGGAAGCAGCTCGCCCACAAAGTGAGTCGCAACCAAATGATCAAACCGGAAACAAAACAACTAAGAGACTTGATGTCATATCAAGTCTCTTTCTTTCATGAAAGGAGAATGAGTGATGGAGACGATGCCAAATTGGTTAATGCAACGTGCATTTTTAACACCAGATCGCACTGCAATTGAAATAGAGGAAGAGAAAGTTACTTTTATGCAGCTGCATGAAAAAGTAGTATCTGTTTGCGAACACCTTACGCATGTTGGAGTGAAGCGGGGGCAAAAGGTGGCTGTTCTGATGAAAAATGGTATGGAGATGATTACAGTTATTCACGCCCTATCTTACGTAGGTGCAGTAGCTGTGCTTTTAAATACGCGTCTTTCAAGAGAAGAGCTACTTTGGCAAATGGATGATGCTAAAGTTATTTGTTTAGTGACAGATCAAGACTTTGATGCTAAAGATATTCCTGTATATTCATTCGCTGAAGTGATGAATGGACCAAAAGAGGAAGCCTCTATACAAGAAGAGTTTTCTTTAGAAGAAGCAATGACAATTATTTATACGTCTGGGACGACAGGCAAACCGAAAGGCGTTATTTTAACGTACGGCAATCATTGGGCAAGCGCAGTTGGTTCTTCGCTTAATTTAGGCCTTCGTGATGATGATTGCTGGTTAGCTTGTATGCCGATGTTCCACGTTGGTGGGCTATCTCTTTTAATGAAAAACATTATGTACGGCATGCGCATTTTACTCGTTCCGAAATATGATGCTGATTTTATTCATAAAGCACTTCAAACGAGAGGCGTAACAATTATCTCTGTCGTTTCTAAAATGTTAACTGATTTATTAGAGCGACTTGGGGCAGAGACATACCCATCTTCTTTACGATGCATGTTACTTGGCGGAGGACCAGCGCCGAAACCACTATTAGAAACGTGTGTAGAAAAAGGAATTCCTGTATATCAAACGTACGGTATGACAGAAACGTCGTCGCAAATTTGTACGTTGTCCGCAGATTATATGTTAACGAAAGTAGGATCAGCTGGAAAACCACTATTTCAGTGCCGACTTCGTATTGAAAAAGATGGTGTAGTAGTGCCGGCATTTACAGAAGGCGAAATCGTAGTAAAAGGACCGAACGTAACAGGTGGTTATTTTAACCGTGAAGATGCGACGCGCGAAACAATTCAAAACGGATGGCTTCATACTGGCGACCTCGGTTATTTAGACGAAGAAGGATTTTTATACGTATTAGATCGCCGCAGTGATTTAATTATTTCTGGCGGAGAGAATATATATCCGGCCCAAATTGAAGAAGTGTTACTTTCTCATCCGGCGGTAGCGGAAGCTGGTGTTGTCGGCATGACTGACGATAAATGGGGACAAGTACCCGCTGCTTTTGTTGTAAAAAATGGAGAAGTAACAGAAGAAGAAATTATTCACTTTTGCGAGGAGAAATTAGCGAAATATAAAGTGCCGAAAAAAGCTTGTTTCTTAGAGGAGTTACCACGAAATGCTTCGAAAAAATTGTTAAGACGAGAGTTAAGACAATTAGTGGAGGAGATGTAAGTGGAGATAAAAAAAGCGACACTTCATATAACGGTAATGCCACTCGTAATCCCGTTTGCTGCAAGCTACGGAACGTATGAAAAGCGTGAAAGTATCGTCATTGAATTAGAAGATACGGACGGACATATTGGATTTGGTGAAGTCGTTGCATTTTCTGAACCGTGGTATACGGAAGAAACAGTGAAAACCGCGCTGCATGTACTGCAAGATTTTTTAATACCGGATTTATTAAAGGCTGACATTTCTCATCCGAATGAAGTGCCGAGCTTGTTTCAGCATATAAAAAGAAACCGAATGGCAAAGGCGGGAATTGAAGGGGCTATTTGGGATTTATATGCGAAGCGTCAAAAGAAATCGTTAGCGACAGTGCTTGGCGGAACGAAGTCTGAAATTGAAGTCGGTGTTGTAATTGGGCTTAATACGATTCCGGTTATGTTAAAACAAATCGAGAAGTACACTGAAGAAGGATACGAGCGTCTTAAAGTGAAAATAAAGCCAGGGCATGACTACGAATTATTGAAAGAGATTCGTAAAGAGTTTCCGCATATCCCGTTAATGGCGGATGCCAATTCAGCGTATACATTAGCGGATACGGAGAGTCTGAAACGACTAGATGAATTC
This sequence comes from Bacillus cereus group sp. Bc010, assembly GCF_027716745.1. Taxonomy (NCBI): domain Bacteria; kingdom Bacillati; phylum Bacillota; class Bacilli; order Caryophanales; family Bacillaceae; genus Bacillus; species Bacillus cereus group sp. Bc010. The sequence continues at coordinate 39,941 of NZ_JAQFUY010000007.1, forward strand.
CAATTGATGATGATTGAGCAACCGTTAGCGGATTACGATTTTCTTGATCATGCACAGCTGCAGAAGAAGATTGAAACGCCGATTTGTTTAGACGAAAGTATCCATAGTTTAGAAGACGCACGCGTTGCAATTACGCTTGGCAGCTGCCAAATCGTTAACATTAAACCAGGGCGAGTGGGCGGATTAACAGAATCAATCCAAATTCATAATTATTGTATGGAGCATAACATACCAGTTTGGTGCGGCGGTATGGTAGAGATGGGGATTTCACGAGCGCAAAATGTTGCGCTTGCTTCATTGCCGAACTTTACGATTCCTGGCGATATATCCGCTTCTAGCAGACATTGGGAGAAGGATATTATTTCACCGGAAGTGATGCTTGAGGGAGGGAAAGTGATGGTGCCGCAAAGCGTTGATACTGAGTATGAAGTAGATCGCGGAAGGCTGGCGGAAATCACGAAGCAGCGGATTGTTTTTGAGCGGTAAGTGGAGTCTTTAAAATAGCGAGAGGATTTTGTCGTTAATTGTCGGTAAGTCGATATATTTTAATAATCGCCGATATAATTCGAGTTACGATCGATATAATTGAAAAATCGCCGATATAATTCCAGTTATGGTCGATATATTTGGAAAATCGCTGATATAATTTTATTTACAAAGGTTACTCTAACGGGTAACCTTTTCGTATTGTACAAATTGGATAGACTAGTTTACAATCGAGCGTATAAAGGGGGAGTAAAATGAAGCGCATTTCCATTTTAATAGCGGATGATGAGGCAGAAATTGCTGATTTAATTGAGATACATTTAGAAAAAGAAGGGTACCACGTCGTGAAAGCAGCTGATGGAGAAGAGGCAATTCATATTATTGAAACGCAGCCAATCGACTTAGTGGTTTTAGATATTATGATGCCAAAAATGGATGGGTATGAAGTGACGCGCCAAATTCGGGCGAAGCATCATATGCCAATCATTTTCTTAAGTGCGAAAACGTCTGATTTTGATAAGGTGACAGGTCTTGTGCTAGGCGCAGATGATTATATGACGAAACCTTTTACACCGATTGAATTAGTCGCACGTGTAAATGCACAATTACGCCGATTTCTTACGTTAAATCAGCCGAAAGTAGAGGAGAATAAATCTGCTTTAGAGGTAGGCGGAGTCGTGATTGATCCTGAGCGAAGAACGGTAAATGTGTACGGAGAACAAGTTGAATTAACACCGAAAGAGTTTGATATTTTATATTTATTAGCGAGTCACCCGAAGAAAGTGTACAATGTGGAAAATATTTTTCAGCAAGTATGGGCCGATGATTATTTTGAAGGCGGAAATACAGTTATGGTACATATTCGCACATTGCGGAAAAAACTTGGGGAAGATAAAAGAAAGAATAAGTTAATAAAAACAGTGTGGGGAGTAGGTTATACTTTCAATGGCTAACAAGATGAGAAGTTTTCGCTCGAAAATGGTTATGCTATTTGCGTTAAGTATGATATGTGCTGCTGGCGTAACGTATATCATTTATGAAGGGTTACGGATCTATTATAAATTAGTCGTTCGTTTTGAGGATCCGTTAGCTCAAGTCCGGTCGATAATAAGACAAATTGGGGATGTTAATTTCTTTTTAATTATCTTCATACCTCTGTCCATTATGTTTTTCTTCTTCCTTACTAGGCCGTATTTAAAATATTTTGATGAGATTTCAAATGGAATTCATCATTTGGCGAACGGAGATTTTACAAATGAAGTGCGCGTTTCATCAAATGATGAGTTTGGATATATTGCAAGTGAGATTAATGTAGCGAGTGAAAAATTAAGGGAAGCAGTGGAACGAGGAGACTTTGCGGAAAGTAGTAAAGACCAGCTCGTTGTAAACTTAGCTCATGATTTAAGAACTCCATTAACATCCGTGTTAGGATATTTAGATTTAATTCTTAAAGATGAAAATTTAACGAAGGAACAAATTAAACATTTCTCTACAATTGCATATACGAAATCGCAAAGGCTCGAAAGTTTAATTGATGAGCTATTTGAAATTACACGTATGAATTATGGCATGCTAAAGCTGGATAAAAAGCCGATTGATATAAGTGAGTTACTTATACAGTTAGATGAGGAATTGTATCCGTTATTAGAAAAACATCATTTAGAAGCTAGGTTGAATGTTGATTCTCATTTGCCGATTAACGGTGATGGAAAATTGTTAGCTAGAGTATTTGAAAACTTGTTAACAAATGCTGTTCGTTACGGATATGATGGGCAATTTGTTGATCTGAATGGGTATATCGATAATGGAGAAGTTGTCGTACAAGTTATAAATTACGGAGATAGCATTCCAGAAGAAGATTTACCGTATGTTTTTGATATGTTTTATACAGGTGATAAATCGAGAACTGAGAATCGTGGCGGGACAGGCCTTGGGCTATTTATTGCGAAAAATATTATCGAGCAGCATAACGGTACGATTTCTGCTGAAAGTAATGTAGTTAGAACAATGTTTGAAGTGCGATTGCCAAAAGACGAGAACGTAACAATTTAATAAAAATTTAAACTTTATCCCACTTTTTATTTTAATAGTTTTTTCTATTCTAGACGTAAGTTACGTTAAGGAGGAACTAGAAATGAAAAAGTGGGTATTTATTTCTTTTTTTATCGCATGCACAATCTGTGTAGGCGTTTATATATCACCGTTATTTCAAAAAGAAATTGATGTGAAAATCGGCGGGGAAAATAGTGCAGTAAAGAATGAAAATATGAAAAAGGTAGAGGTTACAAAAGAAGAAATTTATAAAGGGGATCTATTATTAGTTAACAAAGACTACCCAGTGAAAAAAGATAGTATTAGGTCTGACATTATAAATGTAAATCACAGTAGTGAATTAGTGAGAGGCTACGTAATATTTGATAGAAATCTTCGTTTATCAAAGGAGGTTGTAAAAAAGTTTTTGAACGTTGTCGATGCGGCTGGAAAAGATGGTGTACAACATTTCTTAATGAATAGCGGGTATAGAGATTTTAAAGAACAAAGTAAATTATATAAAGACATGGGATCTAATTATGCACTCCCAGCAGGATACAGTGAGCATAATTTAGGATTATCACTGGACGTTGGATCGACGCAAAAGAAAATGGAAAAAGCACCTGAAGGAAAATGGATTGAAGAGAACGTATGGAAGCATGGCTTTGTTTTACGTTATCCGAAAAATAAAAGCAATATTACAGGCATTCAATATGAGCCGTGGCACATTCGTTATGTCGGTTTACCTCATAGTGCGATTATGCAAAAAAAGAAAATGACATTAGAGGAATACTTAGACTTCTTGAAAGAGAAAAAAGAAATCACAACCGATGTGGAAGGTAAGAAATATACGGTTTCTTATTATAAAGTATCCGGGAACAGGACAGTGAATGTTCCGGTGAATAAGCAGTATGAAGTTTCGGGGAATAATATGGATGGGGTTATTGTGACGGTTCAGGAATAGAGAAAAAGCTATCTGAAGTAGATAGCTTTTTTTCATGATTGGCCGCCTATCAAGCTAGCGAAATAAATCAATGGATACGAAATCGGATTGTCTTTAAACTAACAAATAAAAGTAGGGGTGCTAAAAAAGCTTATTAAAGTGCGATTTTTTTATTGGGTACTTGTCTATGCTTTATCGTTGTTTTATACACAATATCGGATTATAAAAAATGGTACCTTCTTATATCGATGAGATTTAAGACCATTCTTTTTAAGCAGTTGATAAAGGCGATTACTTGAAATAGGAACGAAAAGGAATTATTAATTATATAAATTGCTCTATATTTGCACCGAATGAATTAGTTATGAGATTTATTTTAAATGTCATTAAATAATTGTTTTATACAAATTGATAGTAACCAATATTGATGATTATTAATAGACTAGTTAAATTTTTCTTAATATTTTATTATTTAAAATGCGAGATAATAAAAATGTATTTTTATTGTTTTCTGCTGTTATATATTTAGGAGGGAGAATGGTAGATGAAAAAGAAATTTATCACGGGGATGATTTCTGCTGCATTATTGCTGAGCTTTACTTTACCATCAATTGCTGATGCAAGTATTGAAACGGAAGAAGATGGTATTGTAACGGAGTATATCCCTGAAATCAATCTAGGCATTGATTTATCAAAGGTTGATACTTCTGACTTCGATTTTGAAAATTTCGAAAAAGAGTATGGTTTTTTAGTAAATGACCCTGTTTTTTTACAACTAGAGGAGGAAGTAAACTAAGGGTTGAATCTGTTGTTGAAAAAAATCCTTTTACTGGCGAATTGGTTGTTAAGCAGGAGATATTGCCTGCTATTGTTCTTGGTGCATTAAGAGTATTAGTTTCAAAAGTAGGTAGAACTGCTGCGGATAAAGCCTGGGCGGTTGCGCGTCCATATGTACAAAAGGCACTCAATTCTCCGAAGCAATATATTTTAGAAGCAGCTAAGGGTGGAATGATAATACAAGTACGTTCTAAAGCTACTGGTAACCGAGTTTTTGCCATAGATTATCATTATATTGATGGAAAAGGTCCTATCTTACATTATCATAGTCCTCCTAATGTTAGTGCACATAAATATTTTAGATAATGTCTAAGGAGCTTATATCTATGAAAAAATATAACTTTGACGATTCGATTCATATGCATTTATTTTATTACGGGGATATAGAAGAGGTTTTTACATATGAGGCTATAGCTTATAAAGTATGTAATGAAAATTTATGGGTAGTGTATTTTGATATTTCTTACTATGATGATTTATCAAATCATCAATTTTCTCAGTATCCATTCTATGATAAGTATGGATATGAAATTCTCCATGTTCGTACAAAAGATCTAGATGAGTGTGAAGGAAATAAATTATTTACTGATTGGTTAATTAATAATTCAATTGTTTAGTTCTAGCCAGCTATTGGTGGGCAGTAAGGCTTCCACCTCAAAAGTTGGTGAAGGCTAATCCACACTGATTAAAGTTTCATTTTATAAATCTATCTATCACCAAAAGGCCTATCAATTTAAGTGCTTTTTGGTTTTTTATTTATGATAGAGAAATGTCTTGAAAAATCAGAGGCACAATGTACTAAAAATATCTTAACATATAAAATTTACGAAATGATAATTGTATCTATTATCGGGACTTAAACATTATAACGTTATATTTACTTCTCTCTTTTTTTGTGTTACGCTAAACGTGTGAAAGAGATATAAAATGAAACTTTAATGTAAGCGTATTCTTATGGCTTCTTATAGAAAAGGGTGGAAATACAATGACAGAACGATTCGTACTACGTAATGTGAAACGTGTGAACGGGGAAGAGATTGACATTGTAATTGAAAATAATAAAATCGCACAGGTGACGAAAGCTGGTGCTGGTGAGGGTGGAAAGGTTCTTGATTACTCAGGTACTTACGTATCGAGTGGTTGGATTGATTTGCACGTTCATGCTTTTCCAGAGTTTGATCCGTATGGCGATGAGGTGGATGAAATTGGCGTTAAGCAAGGGGTAACGACAATTGTTGATGCGGGTAGCTGCGGAGCTGATCGTATTGCAGATTTAGTAAAAAGTAGAGAGCAGGCAAAAACGAATTTATTTGCCTTTTTAAATATTTCTCGCATCGGTTTGAAACGAATTGATGAATTATCCAATATGGAATGGATCGATAAAGAGAAAGTAATAGAAGCAGTAGAAAAATATAAAAATGTAATCGTTGGATTAAAAGCGAGAATGAGTAAAAGTGTCGTTTGTGATAGTGGAATTGAACCGCTGCATGTAGCACGCTCTTTATCCCGTGAAACATCATTACCAATTATGGTACATATCGGTTCAGCGCCCCCTCACATTGAGGAAGTTGTACCTCTTTTAGAAAAAGATGATGTGGTTACACATTACTTAAACGGGAAAGAAAATAATTTATTTGATGAAGAAGGCAAACCGCTACCTGTGTTACTAGATGCAGTGAATCGCGGCGTACATTTAGATGTTGGTCACGGTAATGCTAGTTTTTCTTTTAAAGTAGCAGAAGCAGCGAAGCGTCACGGTATTGCCTTCAATACAATTAGTACAGATATTTACCGGAAGAATCGCGTGCATGGTCCCGTGTATAGTATGGCTCACGTTCTTTCGAAATTCCTTTACTTAGGTTATTCGCTAGAAGAAGTAATTGATGCGGTGACGAAAAATGCAGCAGAGTGGCTTAAGAAACCAGAGCTTGGCCGTATTCAAGAAGGAGATATTGCAAATTTAACTTTATTTACGGTGAAAGATGAGAAGATTACGTTAATTGATTCAGAAGGGGATCAGCGCATCGCTGAAAGAAGAATTGATACGAAAGGGGTTGTAATCAATGGGTCATTCATTGAATGCTAAGTACGGATTAAAAAGAGTGATTAATGCGAGCGGTAGAATGAGTATTTTAGGTGTATCCGCTCCGACAGATACAGTTATGGATGCAATGAAACATGGGGGACAAAATTATGTGGAAATTGCTGATTTAGTAGATAAAGCAGGAGATCATATTGCGAGAATTCTAGATTCAGAGGCAGCGGTCGTTGTGAATTCAGCATCGAGCGGAATTGCGCTTTCTATCGCAGCAATCGTGACGGAAGGAAATCGCCGTAAAAGTGAAAGACTTCATCAAGAGGTCATCGCGAAAAACGAAGTGATTATGTTAAAAGGTCATAACGTTCAATACGGTGCTCCTGTTGAAACGATGATTTATTTAGGCGGAGGAAAACTTGTAGAAGTTGGCTACGCAAATGAAGGGAAAGCAGAGCATATTGAAGATGCGATTGGTGAAAATACAGCGGCGATTCTTTATGTGAAATCCCATCATGCAGTACAAAAAAATATGATTTCTGTTGAAGAAGCATGGGAAGTTGCGCAGCGAAATAACATCCCTCTTATCGTTGATGCGGCAGCTGAAGAAGATATTCAAAAATATGTGAAGTATTCAGACCTTGCCATTTATAGCGGTTCAAAAGCAATTGAAGGACCTACTTCTGGTATTGTTGGCGGGAAACGAAAATATATTGAGTGGCTGAAAGTGCAATTACATTGCATTGGAAGAAGTATGAAAGTTGGGAAAGAAACAACTTTTGGTTTACTGCAAGCACTTGATGAGTACGGAGTAAAAGAAGATAAGAGCGAGCAAGAAAAAGAGTTGTTACAAGTACTTATGCCGCTAAAAGAATTAAACGGTGTAAATGTAACGATCGTTCAAGATGAAGCGGGAAGAGCAATTTTTAGAGCTCGTATTCATATTGACGAGAATGAATTAAATAAATCAGCAAAAGACGTTGTGACTGCATTACGCGAAGGGGAAATCGCAATTTATACACGTGATTACGGAGTAAGACAAGGATTCTTTGATATTGATCCACGTCCACTTTTAGGTGATGACATACATGTAATTGAAGAAAAATTGAGAGAAATTGTAGGGGGAAACTAAAATGACAAACATTCAAAAACGTTTTTATAAAGGCCGTGTAGCATTAAATGTATTAGCGAACAATATCGAAAATGCGAAAGATATTTTTGAAGCAGCAGAAGGTTATGTAGTAGTGGGAGTGTTATCAAAAGACTATCCAACAGTAGAAGAAGCAGTTACAGCGATGAAAGCATACGGAAAAGAAATTGAAGACGCTGTATCAATCGGACTAGGAGCAGGAGATAATCGCCAAGCGGCAGTTGTAGCTGAAATTGCGAAACATTATCCAGGTAGCCATATTAACCAAGTATTCCCTTCAGTTGGAGCGACACGCGCAAATCTTGGTGAAAAAGATAGCTGGATTAATAGTTTAGTATCGCCGACAGGAAAAGTAGGGTACGTAAATATTTCTACTGGTCCAATTAGTGCAGCTGGAGAAGAAAAAGCAATCGTTCCAATTAAAACAGCGATTGCACTTGTACGTGATATGGGCGGAAATTCATTGAAATACTTCCCAATGAAAGGTTTAGCTCATGAAGAAGAATATCGCGCAGTTGCGAAGGCTTGTGCGGAAGAAGGATTTGCATTAGAGCCAACAGGCGGAATTGATAAAGAAAACTTTGAAACAATTGTACGTATTGCGCTTGAAGCAAATGTAGAGCAAGTGATCCCGCACGTATACTCTTCTATTATTGATAAGGAAACTGGTAATACGAAAGTAGAAGATGTTCGTGAATTATTAGCAGTCGTGAAGAAGTTAGTTGATCAATATGCGTAAGAAAATTGCAGCATTTGGTGAAGTAATGATGCGCCTGCAAGTACCAGAATATGAGTTGTTGTCGCAAGCTAATACATTAAAATACTCATTTTCTGGTACAGGTGTGAACGTTGCAGCAGCACTTTCTCATCTCGGTCACGAAGGCTTTCTTATTTCAACTTTACCGGAAAATTCGGTTGGAGATGCTGCAGTATCACACATTCAGAAATTAGGTATTCGTCCTTCATTTATTTCAAGAGGCGGTAAATATGTCGGCATGTACTTTTTAGAAAATGGATTTGGGGCACGTGCAAGCCGCGTTACATATTCAAATCGATTAGAAAGTAGCTTCAATACGGCATGTGAAGACATGTATCAATTTGAAGAAATCGCAAAGGAAATTGATATCGTTCATTTTTGCGGGATTACACTTGCGATGAATGACACGGTGCGTCATCATATGAAATCTTTAGCGAAAGCAGTGAAAGAAAACAGAGGAACTGTCGTCTTTGATTGCAATTATCGTCCGTCACTTTGGGGAGAAGATGGATATGAGCAGGCGAGACCGCATTATGAAGAAATGTTAGGGCTAGCTGATATTGTAATGATGAATGAAAAAGATGCAATGTTCGTTCTTGGAATGAAAACAGAGGAGACGGAGCGAGAGGCGCAACTTATTGATCTCATTCCGAAAGTAGCTGAAACGTATCATATCGCTACAATTGCTGGTACACATCGCTCTATTAATAGCGATAATACACACTCGCTTCGCGGATTTATATGTAAAGATGGTGCGTTCACTTTTGCAAAAACACTTACGTTTTCTGTATATGATAGAATAGGTGCTGGAGATGCTTATACGAGCGGGATTATTCATGGCGAGATAGAAGAGTTTGCACCAGAGAAAGCTGTTTCATTTGCGTCAGCAGCTGGAATGCTTGCACATACAATCGTCGGTGATACGCCAATGTCATCAGAGAAGGATATACTTCGGGCAATGACGGCATCAGTAGGTGATGTAGAAAGGTAGTGGGGGTAACGGTGAACGTAACGAGGAAAAAAGGACCATTATATTTACAAATAAAAAACATTATTCGTGATCGAATATTGCATGGTGTATATGCGATTCATACGAATATTCCTTCCGAACCACAGTTAGAAGAAGAGTTCAAAGTGAGCAAAATTACAGTGCGTAATGCGATTAAAGAACTTGCTCAAGAAGGATATTTGGAAAAGAAAAGCGGTAAAGGAACGAAAGTTATCCGTAATACTTCTGCGACAAAGTTGTCAAAGGGTAAAAAATTTACAGAAGTGTTAGTGGAAGAAGGATATAAAGTACAAAAGAAATTGCTCAAAGCAGAAATCGTTCATAATGAAGAAGGAACGGTGCCTTTTCGATTATTCGGTAAGGAAAGTTTTCGCATTGAACGTTTATATACGTTAAATGATGCACCGTACATTCATTATACGCACTATTTCTCAGCGAAAATGGCAAGTACAGATTTATCGGACTTTGATTTGCAATCGCTTTACGATTTAGTAGAAGACCGAGGTATACACTTAGAAAACTTCAGAGATGAATTCGCTGTTGGACTTGCGCCTAGTTTCGTTGCCGAAGCGTTAGGTGAAAAAGAGGGGACAGCGCTATTAAAACGCATGCGCTATTCTTACGATGAAGTTGGAGAAGTAATTGAATATAGCGAAGGCTACTACAATACAGAAATGCAGCATTATGTAGTGAATTATGACGTATAAAAAGAGGGGATTTTCCCTCTTTTTTTATCCCGCGTTAACGGACAGTAAAACTCCCACCTCAAAATTCAGTTGGAGCAAAGGAGTTAGGTGGGAGTCGGGCTGTCCATAAACGTCCGATTGGTTCAACTAATAATCAGTGGGGGATGAACAAAACCCTCACTGATTAAAGTTTCACTTTATAAAGTAAGGGGAATGAGAGATGGATATATACTTATTAATCGTCACGTTACTTGCAATTGCGATTGTTATTTTAGGGGTATCATGGTGGAAATGGCATGCATTTATTAGTTTAACAGTTGCGAGTTTATTTTTAGCTATCATGTCTGGATTGAATTTGACGAAAATAGTGACTGCCTATGAAACTGGTGTCGGTAGTGTACTAGGGCATTTAGTTGGTATTTTAGCTCTCGGAACAATTTTAGGAAAAATGATGTCCGATTCAGGGGCCGGCATGCAAGTGGCAGATTTCTTTATTCGATTTTTCGGTGTAAAGAAACTACCGTGGGCTATGTTATTTGCAGGATTTGTTATAGGGATTCCGGTATTTTTTGAAGTGGGGATCGTCATTTTATTACCACTTGTTATTTCCATACGAAAAACGACGAAGCAAAATATATTATTAATTGCGTTACCTGTTATTGCGGGATTATCTATCGTACATGGGCTCGTGCCACCACATCCAGGAGCGATGACAGCAATCGGTATTTATAACGCGAACTTAGGAAAGGTACTATTATATTCATTACTTATCGCGTTACCAACAGCCATTATCGCGGGACCGATATTTGCAAAGTGGGTACATAAAAGGGTTATACCTGAAAATGAACCAGAGCTTATTCGAGTTACGACTGTCTCAACTGATTTACCGAGTCGGAAAGTTTCATTCTTTATTATTTTATTACCAGTTGTATTGATGATTTTATCGGTCGTTGCACCTTATATTTCATTACCGAAAAAGATGACTGAATTTTTAGTCTTTGTAGGAAGCCCAGTAATTGCCTTACTTATTTCATGTTTTGCAGCATTTTATTTACTTGGAATCAGACAAGGTATTAATAAAAAGATGATTAAAAAATTAACAGATGAAAGTTTACTACCGGTCGGTTCTATTATTTTAATAATTGGTGCAGGCGGTGGATTTAAACAAATATTAATTGAAAGCGGCGTTGGCACGGCGATTGCGCAAATGGCAGAACATATATCGTTATCACCAATTGTACTTGCTTTCATGGTAGCTGGTTTAATTCGAATCGCGACCGGATCGGCTACAGTAGCATTAACGACAGCGGCAGGGATTGTTTCACCAGTTATTCAGCATATGTCTGGCGTGAATTTAGAGTTGCTTGTTATAGCAACCGGAGCAGGTTCATTAATGTTTTCTCACGTAAATGATGCAGGATTCTGGCTTGTAAAAGAGTATTTAGGTTTGACGGTTAAGGAAACGTTTAAAACGTGGACGGTACTGGAGACATTGTTATCATTTATTGCATTTGGTTTTGCGCTTTTATTGAATATGTTTCTTTAGGAGAGGAGATCACATTTAAACGAATAAAACCTAGAGGAAATATAATTTCTCTCTAGGTTTTATTTGTTTTTGTGCTTTCTATTACGTAATGGAACGGACATACTGATCTTCTCCATCGTCTTTGACAAAGACTCCTAGCTCATTCAAATCTTTGCGTAAATGCTTCTTTTTCTTCGAGTTTCCGTCTCGGATAGCATTTCGTCTTTCATACAAAATGGTATTTACATTTTTACTAAATCGCTCATCCTCTAATTTCCATAGACTATAGTCTTGCTTATAAGGATCTTGTTCCACCCATGGAAAGCCGTGCAGCAAGAAAATATCTTTAATTTTATGTGGATTTATATCAGATTTTTCACGTAACCATTCGCGGTTTTCTTGATCAATGATTACCACTTGGCCTGTATCTACAAAAACAGCTTTTACATTTGACCTGGTAATTTGCTTCTTTTGATCGTCCTTATTTACATGAATGCTTTCCGAAGTAATGTTCATTTTTAAAGCTTCACTATAAATAATTAAAGAAAATAAAATTCCTGCAATAGCGCCAATTGACATGAGGATAATAGGAAGCCAGAACGGGTTAATAAAATTTAAAAGTTCTATCATTTTCGAATCAGAAAAGAGGGGAATCTTTTTTATAATTTCTATTAATTTAGGTGAAAAATATCCGATAACGCCTAAAAGGATTGGACTTACTATAACAAGTAATTTTTCTAAAAAACCTAATCCAATGACAGATGCCTTTTTCATGTGTAGTTCATCCTTTCTTCATATATAATTTTTCAAAATCAGGGCATTTAAATAGTGAGTTTCTTCACCATTTTTATGAGCTCATCTGAGTAATTTTCTATAGATATAGATGCATTTGCCTTCAGCATTCTTTCTTCGATTGCTCCTAAAATAAATGAAGCTAATGTGTCGGCTTGGAAAGAGTTAGAAAACACTCCATTTTGTTGACCAGTCTTCAAAATATTTAATAACATCGTTCTAAGTGCATCATCTTCTTCATCGTCTTCAATTCTGTAATAAGGAATATTCTCTTCATTTCTTGCATTAAAGACGATCTCAATTAAGGCAATATTATTTTTGTAATGAGTTTCTTGATAAGCCAAATGTGCTTCAATAAAAGCTTCTAGTTTGTTTATTTCAGATTGGGCTAATAGCACTCGATTGCTAATAAATTCATGTTGTTTCTCAACTAAAAATTGTAATGTCCGATTCATAAGATAAAGCTTATCGTTAAAATGATAAGAAATAAGTCCAGTACTAATCTTAGCTTTTTTTGCTACCTTCGTTAAGCTTAAGTTGTTATATCCAACTTCTTCTAACGTATCAATACATGCAAGAATAATTTGTTCACGCCTAGCCTCTGCAATAAAAGAATCAGTCACGCTATTCAACTCCTGATTTATATAATTTGAATGTATAATCAAAAAACTGATTGGTCGTTCAATTAAATTTTAGTAAGAAATTAGAAGTATGTCAAATGCTTTATGCTTACATCTTGAAAAGGCTAATTCGCCTATCAATGAAGCCCAATTGCCAAAACAAGCCCGTTTTTAAGTAAGCCAAGCTTCCGATTCGCCCTGAAAACATAATATAAATGGAATCCCCTCATTTAGAGCAAGGTGAACTTGTTATGAATGATACTAAAGGAGGAATAGAGTAATGAGCGAAAAGTGTGAACACAGACATGATGATTGTAACCGCAGACATGGGTGCGGAGGCGGTTTTGCGCTTCTAATCGTATTGTTTATTTTATTAATCATCATCGGTGCTAGCTGCTTCGGCGGAGGCGGTTGTGGTTATGGCGGTTACGGCGGCTACGGATATGGTGGCTACGGCGGATATTGCTGCTAATTAAAAACTATTGAAAATGGCCTTGTGCAATACGCACAAGGCCATTTTATTCATATTTTGATCTGCTGTGATAATTTATTAATGTACAGGGAACGAATTAAGAAGAAGAAAGTAATCTCGATCATCCCGAAAAAGGTGAGTACGATACATGTCTCTTTTAGTAATGAGAAAGAAAACATACTTTGTAAAAACTTAACGGCAAATAATGTGTGAACACCAGCAACGATGTAAGGAACGAAAAATAAAATTCCTAATTGAATCGTTGCGGAGCGAAACATTTCTGACTCAGTTAATCCAAGCTTTGTAATCGTAATATACTTTTGTCTTTCAGTTGTTAAGTCATTATACATACGGAAGTATAAAACACTAGCTGCTCCGATAAAGAAAATAAAGCCGAGAAATGTCCAAATAAAGAAAGTGGCAATTGAATTTCTTTTACCGTAAATGAGTTCATCCGTAGCTGTGTAAATGTGAAAAGGAATTTGAGCATGTTCTTCTTTGGTTTTTTTAAAGAAATCACTTGCATCATCACTAATTGTACGTAAAATATTTTTCGTCGGAACGATTGCATTTTCCCAATTCTCTACGAAATAGTTATAAATTATAGTCGTTTCAATATGAGGAATCATATTATTAAATACATAATCTTGTACGACAACTAAATGTGGGAATGCAAAGGATGGCTCGATCCCCTTATTAATAAACCCTTTAATGTGAAATTCTTTTTTATTAGATCCAAGTGTAATCGTATTTTGTTTTGCAAATGGATTAGATACGAGATTAAGAAGTTCTGGTGAGTAGCGAGAAATAATATAAACTTGTGTAGAATCAAGTGTTATTTCCGGTCTTTTCAATTGTTTAGCAATTGCGTTATAATCACTCATCTTCATAAGCATAATATCTTCTTTTGAAGCTGTATCTTTTAATACTGTAAACTTATATTTTTTATAATCGAAATTGCTATTTGTAAGCTCAGTTTCAATTGTAATAATATGTTTTTGTTCAAGGTAATTGTCACCTTCTGATGTATAAGTGAAGGGGACAGGATACCGCTCTAGTACCGATGCCTTCGTATTATTATTAGCAGCAAATAATCCAATAATAATCGTAAATGCAAGTGCCGATAACATAGAAACGATAAAGAGCACATTAATATTACTACGAGTGCGGCTAGTTAAATCTGAAATCCATAACATATTTATTTGCTTCATATAAAACTTTCTTCGTCTTTTTAAAATCAAGATAAAGAGAAGAAATGTTTGGGAAAAGAATAAATATGTTCCGACTACTACGAGTGGCAAAATAGATAACATGATAAATAATACAGATCCATTTTGAACATTTTTTTCTGTTATGTAGCCTTGCGGATAACCAGCGATATAATAACATACTGCTAAGCAAATTAAAGCGAATATCGAAATGAGTATAGATGGTTTTTTTTCTTTATCGCCTTTTTTAGTCCCTTTAATGAGCTGTGTTGTTTTACGAGTGCGAATGAACATCGGTGTAAACGTAGAAACGATGAAAAATAAAATAATAAAAGTTACGGTTGTAACGATAATTGCTTCTGTTGGCCAATATAAATAGAGGCCTTTTGCACTTGTTAATTTAGAAGTAACGAGTAAGAAAAAGTTAGAAAACACAAGACCGCCTTGAATACCTACAAAGATAGCGAGTATTCCAATGATCATATTTTCAGTAAACAAAAGACGTTTTAATTGTTTTTGGGATATACCGAGAACAGTTAAAATGCCAAATTGTTGTTTTCGTACATTTAAAAATGTCCCAATAGAATATAAGAGAAAGAAGAACGAGAACAAGACGATAACAAACTGTGCCATTCCAGCTAAGTTCATGAGCGGATCTTGTTCCTGTAATTTATTCATAATTTGTAAGCGTGGATGATACGCGTATACAGTAAATGAAAAGAAAACCATGATAGAGAACGCACTACTTACAAAATAAGCGAAATATGCTTTAGAATTACGCGAGACATTTTTAAATGCAAATTGCCAAAATGTCATCCACGTCTTCCTCCTAGTAATGCTAGAACATCCAATATTTCTTGATAAAATTTCTCTCGGTACAATCCGCGGTGTAGTTCATTGTAAAGTTCGCCATCTTTAATGAAAATGACGCGGTTACAATAACTTGCTGCGAATGGATCGTGCGTAACCATTAAAATTGTTGCATCTTCTTCTTTGTTCAATTTCGTAAATAGTTCCATCACGTCAATTGCCGCTTTTGAATCTAAATTTCCTGTCGGTTCATCGGCAAGTAAAAGAGACGGATGATGAATAACAGCACGTGCTACTGCGGTACGCTGTGCTTGTCCTCCTGACACTTCAAAGATACGCTTGTCTAAAATATGATCAATTCCAAGTTTTTTTGAAATGTTATCGAGCTTTTCATCCATTTCTTTTAAAGGAACATTATCTAATGTTAAAGGTAGTACGATATTTTCACCGATTGTTAATGTATCTAGTAGGTTAAAGTTTTGGAAAACAAATCCTAGCTCTTGGCGGCGGAAAACAGCTAACTTCTCTCTACGAAATGTGTGCGGTTTTTTTCCATTAATCACGACATCACCAGCAGTCGGAGAATCAATGGTAGAGATAACGTTTAAAAATGTAGATTTACCGCTACCAGATGGTCCCATAATCGCAACGAATTCACCTTTATCTACATGTAAATTTATATTTTTTAAAGCAGTATGAGGGACCTTTCCTTCATACACTTTTGAGACATTTTTAATGTGTAATACTTCTTCCATAATAATCACCTTTCTAATTTTAAAACTTAATGTGTTGTGATAATTTTTGCATATAGAAGGAACGAATTAAAAGGAAAAATAAAATTTCAACTGTTCCAAAAATCATCAGTACGACTGTAATCTCAGCGAAGAACGAGAGATGTAAAACTTCTTGCAGCATCTTTGTCGCAAACATCGTATGAATTGATGCCATAATGTACGGAACAAAGAAAAGAATCGCAAGTTGAATTGTAGCAGATCGTTTCATTTCGGCTTCTGTTAAACCAATTTTTGTAATCGTTACATACTTTTCTTGTTCATTTGTTAAATCTGTATGCATCCTGAAGTAAAGAACACTGCCAGCACCAATAAAGAAAATAACACCTAAGAAAGTACCAATTAAGAAGAAAGAAGCGACATTTTGTTTTGTTGTGTATAGAGAATCGCTCGCTTCACTTGCATGGAAAGGGGGGTGCTCTGCTTGAATGTTGTTCCCGTCGGTATTAATTTTGTCTATGAATACCGCACCGATGTTATTAGCTTTTTCCCAGTCCTTAACTTTAAAGCTATATACACTCATCTGTTTTGAAACAGTGGATAATGCTTCTACATTTTCATCAGATAGTATGAGCAATTGGTATATTAAGCGATTTGGGAATGGGTTATAACTTTTATATTCTTTCACTTGTAGTTGTAAATTGTTTTGCGTAAGTGTAAGAGTATTTTTCTTGTCTTTATTATGAAGCGTTCCAATAACTTGATCATCTAAGTCTTTCATAAGAATATAAGATTCATTCTTATTTACCTTGAGTGTTTCCCAATTTAAAGCCTTAGCAAGTACATTATAGTCACTTTGTTTAATTGCATAATAGAGCTGCGAATTTTCTTCCGCTGAAGATACTTCATATATATCCGTTTTAAATTGTTTATAAGTAAATTGCTCTTCATTAAATTTTTGTTTTAACCAATTTAAATGTTCATCCGCCAACGTATTTTCAGTATGTGATAAATATGTAAAAGGAAAAGGATTTTCTCTTACTGTATCGAACTTCATAAATTTACCAAAACCATATAAGAATGTAATCATAGTAAAAGCAAGTGTTGATAGCATCGCTACAATAAAGAGCATGTTAATGTTTGTCCGAATGCGCGCTGCTAAATCAGAAATCCAAAGCATATTAATTCGCTTCATATAAAATGTTCTTCGCGTTTTTAATATACGAATGAGTAAAAAACTAATTTGTGAAAAGAAAAAGTATGTTCCAGCTGTAACAAGTGACGGAATGAGAAATATACTGGTGGCGGCGTACAAAAGCCCAACTATGTCGCCGAGCGACATGAAATATAGCGGATTGGCTGCTAGTACGTATCCAGATATTAAACATGTTGCACCAAATAGAGAGATGAGCACAGATGCTTTTCTTTCTTTTTGTTTTGTTCCTTCTTTTAAAAGACGTACAGCCTTCCTCGTCCGAATGAGCATCGGCGTAAACGATGAGACGAGAATGAAGAGTCCTAGAAAAATGATCATAGTTAAAATAATGGCAGCTGTTGGCCAATATAAATATAAACCAGGAACATGTGTAATCTTGGCAGTAACTAATAAAAAGAACTGCGAGAAGACAAGTCCAAGCTGAATGCCGAAAAAGATGGAAAGAACACCAATTAGCATGTTTTCTAGAAATACGAGTCTCTTTAATTGCTTTTGGGATATGCCAAGTACTGTTAAAATCCCAAATTGCTTTTTTCGTACTTTTAAGAAAGTACCGATTGAATATAGTAAAAAGAAAAATGAAAAGAATACAATGACAATTTCTGAAATTGTCATTAATATGTTCAGAGCAGCATTTACGCCTGTCATATGTAGTTTAGGATGAAATAAATAAACCGCAAACGAGAAAAAGATTGCGATAGAGAACGCACTGCTTACAAAATAGGCGAAATAAGCTCTGGCGTTTCGTGTGACGTTTTTAAATGCAAACTGCCAAAATGTCATTTGCCTAGCCTCCTAGTAGGGTGAAGAGGAAAAGGATATAAGAGATACCCTTTTCCTCTACTAAATACATTCATAAAATTTAACCATTCGTATACTCTGATAACTTTTGCATGTAAAAGGAACGAATGAATAAGAAAAAGACGATTTCAACTACGCCAAAAATAATAAGAACAGCTGAAATTTCTTTGAATAGTGATAGATCAATTACATCTTGGAGCATTTTCGTTGCGAACATTGTATGAATGGATGCCATAATGTAAGGGACGAAAAATAATATACTAAGTTGAATGGTTGCAGAGCGTTTCATCTCTTTATCTGTTACACCGATCTTAGAAATCGTTATATATTTCTCTTGTTCGTTCGTCAAATCTGTATACATTCTAAAATAAAGAACGCTCCCCGCTCCAATAAAGAAAATGACTCCTAGAAATGTCCCGATTAGGAAGTACGTGGCACTACCAGATGTGATTCTGTATAATGAACCTGCTGATTCATAGGAGTATATAATGGCCCCTTCGTGCTGGAATTCTTGTAGATCTTTTTGTATTTTTCGTATAAAATCATCAGCAATTTTATACGTCTTTTCCCAGTTTTGTACTTTATAATTGTACGCTGCTACATGCTTTGTTGTATGTGGCAAGTTATTTACAACAGTATCAGGTAAAATTAAAGTTTGGTATGAAAAATTAGATGGAATGGCCCCTGCTTGTTCATAGCCCTTTACTTGTAATTGCGTATTCGTGCTAGAAAGTGTAATAGACTTTCTATTGTAGCTTGGCTCAAATTCGCTGAATAAGGTTACATAAGCGTTACCTGTTAAGACATATGCTTCATTTTCGTTCATGAATAGTTGTTTCATTCGCAGGGAAGCTGCGAGTTTATTATAGTCACTTTGTTTTATTGCATATATGTCATTATAAGCTGTTATACCTTCATCTTCTTTTAGTGGTGTTTCATATAAATCAGCCTTTATTTTTTTATAAGAGAAATTCTCTTTTTTTAATTGTTGTTCAAGCCAATTTAAATGATCGTCCACAAAAGGATTTGCGTCATAAGAAAAATAAGAGAATGGAAACGGTGAACTTCGCGTAACTTCTAGCTTTGTAAACTTTCCGACTCCATATAGGAACGTAATCATTGTAAAAGCAATTGTAGATAGCATCGCTACAATAAACAGCATATTAATATTCGTTCGGATGCGGCTTGCTAAATCCGAAATCCACAGCATATTAATTCGTTTCATATAAAACTTTCTTCTTTTCTTTAAAATATAAATAAGTAAGAAACTAATTTGAGAAAAGAAAAAATATGTCCCAATTGTCACAAGTGATGGAATCACAAAAATACTTGAAACCATATATATAACGCCTACTTGCGGGTTTATTGAGAAGAAATATTTAGGATTTGCAGCTAAAATATAACCACCTAATAAACAAATCGCACCAAATAGAGAGATGAATATGGATGGTTTTCTTTCTTTTTGTTTCCCACTATTATTCGTTTTTAAAAGGTTTACCGCTCTTTTCGTACGAATTAGCATTGGTGTAAATGAAGATACTGCAATAAAGAGACTCAGAAATACAATTGTTGTTAAAATAAAAGCATTCGTTGGCCAATATAAATATAGTCCTGGTAGATGTGTAATTTTCGCTGTTACTAATAAGAAAAATTGCGAAAAGACAAGTCCAAACTGCATGCCGAAAAAGATAGATAAAATACCAATTAACATATTTTCAGTGAAAATGAGTCGATGTAATTGCTTTTTTGATATACCTAAAACGGTTAACACACCAAATTGCTTTTTCCGAACTTTTAAAAACGATCCGATTGAATAAAGTAGAAAGAAGAACGAGAACAAGACAATGATAACTTCTGAAAAAATCATTAATCCTGAAATTTCTGAGATCATACTGAAATTTTGTAATTTAGGATGAAATAAATAAACAGCAAACGAAAAGAAAACAGCAATGGAAAAAGAACTGCTTACGAAATAAGCAAAATAAGCTCTGGAATTACGTGTTACATTTTTAAAGGCAAACTGCCAAAATGTCATAATACGTACCTCCCGCTAGAAGACAAATATGTAGTTTTATTGCAAAAAATGTATGAGAGTAAGTTCTCATACATTTTGCTAGCATATGTTGCGATCATGCTTCGGTCACCTTCTCCGTATGTTCTGCTTGATTATTTGCAGCGTTGTGGAAGATGATTTTAATCGTCGTTCCTTTACCAACTTCAGAATCTAGTTTGACAGAGTGACCTAAATAATCACAAATTTTACTTACGATATAAAGTCCCATACCAGTAGATTCTCCGAATGTACGGCCGTTTTTCCCAGTGTAAAACGGTTCGAATACTCTTCGAATATCTTCTTGCGGAATACCAACACCTTCATCACGAACTTCTAAAATAATATCTTTTCCATTTCGGTAAGCGGATAAGAATACTTTCTTTCCGCGCTCACCAGAGTAACGAACAGCATTTGTCATTAACTGATAGATGATAAATTTTAGCCATTTCGCATCAGAAGCAACCTTTAAATCAGAATGAACTTCTAAAACAGGGAAGACTCCATTACGAATGAATAGCTCTTTTAATCCGTTAATATTTTTTGTTACCGTATCTTTTAATGAAATCGTCTCGACATGGAAATCTTCATGGAAGTTATTTAACCTAGCCATGTATAAAGCCATATCAAGCCCTTGGTTTAGACGCTCTAATTCTTTTTTAAACTTTGGAATTAAATGTTCGTCTTCCATTTCTAGCACCATAAGCTGCATAACAGAAACAGGTGTCTTCATTTGATGTACCCAATGGTTAATAAATAATTGATGTTCTTGTTGTTTTACTTCGTACGATTGTAGCTCTTTTTGGAATAGACGATACTGCGTGCGCACGAGTTCATTTACACCGTGAGGCATCGGAGCAGTTGCTCTTTCAATAAACGCATCTTCCATTTTTTCTGGTTGCTCACTTAATCTATGGTACATTCTACGATTGCGGACGTAACGGTAAGCGAGGAAACAAATAAATAAGTATAAACTTAAAACGACGAAGTAAAATTTATTATTTTGAAATCCATCTACTGCATCATAAAGAACGAAAATGATACCGAAGTTTAATACGTACAGTAGAAAAAATGCAAAATGATCACGTAAAAATAGCTTCATGCTTATTCACTCCAAGTTGCGTTAAAACGATACCCAAGTCCGCGCACTGTTTCAATAGCATTTTCAATACCAAGCTCATTGAACTTTTTACGAAGACGCGTAATGTTTACGTTTAATGTGTTTTCTTCAACAAAGCTCTCGTCATCCCAAAGCGCAGCTAATAAATCTTCACGGCTCGCCGTACGAGGGAATTTAGATAATAACATTTCTGCTAAAATAGCTTCTTTCTTCGTTAAAAGAACTTGCTCAGATCCAAAATGAATTTCTGGACGCTCTGGGAATAGTTTTAAACCTTCTACTTCAACGATACGTTCAGAAATATTTGGTGCATAATCACCGTAAATACGGCGTAATTGTCCTTTAATTTTCGCCATTACAACGTCATAGTGGAACGGTTTTGTAATATAATCATCCGCACCGCTTTCAATCGCCATAATTTGTTCCATTTCACCAGCACGAGCTGAAATGAAAATAATAGGACAAGTAGATTCATGACGAATTTGGCGGCACCAGTAGAATCCATCGAATTTCGGTAAGTTTACATCAAGTAAAACAAGATGTGGCTTTACAGCGTTAAACGATTCCATAATATCATCGAAGTTCTCCGCAACAACAGCTTCATAGCCATATTTTTGAATGTGAGATTGTAGTAATGATGAAATATTTGGATCGTCTTCAACGATTAAAATTTTATACATATGTATATTCCTCCTAAAAAAACAATTGTAGCTATAGTGTATCATGTGTTTGACGTCTTTTCATTATGTTGAAATATAAGCTAGTAAACAGTATAGGTCAAAAGTGTGAAAAGTAAAAAGGGAGCTGGATACAATTGACAAATAGCGGTAATCAGTTTAATATTTAGGTAAATATCTAAATGTCTAAATATCTAAATGTCTAATTATCGAAAGGAAGAAAGACATTGAATCAAGCGTTCAAAGCATTAGCAGACCCAACAAGGCGAAAAATTTTAGACTTATTAAAAGAAGGTGATCTAACCGCTGGTGAGATTGCTGAACATTTCAATATGACAAAACCAAGTATTTCACACCACTTAAACGCACTTAAAAATGCTGAACTTATTCAAGATGAAAAGAAAGGGCAATTCGTTGTGTACTCTTTAAACACAACGGTATTTCAAGATTTGCTAACTTGGGTGTTTACGTTTACGAATAAGGGGGAAGAGGGGAAATGAGAAAGCATCTTTTTGCAATCTTATTAATTGTTATAACTGGTTTAGCTTGGGCGTTTGCTTGGCCACATTTGCCGGATACAATTGCAACTCATTGGAGCGGCGGTAAAGTAGATGGATATTCTTCTAAACTTTATGGAATGATTTCAATGGTTGGAATTATGATCGTATTATATATATTTCTAAATGTGTTACCAAAGATTGACCCAAAGAAAGCGAATTACGAGAAATTTTCTAAAGCTTTTATGATGATGAATAATGGGGTACTGTTGCTACTATTTATAGGAAATATAGATATTATTACAAGTGGATTAGGATATAACGTACTCATCAATCGAGTGCCAGAATTATTAGTTGGTCTTTTATTTATAGTCATCGGCAACTATTTACCACAATGTAAACCAAATTACTTTGTAGGTATAAAAACACCGTGGACGTTAAGCAACGAAGAAGTGTGGAGAAAAACGCACCGTTTTAGCGGAAAGGTGTTTGTTGCATTAGGGATTATTATGATTTTAAGTGTTTTTGTACCAGTAACGTGGAAATCTTTCGTAATGGTTGGAATTATTATTGGTGCAGTAGGGTTAACGATGGGATATTCCTATATTGCTTATAAAAAAGAACTAAAAATGTAAGACAAAGCTGCTTTTCCTTTTAAGGAAGAGCAGCTTTATTTTTTATTTCCTCAAAACAGGTATCCAAATTTCACTTTTAAAGTTTGGAGAGGATGTATCTTTCTGTTCATTCCACAATATCTCCGGTCCTTCCGCTAGTTCATAGTTCGAAGAAGGGAACCATTCAGAATAAATACGTCCCCATACGTTTTGTAATGTTTCAGGAAATGGGCCGACAGCTTCAAATATAGCCCACGTTGAAGCTGCGACTTCAAGTTGCGCGAATTGCTCTGGACAATCTTTCGTTGTGGCTACTCCAATGTAGTGATCGAGTTCGCCTTTTTCCTCCATTCTGCCTTCAGAAAAGTTAGTAGAAGCACTAATGATTCCATTCGGTTCCATGTTTGAAAGTGACTTTAACGTTTGAATGGACTTTGGATTTAAACTTTTCCACATAGAAGCGATTTCTTCATTTACACCGTTAAATACAATCGGTACTCGTTTTGTAATACCTATAATTCGAAATGGTTCTTTTTCTTCAATTCGATAGTTCATTTCGTTTCCTCCTTGGATGGATAATTGGAAGGTCATTGGTGAATAGGCTTTTAAGGAATGACTACTATTTCGGGCCTCTGAAGGTGTTATGCCGTGTAAGTTTTGAAAGGCGCGAGAGAATGAATCTGGTGAGTTGTATCCATATTTGATAGCGACATCAATGACTTTTGCATCGCTATTTTTTAGTTCAAAAGCAGCGAGAGTAAGACGTCTACAACGAATGTATTCTGATAGTGATATGCCAGCTAGGAAAGAAAACATTCTTTTGAAATGATATTCCGAGCAGTAAGCTAGCTTCGCAACTTCTTTAAAATTAATTTCATTTGTTAAGTTGTTTTCAATATAGCGCATTGCAGCATTCATATTTTTAAGTGAATCCATATTATGACCTCCTCTGTACATAGAATAGCAGGAACGAAATAGCTCCACCCGACATTTCGTGCACAACTTTGTAGGGTACATTTTGTACCTTACAAAATTGTAATGTTCCTGTAAGGAGAATGAATGGATGGCATGATATCCCAATGTTATAGTAACAAAGTACTTTGATTCATTAGGTTAAATTTTGATTTCTTTGCTTACCGGTCTTACGTAACTGTCATGTTTGTGTAAGAAACATCGATAGTGGAAAAAGTAGAGAATGTATATAGTGAAAATAGAGAATAGATGAAATGAGGGATGTCGAGATGAAAACAGTGTTAGAAGCAAAAAATATTGAAAAAGTGTATGACACAGGTGGTAATAAATTTGCAGCGTTAAAAGGTATTAACTTACAAGTAAAAGAAGGTGAGTTCGTTGGAATTATGGGACCTTCTGGTTCTGGTAAGACGACTTTACTAAACGTTCTTTCTACAATTGATAATGCGACGAACGGTGAAATTTTAATTGATGGAAAAGATATCGTGAAAATGAATGATGATAAGTTAGCGTTATTCCGCCGCGATCATTTAGGTTTCATTTTCCAAGATTATAACTTATTAGATACGTTAACTGTAAAAGAGAACATTGCGTTACCTCTTGCGTTATCAAAAGTGAAAGCGAGTGAGATTGATCGCCGCGTTCTTGAAATCTCAAAGAAATTCGGTATTGATCATATTTTAAGTCAGTTCCCATATCAAGTATCTGGTGGACAGAAGCAAAGATGTGCGGCATCACGTGCAATCGTTACAAATCCAAGTATGATTTTCGGGGACGAGCCGACTGGAGCGCTTGATTCTAAATCAGCAACAGATTTACTTGAAAGTATGAAGTCGCTAAATGAATATGACAACTCTACAATTTTAATGGTAACGCACGATGCGTTTGCGGCAAGTTACTGTAAACGAGTTATTTTCATTAAAGATGGTGAGTTATATAAAGAATTGCACCGTGGTGAATTAACGCGTAAACAGTTCTTCCAACAAGTCGTTGACGTAATGTCTTCTATTTCCGGAGGTATGGCTGATGACCTTATCTAGCATTGCCCTCCGCAACATACAGCGGAACTTTAAAGACTACTTTGTATATTTTGCATCTATGATTTTTAGTATCGTTATTTACTTTACATTTAAAGCACTGCAATATAATTCACAAATGGAAAAAGCTGCGGAAGCTTCTAAAAAAATTAGTGGAGCTTTCCAAGTTTCCAGTGTCATGCTAATTATATTCGTAGCGGTGTTCATTATATATTCAAACGGTTTCTTTACAAGGAAACGTAAAAAAGAAGTTGGATTATATTCCTTATTAGGTATTCGTAAAAGACAGATTGGTAAAATGCTCTTTTATGAAAATATGTTAATGGGATTAATGTCTTTAATTATCGGAATTGCGATTGGTAGCGTCCTTTCGAAATTATTCCTTGAACTGCTAGTAAGCATGATGGGATTAAACTTAAACGTTCATTTTGAAGTACCGATAGCTGCCATTATTGATACAGCACTTATTTTCTTTGTGATTATTTTGTATACATCACTTCAAGGATATCGTTTAATTTATCGCTTTAAGTTAATTGAACTTTTCCGTGCAGAACGTGAAGGAGAAGCAATGCCAAAAGGATCTGTCATTATGGCATTCATTTCAGTTGTCTTAATCGGTTCAGGTTATTTCTTAGCATTAATGTTCATGAAGGCAGTTAAATATGCAGACTTTATGGCAGTTGCACTTTATATTTTACTAGCAACAGTATTAGGTACGTACTTACTATTTATGTTCTTTACAGTATTCGTATTGAAACGTGCAAGAACGAATAAATCATCGTTTTATAACGGTATGAATATGGTAACGACGTCACAGCTACTATATCGTATTAAAGGAAATGCAAAGTCACTTGCGACAATTTCTATTTTAAGCGCGGTAACATTAACGGCAGTTGGTACATCAGTTACGATGTATTACAACACATTTACACAGTCAAAAGCAGTTGCGCCTTACAGTTACTCTTATGAGAAAAAAGATGCAGAGCTTGATAAGAAAGTAAATGCGATTTTTGCAGAAGAGAAGAAAGATCACCCGATCAAAGATCAATTTGAAATTGAGACAGTTCCTGTAAAAGGGAAGTTTGAAGGAGACAAAGTTGATTTCATTCTTAACATGAACTATAGGATTTCAGAGAAATATCAGTTTATGTCTCAGTCAGAATTTAATAAATTTGCTAAAAAAATCGACGCAGAAACAGTGAATGTAGCTGCTGGTGAAGCATTTATATATGATAGTTCGTATATGGAAGGGCATGAGTTTAGTCCAACATATAAAGGAAATAAAACGGTATTCCAAATTGGAAATGAAACGAAGACATTAACAATCAAGGATGCAAATAATACTGCAATTACAAACTTAGGTGAACTAGTTGTTGTCGTTTCAGATGAAATGTATGAACAAGCGAAGCAAGCATTTGGAACACGCGTTGTAAAAAATATTGATGTAAAAGATGAAAAAGATAGTAAAGTGTTAACAGAAAAATTAACAAAAGTGATGCCAGCTGGTGAATCAGAAATGGTACTATCATTTAGAGATTTCTACACTGGTTTCCATATGGGGCTTGAAGGAACAGGACTAATGATGTTTATTGGAATGTTCTTAGGTCTTGTATTCTTACTAGCAACAGGTTCTATCATTTACTTTAAACAATTAACAGAAGCAAATGCTGATCGTGAGCGTTATGTTGTACTTCACAAAATAGGGGTCACAAAACAAGAAATGAAAAAAGCTATCGCCAAACAAGTAAGTTTTATCTTTGCAATTCCGTTAGTGATTGGAATTTTGCACAGCTTATTTGCACTAAAAGGTTTAGCAACACTAATACAATTTGAAATTATGATTCCGCTTCTAATGAGTATCGGAGTATACGGTGTTATTTATATTGGATATTACTTCTTAACGGTTCGTTCTTATTATAAGATTGTGAGTGCGAAGTAATAAAGGAGCAGCTATCGCTATAGGCGATAGCTGTTTTTTATTCTTCATAAAATCTTAAGAAATCTCCTCAATTTTTGTTAAGAAACGATAGTTATACTTAGAAACAAGTTAAAAACTATTGAACGAATGGGGAGATGGTTACATGCAACTCATAACATTCTTACACGAATTTATTAAACATCCGAAACATACTGGTGCAATTGCGCCAAGTTCAAAAATATTAGCAAGAAAAATGGTAGATGTAATTGATTTTCATAGAGCGAAATGCATCGTAGAGTTAGGGCCTGGTACAGGGGTTTTTACGAAGGAGATTATGAAGAGAAAAAAGAAGGAAACAATATTTCTTCTTATTGAAATTAATGAAGTGTTTTGCAAAGAGTTACAGAGAAAGTTTAAAGATGAGCAGAACGTCATTGTTGTACACGGTTCAGCTGAAAATATAAAGAAGTATATGGAAGAGTTCCATATAGAATGCGTGGATTACGTCTTATCGGGATTACCTTTTACCTCTTTACCAGAAGAAGTTTCAAAGCGTATTTTAAACAATGTAATGGAATCGATACAAGAAAACGGTGAATTTATTACATTTCAATATTCACTTGTGAAAAAAGGATTTATACAGCATTTCTTCCCTGAAATTACACTAGAAAAAGTGTGGCTCAATTTCCCACCAGCTTACGTCTTTAGCTGTAAAAAAGAGCTAAGGAGAGCATATGCATAATGGAATTACATGAATTATTATCTTATATTGAACAATACGGTTATTGGGCTTTATTTTTCTGTTTATGGTTAGGTATTATCGGTATGCCAATTCCAGACGAAATGATCGTAATGAGTGGTGGCTTTGTCTCTTCACTAGGGATATTAAGTGGCATTCCTGCATTCTTATTAACATATTTAGGCGTTGTATCTGGGCTATCGCTAGGTTATATATTAGGGAAAATATTTGGTAAAAAAGTACTTCATAAGCTAATGAAAAAGAAAAAGGCGAAATATCTTTTGAAATCTCAACAAATGGTAGAGAAATATGGTCATTATGCGTTAGTTACAAGTTACTTCATACCGGTTGTAAGACATATCGTACCGTATGTAGTTGGGATGAATAATATGTCATTTAAGATGTATGCTTTGTATTCTTATACGACAGGATTTGTTTGGACACTCGTTTACTTTATGCTAGGTTCTTTATTTGGACAACATATTGAAAGTATTGTCGCAGTTGCGATAGAGTATGGTGTGTATTTTGGCGTAATTGTCGTTTTGATTGGCAGTTTGTTTTATGTAAAAAGAAGTGCAGTAGTTAGTAAATAGAGGAGGCTGTTCCAAAATACATTTTTGGATGGCCTCTTTTGTTGTTTCTACTGTCAGTTTTTGTCGGTAAGTCGATATTCCTTGTCGAAACGTCGATATATTGAAAAAATCGTTGATATATTTTGAGTTGTGTTCGATATAATTTCATGTACCTAGATGTGATGCCAAATTTCTTCTGCATTAAGAAAAAGTTAAGAAACTGTACGAGTTTTTATTAAGAAATGCGCTCTATACTTAGAAATGTCATAAATAAAAACATAATGAAAGGCGGAATATAGATGAAAAGATTCATTTTTGGAGCAATGATTGTTATTGTAGCAGGAGCGGCATATTTATTAAATGGGAGTGCTGCAATTGATCGAATGAATCCGTTTATTGATTTAGAGAATCATTACGCAATTATTGATAATGATGGAAAAGAATTAGGCGGAAATAAAGGCCGTGAGTATACAGTGAAAGCCTATGATGAGAAAGGCGAGTCAAAAGAAGTTACGATTAGTGAGGTTGATGAGTTACCGAAAGGTTCGTATTGGCACGTAATTACAAGAGGGAAGTTTTTACATGATAAAGTGCAA
The DNA here is from genome assembly GCF_027716745.1 of Bacillus cereus group sp. Bc010. Classification (NCBI taxonomy): domain Bacteria; kingdom Bacillati; phylum Bacillota; class Bacilli; order Caryophanales; family Bacillaceae; genus Bacillus; species Bacillus cereus group sp. Bc010. The sequence continues at coordinate 68,842 of NZ_JAQFUY010000007.1, forward strand.
GTAACGATAGATAAAATTCCTGATGGCGCGAAGGTAAAGTTAGGATTGTAAGTATAAACCCGATTCTTGATGAGAGAATCGGGTTTGTTATTTTATAGTAAAATAGAGAGGGGAGGAGTGAGAGTGATGCTACTCATTGTTAGTCTTATATTAATTGGGATTATGTGTAGTATGAGGATAGTATCTTTACATATGATAGAACGCCAAAAAATAGAAGAACGATATGTATATTGTCCAAAATGTGATACGAAAATTAGAAAAGGGAATTCTGCTCCTTTTTGTTCGAAATGTAAGTTAATATTTTAACTATATTAAATCCAAAATCATAAGAATTGATTTTGGATTTTTCTTTTTAAGAAAATATTAAGAAACCCCATTACTATTTGTTAAGAAAATGTATTTATACTGAATTCTGTTGCTTAAAGAGAACATCACGACTTATAACAGGAGGTACAGATAGATGAAAATAATGTTAGAAGCGAAAGGGATTTCGAAAATATATGATACAGGCGGAAATACGTTTGAAGCGTTGAAAGATATTCATATGCAGGTGAAAGAAGGAGAGTTTGTCGGGATTATGGGACCGTCTGGTTCTGGTAAGACGACGCTTTTGAATGTCCTTTCTACTATTGATACGGCTTCAAAGGGTGAGATTTTAATTGACGGAAAAGATATTGTGAAGATGAATGATGATGAATTGGCACTATTTCGCCGTAATCATTTAGGATTCATTTTTCAAGATTATAACTTATTAGATACGTTAACAGTGCGAGAAAATATTGCTCTGCCGCTCGCTTTATTAAAGGTGAAGGCGAAAGAAGTAGAATCTCGCGTTGAGACGATTGCGAAAAATTTTGGAATAGATCATATTTTAAATCAGTATCCGTATGAAGTGTCAGGTGGACAAAAACAACGCTGCGCAGCATCAAGAGCGCTTGTAACAAATCCAAGTATGATTTTTGGAGATGAGCCAACCGGTGCGCTTGATTCCAAGTCAGCGACAGATTTATTAGAAAGTATGAAGACATTGAATGAAAAAGATTTTGTGACGATTTTAATGGTAACGCACGATGCGTTTGCGGCAAGTTATTGTAAACGAGTTGTATTTATTAAAGATGGAAAGTTATATAAAGAATTACATCGTAAAGGGATGACACGAAAACAGTTCTTCCAGCAAATTATGGATATGATGTCTTCCATATCTGGAGGTGCGACAAATGAGCTTATCTAGCATTGCACTTCGTAATATAAAACGAAATTTTAAGGATTATTTTATATACTTTGCCTCTATGATTTTTAGTATTGTCATTTATTTTACGTTTAAGGCGCTGCAATACAATTCACAAATAAGTAAAGCCGGAGATAACATCGGACGAGGATTCCAACTTGCGAGTGTCATGCTTATTATTTTCGCTGCGATATTTATTATATATTCCAATGGTTTCTTTACACGAAAGCGAAAGAAAGAGATAGGTCTTTATTCTTTACTCGGTATTCGAAAGAAAGAAATAGGTAAAATGCTTTTTTATGAAAATATGTTAATGGGTTTATTATCGTTAGTAATCGGAATTGTAATTGGTAGTTTACTTTCAAAAGGGTTCCTAGAGTTATTTTTAAATATGTTAGAGCTACATGTAAATGTTCATTTTGAAGTGCCAATTGGAGCGGTTATAGATACAGCAGCTATTTTTTGTTTTATTATTTTATACACGTCGTTTAAAGGATACCGCATTATTTATCAATTTAAGTTAATCGAGCTATTCCGTGCAGATAACGAAGGCGAAGTCATGCCGAAAGGTTCTAAAATAATGGCTATCATTTCTTTATTATTAATTGGATCAGGTTATTTCTTGTCAGTAACGGCTATTAAAAATTCGAACAATGATAACTTTATGCCACTTGCACTTTACATTTTATTAGCAACAGTACTTGGAACGTATTTATTATTTATGTTCTTTACAGTCTTTGTATTAAAAAGAGGGCGAAACAAAAAATCTTCATTCTATAACGGAATGAAAATGGTGACAACATCTCAATTACTATACCGCATTAAAGGAAATGCAAAATCGTTAGCGACAATTGCAGTATTAAGTGCAGTAACGTTAACAGCGGTTGGAACTTCTGTAACAATGTATTACAACACGTATATACAGGCAAAGAAATATAAACCAGTTAGTTATTCATATGAACTGAAAGATACTCATGTGGATCGTAAAGTAAATAAGATTTTAAAAGAAGAAAAGACTGAAGTCATTCATCAATATGAGTTAGAGACGGTAAAAGTAATAGGAGAATATGGTGATGGAACTTCATTACAATCAAGAACAACAGAAATTATCGCACAATCATCATTTAATACAATCGCAAAATATTTAAATGAAGAAACTGTAGATTTAAAGAAGAACGAGTTGTATGCATTTGATGGCATGTACAGTGAAGGTAAGAGAGATAGTGGCGTATATAAAAATCGAAAAGCTACATTCCCAATTGGAGAAGTAGCACCAGTACAAGTGAAAGATGTACAAGCACAAAACATTACAAACTTATATGAACTTCTAGTTGTTGTTCCAGACGAAGTATATGAGCTAGCAAAGAAGACAATTGGCTCTCATACCGTGAAAAATATTGATGTGAAGGACGAAAGAAATAGTAAAGTATTAACAGAGAAATTAAAGAAAGTAATACCGGAAGAAGATGCAGAAGGTAAAGAACAATTTAGTGATTTCTACACTATTTTCCGTGAAGGCATTGAAATATCAGGTTTAATGATGTTTAGTGGTATGTTCTTAGGACTTGTATTTTTACTTGCAACAGGATCTATCATTTACTTCAAACAATTAACAGAAGCATATGCAGATCGTGAGCGTTACATCGTTCTTCGAAAACTCGGTGTCACGAGAAAAGAAATGAAAAAGGCAATTGCAAAACAAATGAGATTTAACTTCTTCATTCCTTTAGTAGTTGGTATATTACACACTTTATTTGCGCTGAAAGGATTAGCGACAGTTATTCCATATGAAATTGCAGTTCCGTTATTAATTAGCATCGGTGTGTATAGTGTTATTTACATTGGTTATTATTACGTAACGATTTGTTCTTATTTTAGGATTGTTAGTAAATAAAAAATGGATTCAAACTAAAAAAAGCGTAAGAGAACATAGTGTAAATGATGTTCTTTTACGCTTTTTTATCATTATTTATGTCCTAAAATATGCTCAATCTCATGCAAACTTAATTTACTTGCCTTAGCAATCGTTTCAAGTGGTATACCAAGATCATACATACTTTTAATCATTTGAATTTTTCCTTGTTGAACCCCTTCTTTTCGCCCTTTTTCTATACCTTGTTCTAAGCCCTTTGCTAAGCCCTTTTCCATACCCCTTTTCATACCTTCTGTCTCTGCATGGGCGAATTTTGCGGCCTCATCCATTAAAACTTTTTCCCTTGCGTCATAGGCTTGTCGGAAAGAGGAATCTTGACTCATACGTTCCCACTTGTTTATTGCTTTGTAAAATAGGATCTCGGTTCATAGCAATATCCTCCAATGTTTTAGTTAAGTGTTCATCCTCATTTGCTGAAAGCAATAAAAGCCAACGAACAAATGGATCTTTCCACGGATTTACTTTTTCTTCATGCCATTGTGTTGTTAACTTTGGAATTTCTATAATGTGAATCTCTATGTCATCACTCAAGAGTTTCTGTTGTTGTGTATTCCATAACGTTCCAGTTGTATGAAATTCTTTGTGATCTAAAAACATTATGAAGTTCAATAAATTAATGGTGATGGTTTTACGAAGTGCACTGTAGGGCATACCTTTTTGTAACTGAGATGTGTATAATTTTCCCCAATAATATAAACTGCGTTTCATCATATCATGATTATTATTAAGCTGTATTTCTACATTTACTTTTGTCCCTGTGTCTAATGTTGCTGAGATGTCTAGAATTGATAATTTATCATTTGCGTGTTCTCGGTGTAAATGTGGATCTTCTAATTGTAGAGAAGCAATAGGTGACTCTAAAGACTCTTGTAACATCGCGTTTAAAAAGGCAATGAGAATATCTTCACTACCATTCGTACCAAACAATTGTTTAAATGCAAAATCAATGCGTAAATTCACTAATTGTTGGTTGAACAAATTTTGTCCTCTCCCTTATAATAAGGTGCTTCTTTTCTTCATTGTATCTAATAATAACTAGAGTATGCAAACAAGCCATTCTTCTATTTTTGAGTAGTATTGTTAGAATGTCACAGGCAAGCATATCTATGTTATACTCTAGCGAAATTGAAAAGTTTATCCGACTTTAATGGGCAGTAAGACCCCCACCTCAAAATGCAGCGGAAGCAAAGAAGTTAGGTGGGGGATGAAGAAAAAAACCACTGAATAAAGTTTCACTTTATTCGTGCCAGTTAGCCCATTTAGTATTTAACATATTTTTTTCTTCTTCTGAAATTATATTGTCTTTATACCAGGGCAGATGTTTACATGTAAAATTATCAGCTACCCTTACGGCATTATAAAAACCGTTACTAATAAATTTTTTATTGTAAACAGCAAAAGTCGTATCAATCCCAGCGTTGAAAACTTTAGGGTTATTGTATTTAGTTATAGGAAAAAGCCAATACTGCATTTCCCATTCTGTTACTGTACATTCCTCGTTTGACATGAGGTCCCAGTTGAAATTAGGCGTAGGTATAATGTCTAAAGCAAGTCCGGCTTTAAAGAGTGAAAGCTCAATTGTTAATTGCTTTAAATACTCTAAAAAGTTATCTGGCATTTTTTCATTAAAAGATAAATCAGGATCAGTTACAGCAAAGAAATCTGGAAGTAAATCGAAAAAATAGGGAATTACAAAAAAACGTGGCCCATAGTTCTCTGCATTCTTTACTAAATTATATTTAGTTGATATTTGCTCATAAAAAGCAAGCAGAGCAGGAGCGGTTGAATTATTATCCCAAATCCATATATCTTCATTTTTTATCTTTTTGTTTTCTAATTGTTTTAACATATTTTTTACATAAGTGACATTATTGAAGGCTATCACTATTATAGGAATGTTGGAATTATATTTTAAGTTTTTTATATTAGAAAGACTTAGTTCGTTCTTACATTCGAACATGATTTATAACACCTCCCAGCAAAAATAAAATACACTGCATTAGAAACAACATTCCAATATATGCGTAAGTAAGAGGAATGGAAGCGGTGTGCGGCCTATATATGATGGAAGTAGGAAAAGTAGTTTTGTTAAGGTAGATTGAGTATACGAATAGTGATGAAAGAGGAATTTTTCTAGCTACATGAGAGCACGGTAAACGTTAGATAATATTAATGAAAAGGTGATACATGTGCAAAAAGAGATTTTAAGGTTATTAGATAAAAAGCAAAGTAACTATGAATTTCCTGCCTTTGATAATGAATATATGGATATTTCGCAAGTGAAATTCTCTCTTTTTTTTAAAGATAATAAGGATTGGTTAATGGCGTTTCAACTTGTTGGTGTAGGTTCATTGGGTGTGTTTAATGATATTCAAGTATATGGAGATAGAATTACTCATTCAATGGGTGATGATTGTATTTTACAATTAAATGATGGCGATTATGAGTTGTTTGATGATGAAGGTGAATTTATACCGAATATTTATAACGGCAGTTTAAAAATTCGTGAGCATCATTTTGAATATCAATTTACAGAAGAAGATTATATAAATAATGGAATAGAAGTACAAACGACAGAGCATTATCCAACATACTTTATGCGTATGCTTGCTACTAATAATGAAGCACGAAATTTATTATGGTGGAGTAAAGAAGGGATTTTAGAAGAGTTTGATTTAGAAGGCAACTGGGAAGTAGCGTATGAAACGGAAGAATGGCAACATGTTGAGGAAGAGAAAGTAAGTGAAAATGAATTCTTCCAATCAGTAGCCGCTGCAATAGAGAAGAAAGATCCAAGTGTTATTGTGAATAAGAACGCTAATACACATTGGAAAAATTGGGTGGAGTTTGATTACGAAAACTCATATTAAAATATCTTTCTAATAAAAAAGACGAGCTAAAATGTTAAAACTTTAGCTCGTCTTTTTGTATTACACAACCGCAGGATTATAAATCATCGTAAAGTGCCCTTGTAATACTTCAATATGACAAGGTGTATGCAGTAAGCTTTCTCCATCTGTATCTACTTCTTTTTCTTCTTCTGTTTCAATATGAATGGATTTCGCTTTTACGTGGAAGATGTCATTTTCATTTGAGTCTTCAAATAGTTTCTTTCCGATATAATCTTTAAATGCTTGAATGCCTGTTGATTTTACGACAAAAATATCAAGTGTGCCGTCATCACATTTTACGTTCGGAATAAAGGAAGGAATACCGCCAAGATATTCACCGTTTCCAACCATAACAAGGACAGCTTCGTCTTCATATACTTGTCCGTCGTACGTGATTTTAACTGGGAATGTTTCAGCATTTTTAACAGTTCGAATAGTGCTTAAGTAGTAACCAATTTTACCAAGCTTTGCTTTCTCTTCTGCATCGATATTGTTTGATACTTCAGATACGAGTCCAATGCCCCAGAAGTTTAAGAAATGTTGTCCGTTTGCTTTTGCAACATCAACTGGTTTTACATGTTCCTGTGTGATAAGCTTTGCTGCTTCTGCAATGTTTTGCGGAACGCCGAGTGTGCGAGAGAAGTCATTGCAAGTTCCCCCTGGAATGATTGCAAGTGTAGGTCTAGTTTCAAGAGGCGCTAAGCCATTTGTGCATTCAAATACAGTGCCGTCACCACCAAAGACGATAATTAAATCTACTTTACTAGCAAACTCTTGGCAATATTTCGTTGCATCACCTTGCTTTTTCGTATGAAGGATATGTAAGTCAGGAAAAGTAGCCGCAAGAGGTGGTACGATTTTCGCCAAATTTGTATGTAAGTCGCCTTGTCCAGCTTTTGGATTTACGATGAGGAGTACTTTTTCAAATTTTGTCTTTGTCATATTTCATCTCTCCCTGTTTTTTGTAATGGAAAGAAAGGAGCTGTCCTCATGTATTTCAGAACAGCTTCTTCCTATTTAATAGGGTGCTAAGATTGTCAGTTATTGTCGGTAAGTCGATATATTTAAAAAATCGCCGATATAATTTGAGTTATGGTCGATATATTTAAAAAATCGCCGATATAATTTGAGTTACGGTCGATATATTTTGAAAATCGCCGATATAAATTTCATGTACTATCGATTTTTTAAGTTATACGATTATTCCGTTACAACTGAAGCGATAAATGGTAAGTTACGATATTTTTCTGCACAGTCGATACCGTAGCCAACGATAAATTCGTCTGGAATTTGGAAGCCAACATATTCAGCTTTTAAGTCTACTTTACGACGCTCAGGTTTATCGAGTAATGTACAGAATTTGAGTGCCTTCGGCTTATGCATAAAGAAGTGATCTTTTAAGAAGTGAAGTGTTAAACCAGAATCGATAATGTCTTCTACAACAATTACATTTTTTCCAGTAATGTTTACATCGATATCTTTTAATAGTTTTACTTTGCCAGTTGTTTCTGTTTGATTTCCGTAGCTAGATGCAGAAATAAAGTCGATTGTCACATCGTTTTTAATGTGACGAATTAAATCAGCAGCGAATACGAAAGATCCTTTTAATACAGCGATGACTACGATTTCTTCTCCTTCAAAATCACGTTCGATTTGAAGTGCTAGTTCTTTTACTTTTTCTTGTAATTGTTCTTCAGAAATTAAAGTGTCTTTTATTTCAATATTCATTGGAGTCCTCCTACAGTGTAAAACTTGCGAACATTTCGACTGTAAAGGATAGAAAGGAAAAAGTCAAAGAAGATATAAGTTTTTTACAAAAATACCCACAAAATAGTCAGATGATATGATATACTGATTATAATAAAGAAAACGCTTCCATAAAGGGTGATTATGATGAAAAAGAAAGAGTATACAAGTGCAACATTTATAAAAGCATTACTTTTAACAATTGTTCTTGGCTTGTTAGCTTACATAATTGATGTACCAGCGATTCGGATTTCACTAATTGGAATGACTTTAGTATTAGGCGCAATTTCTCATGGTATGATGTCGCAGCTACAAGAAGCTGGACTTGATGATATGAAAGATCATATAGATAAGAAATAAGAGACCTTCACATATGCATAGTGAAGGTTTTTTTGTTTCTTACAAAAATGTAAGGTAGTTGTAAGGGAAATCGATAGTTGCATAGTAGTGTTTTGGATAAACTATGGGTGTAAGGTAAAAGGCAAGCATATTTTAGGTAAATTCAGTTTTAGGCACTCTATATGTGAAAAAGGAGTAGGAGGGCATGGAGAAACGTTGGACGACCTTTTCTTTTTTAGCAACTAGCAACACCGTAATGCTAGCTGGCGAGATGGATTTTTTGCACTTGTTTGATCGAGAAGACGATCATTCTTCTTCTAAATTTACAATGAAATGGAATAAATGGAGCGAAAGTTGTAGGTTGGAAGAAGAGGCCCCTAACGAAGAGCAAAAAATTATTTTGACAAACCCTATTAAAGCGTGGGTTGTTCAACGTCGTAAGTGTAACGTCAAAAATCACTTAAAGAAAACTGAGCCGAGACAATTAGTTATCGCTCCGGCCCGTTCTACTTCTAAATCACGCGAAAGTAACATGTAAATAATTGAGACACACACCCGAAAAGAGCATTGATACAGTGCTCTTTTTCTTTTTTGCAAAAAGTCTTTTGTTTGAGGAAAAATTTGTTATGATTATGGAGGAATCTTACATTTTACATTTAGTATGAAAATATGAACGTAATAAAATTTGAAAAGGTGTGTGTATGATGAAAACATATAGTGTAATTGCAGTAGCGAGTTTGTTAGCGACAAATCTATTAACATTTCCTTCTAGCTCTCTAGCTGAAATTGAAAATAAAACGAGAAATAGTATAGAAGCTGTATCGCATATGCAGAGCAATGAGAAAAGTGAATTACAAAAACAATTAGAAGCTGCAAAAGAACGAGAAATGAAATTAGAAAAAAGAGAAGAAATTTTAAAACAGCAGGAAGAATTATTTATTAAAATAGATGATTTAAAACAGAAAAAAGAAGAGTTACTGGAACAAGCTGGTGAACATAACGTACAGATAGAAGAAGTGTATCAGGAATTAAATGAGCTGAAAAAGCAGCAAGAAGAACTTGAAGAGAAGAATCCATTACAGGTAAAGAGCAATGATCAAGAGAAAAAAACGAATGAATTAAAAAGCCAAGAAGAACTTAAAGAAAAGGATGGAGTAGAAGTAAAAGAAAACAATGGCCAAGAAGAAAAAGCTCATGAAGAATTTGAAGAACAAAAAAAGAAGGAAGAGTTAAAGAAGCAACAAGATGAATTGCGAAAACAGCAGGAAGAATTGAAGAAGCAACGACTAGAGCTGGAGCAACGAATAAAGCAAGAACTTGAACGAAAACAGCAGGAAGAACAGGCGAAGCAAGAGCTTGAATTAAAACAGAAAGAAGAACAGGCGAAGCAAGAACTTGAATTAAAACAGAAAGAAGAACAGGCGAAGCAAGAGCTTGAATTAAAACAGAAAGAAGAACAGGTGAAGCAAGAGCTTGAATTAAAACAGAAAGAAGAACAGAAGAAACAAGAGTTTGAATTAAAACAGAAAGAAGAACAGAAGAAGCAAGAGCTTGAATTAAAGCAAAAAGAAGAACAGGAAAAGGGAGAAATAGAATTAAAACAAGCTGTAAGTTCGATACAGGCAGCGCCGCAATCATTTCCTGACGTTCCAGGATGGGCACAAGAGTCTGTTTATTATTTAGTTCATAAAAAAGTTATTTCTGGGATGCCAGATGGAACATTTTCACCAAGCAAAGTATTAAGCAGAGCTGAAGCAGCTACAATTATGGCGAAAATTTTAGAATTAGAAGTCAGTGAAGGTGAGAAACCAACTTTTACAGACTCTCAAGATCATTGGGCAACTCCTTATATTGCTGCTGTGGAAAAGGCAGGAGTCATTAAAGGGGAAGGCAACGGGAAATTCAATCCGGATGGTCAAATGACAAGAGCTGCTATGGCAACGATGTTAGTCCAAGCCTATCAATTAGAGAAAAAGGTTCATGAAGAATTACCAACATTATTTCCTGATGTAAAAGATCATTGGGGTGAGAAATTCATTAATATTTTAGTTGGCATGGGTATATCAAGTGGTGTTGATGGAAGACGTTGGCAACCAGATAGATCCATTACACGTGCAGAGGCAGCACAGCTCGTCGCAGTTACAGATAAGTCTAAAGACAATGAGTTGAAGATGAAGAAGGTAAGCATTTCGAAAAAATTCTTTACGTATAACGGACCATCTTTATCATCTGGAATTTCAAAGGAATATGGCCCTAGGGAAGTAACAGTGTATGAAGAGCGAGATGGTGGCTGGATTAGAATTCATACGGATACTGGTTTTAAGTGGGTTTGTTTAGTTGAAAAGAAAGTGAATATGAATAAAAACTTTTTGACGTATAATGAGGCATCCTTATCTTCAGGGATTTCAGGTGAGTATGCTCCGCAAATTGTAACGGTTATTGAAGAAAGAGAAGGAAATTGGATTAAAGTTTATACGGACTTAGGCTATAAGTGGGTCTGTTTAATAGACAAAAAAGTTCAGATTGATAGAGACTTTACTACTTATGATGCTCCTTTCAGATCTGCGAATATACTAGATTATTATGGTCCTCAAGCAGTAACGGTTTTAGAGGAAAGAGGAACTTGGCTTCGTATACGTACATATGCAGGCTATCAATGGTTAGATACGAAAAAAGAAGCGAAGTATTTATCTAAAGTGTTCTTTGCTTATGATAGTCCAAGTTTTGTATCTCGTGTATCAGGAAAGTATGCACCACAGACAGTCGAAGTTTATGGTGAAAGAGAGGGTGGTTGGATTCAAATTCAAACTAGTAATGGGTTAAAGTGGGTTAATGAAGGAAATATTAATCGCAGTCAAGTTATACTGAACGTACCGTCACTGTATCAATTCCCAGAATTGCATAATGGCTGTGAAGTCGTTTCTTTACAAATGCTTGTAGAACATCAAATTGGTCGCTCATTAAATAAAGTAGCATTTGCTTTTGAAATGCCTTTTGATCAAGCAAAATTAAAGAACTATAAAACATCATCACAAATTTGGGGAGATCCAGATGTAGGGTTTGTAGGTGATGTGACGGGAAATACGCCAGGATATTCTATTAATCCAGAACCATTAAAACGTTTGTTAGATAAATATGCGAGAGGAACGAATTTAACTGGAAATGATCTTTCTGTTTTAGAAGACTATGTGAGAAATGGGAAGCCAGTAGTGACGTGGGTAACGGTCGCTTTAAATAATCCAAGAGCGGTTACAACGTGGAAAACACCAGGCGGAAAAATAATTTATGCAAGAATGAATACGCATGCGGTTGTTTTAACAGGTGTGGATGATAATTATGTATACTATAATGATCCGTTCTATGGGACGAAAAATGTAAAAGTGAGTAAGAGCCGGTTTGCAAGTATTTATAATCAAATGGGCAAGAAGGCTTTAAGTGTAGATTAATTTTAAAAGGTTATCCGAAGATGATTTCGGATAACCTTTTTTACAATGAAATCTTTAAATGAAATATATTTCATCTGCATCTTATATTTATATCTCTTGTTTATTCTAGTGATACATCCGATGCGAAGTGATGTAAAACGTATAGAAGGAGAGAAATGAAATGAAAAAGAAACTATTACCAATCTGTGCAATGGCACTTTTAACAGTAGGATATTCTTCAGTAGCAAGCGCGGATACTGGAACAGTAACGAAGGAAGAAGTGGTGCAACAGCAGCAAGATAAGGCTAAAAAAGAAGAAGAGAAAAAACAAGCAGCACAAGCACAAGAAAAAAGTGACATGGCTAAAAAAGAGGAAGCGATAAAGGCTGCACCAAAGAGTGAGGAAGAGAAAAAGAGAATCGCACAAGAACAGTTAAAAAATGATATAGCCAAAAAAGAAGCAGCGCAAGTACAACAAACAAATGCTGCAGCGAAAAAAGAAGTAGCAAAGCCAGCGGTACAAGGTGAAAAATTACCAAATACAGCATCTAATCATGTAGCAATGATGGCACTAAGTGCATGTCTTGTAGGGATAGGGACATTATTTGGTTTGAATCGTCGCAATAAAGTTAAGGCGTAAATAAAATATTGTCCTATAAAGAATGGGATAATTTCATATATTAAAAATGGTAGGTTATTCCTACCATTTTTGGCATGGAGGGATAAAACGTGAAGTTACTCAATTATATCGGTATCATATTAATGGCTATAGGACTATGTATGGGATCATATTATGCTATGGAATGGTATAAAGGAAAAAGCTCTGCCGGGCAACTAACGAAAGAAGAAATAAAGAGCCTTAACAACATACAACGTGATCAAATTTCACATGAAACTCCCGTAACTTCTCAAGTGCCTTCTTCTCAAACAGAACATAAAGAAGGGGAAAAGGTTGCACTATTAAATATACCGAAAATAAAGAAGAAGTTTTCTATATATTGGGGAGCAAGTGAGGCAACGTTGAAAAAAGGAGTAGGAATGTTCGTTAGTGATGTAACGACAACGCCATCTGGAGGGGGCCATACTGTACTAAGTGGGCACCGGGATACTGTATTTACAGATTTAGGAGAGTTAAAAGAAAAAGACACCCTTGTTTTAGAGTATGATAATAAAACGTACACATATGAAATTCAAAAGATATGGATTACCGATGCAGATGATCGTACTGTTATTATAAAAAAAGAAGAACCGATATTAACACTGACAACTTGTTACCCATTTAATTATATAGGGGATGCGCCAGATAGATATATTATAGAGGCGAAGTTAACTGCTAGTTATTCAAAGTGAAATTATAGTTTATGAAGGCGGGAGGGAGATATATAAGTTATGTCAAAAAATATTTTAATTGTGGAAGATGAAGATATATTACGTGAAATATTAAAAGATTATTTTTTAAGTGAGCAGTATATAGTGTTTGAAGCAAGAGACGGGAAAGAAGCTTTAGTTGTATTTGAGGAAGAAGAGGTTGATTTAGTTATTTTAGATATTATGTTGCCGAAACTCGATGGGTGGTCCGTTTGCCGAAGAATCCGTAAAACATCCGAGGTTCCTATCATTATGTTGACGGCACGTGTAGATGAAGATGATACGTTACTTGGATTTGAACTTGGGGCGGACGACTATGTGACGAAGCCATATAGCCCACCAATTTTATTAGCAAGAGCAAAAAGGTTGTTAGAGAGTAGAAAAGTGACAAAGCAACTTTTAGAGAATGAAGATGATACATTATCGATTCATGGTATCCATGTCCATTTTCCGTCGCGTACTGTTATGGTAGATAAAACAGATATTAATTTAACACATACAGAATTTGAAATATTAGCGTACTTTATGAAAAACCAAGGGATCGTTTTAACAAGAGAGCAACTCATTTCAAGAATTTGGGGATATGAATTTGCTGGTGATGACCGAACCGTTAATAGCCATATTCGTAATTTAAGAAATAAATTAGGAGAGAAAGCAAAGTACATTACAACTGTAGTACGAACAGGTTATAAATTTGAGGGGAATGTATGAGAAAAGGGATTGTACTAAAATTATTTATCCTCACAACAGCATTATGTATGTTAATTTTAGCGACGATATTTATTGGACAAACGATATTTTTTAAACAATATTATGCGAATAGAAAAGTGGAAGATATTAAATTGAATTTAAATTCCTTCGAAAAAAATTATTTGAACTATGCAGGAAGTGTAGAAGGAATTCAGAAGCTGGAGCAAGACTTTTTAAGAGAAAATAATACGTGGATTACGACATTAGATCAGAACGGGAATTTAAAACATGCAGATGATTTTTATTTTGAGGTAACGATAAATCGTTGGCAACAAAAGAGATTTGGACAACAAATATTCAAAATTCCCCTATACAATCTCGTCAATATAGAGGAGATTGATAATAAACCATCAAATCAGTTTTTAGGCCAAGAAATTTATTTTTCTGGAGTGAAAAAAGAAGATCGTTTTATTCCATTTTCTTTCTCTCTATCTAAGGAGAATTTAAATGGATTGAATAAACCGTTAGAAAAAGCATTTAAGGAGAAGATGAAAGCAGTTGGGGAACAAGTTGGTAAAGAAAAGAGGCCGGCCGTTCAGGAACCAGCTGCTCAAGAACTAGATGCTATCATAGGCGGACGTATTACGAAAGTACAATTCCCTGATGTAAAAGGACCCATAAATCCAATTTATAAAAACACTTTATTTTTGGATAGTATAAAAGAATTTCAAACAGATGTAGTATTAAAAGAGAGTAATCAAATCGAATATTCAACAAAGACAATGGACTATGAAAAAAATGATATAAAATATAAATTATTAATGAAACCAATAAAAGAAAAAGATGGATCGGTAACTTATATATATGCGATGGCTTCTTTACAGCCTGTAGATGAAGCTGTACAAATGGTGCAAGATTACTACATTTACATCATTGCATTTGTAGTTGTTCTTATTTTTCTAGCGTCATTCTATTATTCAAAACAAATTGCAAAGCCGCTATTAAAAATAAATGATACAACGAAGAAAATAGCACATTTAGATTTCACAGAACAAATACCGATTACTTCAAAAGATGAAATTGGTGATTTATCAAAAAATATTAATGTATTATCAAATAAACTCCATTCCCATATTGGACAGCTAGAACAAGATATTGAAAAGGAAAGAAAATTAGAAAATACGCGGAAAGAATTCATTTCTGGTGTTTCGCATGAACTAAAAACACCACTCAGTATTATGAAAAGCTGTATTTCTATTTTAAAAGATGGAGTAGCTGAGCATAAAAAAGAATACTATTTTGGGGCGATGGAACGAGAAGTAGATAAAATGGATACGTTAATTTTGGATATGCTGGAGTTAGCTAAATTTGAGTCAGGCACATATAAAATGAAAAAGGATCCATTTTATATCGATACAGTAATGGATGATATATGTGAACACCTTTCTGTAGAAATAGAGAAAAAAGAACTTCATGTTCATAAAAATATAGGTCCATTTGAAGTAGTCGCAAATCAAGGCCGCATTGAACAAGTCATCGTGAACTTCATTACGAATGCAATACGTTATACACCAAATAAAGAAGATATTATTATTTCTACAATAGATGAAAAAGATCGTATAAAAGTATGCATTGAAAATAAAGGTACTCACATTGAAGAAGAGCAATTAGATAAAATTTGGGATCGTTTTTATCGCGTGGATGCAGCTCGTCAGCGTTCACAAGGTGGGACGGGGCTTGGACTTGCCATTTCAAAGAATATTTTAGAACTACATGATGCTGAATATGGGGCAGAAAATACAGAAGATGGTGTGTTATTTTACTTTTATTTACCGAAAAAAGTGTAGACAATATGATCTACGCTTTTTTTAATTATTTTCATATAATCTTTACCTAATCTTTATTTTTAAACGATATAATCTGGTTAGAAAATGAGGTTATGTAAGGAGTCGATGAACCGTGCATAGCAATTGGCTAAGTATAATGGTATTTATTTTCTTTTGTGCATTTATTGTATTTTTAATTGATATTACGATATGAAAAAAGAGCGCTCATTAAGCGCCCTTTTTGTTTGCATTTAGTTGATAAGCACTGATGCTCTTAAATAAGCGTGGTGAAGTAAGGAATAAAAAGATAAGTAAAACGGTACATAGAATATAGGAACCAATCATTGTACTACCATTTACGATTAATGAATATAGCACAGCTGATTGACCTTTCGGTGCATATTGTCCCCAGAAAATAATACCAGCAATAAAGTGGCAGAAATAGCGAGCAAAGCTACCGATAAATGTAGCAAGGATAATATAAGCAAGGACTTTCTTACCTTCGTTTTGTTTTGATGAAGGTTTGTCTTTACGGCTACCTAAACTGGGTTGTTCTAAGTTATTTTCATTAGACGTTAAAAGTGCTTTTTGAATTGGACGATAGAATAAGCCAGCAAATCCGATAAAAGCAAAGGCAATGAAGTACTCAATGAATGCTTGAACAGGTGTTAAAATGTAAGCATCTTCCACGACAATTTGTAATAGTCCCCAAACTAAACCACCTAAGAAAGCCGATTTAAAGCCCCAGCGGTATGCAATAATAAAAATAGGAATCATAGCAAATGAAATGGAACCGCCTGTTGGAAGTTTGATTGATAATGGTAAAATGTCGATGACCAAGGCGAAGGCTGCAAGAATAGCAGATTCGATCATCGCTTGTAAATTGGTGTTACGCATGTTGTCTCCCCCTAAATCCAAGTTGTACAAAAAAGAATAGATATCATAGGAGGATACGAAATACGTAAATAAAAAGAGGTATGTATTTCGGACGTTTGCACAATCCCTGCGTTAGCATTAACTAACAGGTTCGAAGGGTCGGAACGAAGTGTTCCCTCTCAGCGGCATGGCTCCCCCTGTGATAACGAGATTCTTTATTTGCTACTGTTTATTGTAAGTGAAATGGATGAGAATGGCAAATGAATCTGTTATGACAATGATTGAAATAGAATTGTAGTGAAATGTTAATAAATATGAAGCAAAAGGGTATAGTACAAGAGAAATTGGGTGTGGTATAATTTTTTTGAAAATAATTATCATTCTCTTCTGAGGGGGAAGGTTATGAGCTTAGTAGATATTAAAATTGGCGAGAAAGTGTTAGTAAAAAGTATTCAGTCTTTAGATCAGCTATTAAAGCGTAGACTAGCTGCTTTCGGTCTTGCTGAAGGAAGCGAACTTCGCCTGAAACAGAAAGCGATGTTTAAAGGTCCTTGTACATTGGAGTGTCGTGGACAGTTAATTAGTATTCGTCATTGTGACGCGAAAATGATAAAGGTGGAATTAGCGTGAATAAGGTAGCTTTGCTAGGGAATCCGAATACAGGGAAAACATCATTATTTAATGCACTTACTGGTTCTTATGAATATGTAGGAAACTGGAGCGGTGTAACAGTAGAAAAGAAGGTTGGTAAATTAAAAGATAAGCAAGGAACATTAATTGATTTACCAGGTGTGTATGATTTAAATCCAGTTTCACGTGATGAAGGTGTTGTAACCAAATTTCTATTAACAGAAGAATTTCATCATATGTTAAATATTGTGGATTCTTCGCAGTTTGAACGAAATATGCATTTAACATTGCAATTACTTGAATTTGGTAAGCCCGTTTCAATTGGTTTAAATATGATTGATGTGGCGAAGCAAAGAGGAATTGTCATTGATGTAAAACGATTATCAGAACTATTAGGTGTAACAGTCGTTCCTGTCGTTGCAAGAAGTGGAAAAGGCTGTGAAGAATTACTTGCGACTCTTAAAGAAAATGACAAAAACGAGAAAAAGCCATTCATTATTTCATATGGTGTACGAATGGATGAAGGAATTGGAGAAGTAATTTCTCTTTTAGAGAAAGCGAATTATGAGCATCCAAGATGGTTAGCCCTTCAATTTCTAAGTAATAACGAAGTAGTAGAAAAAGAAATGAAAGCATTACCAATCTATAAGGAACTCATAACCATTCGATCTCGCTTAGAAGAAAAACTTGATTGTACGTTGGAAGAGCATATTTACAAAACTCGTGAAGCGTATATTGAAAAGTTAAAAACAAATGTTATGAAGCATGAGAAAGAAGGAAAAATTCCTTTTTCAGAAAAAATTGATAGATTAATTACACATAAAATTTTAGGACTTCCAATCTTTTTAGCAGTTATGTTTTTTATTTTTCAGGTTACGTTTACGTGGATTGGGACACCTTTATCGGATATGTTAGATGAGTTTTTTGGTGGACAGCTTACGGATTGGGTGACAGCTGGGCTTACAAGTGTTGGAGCTTCTGATTTTATTCAAGCACTCGTTACAGAAGGTATTATTGCCGGTGTTGGTGCCGTATTAGTATTCGTTCCACAAATCTTTGCACTATTCTTTTTCATTTCATTATTAGAAGACTCAGGATATATGGCGCGAATTGCAGTTGTTATGGATCGAATTATGGAGTTCTTCGGTTTAAACGGAAAAGCGTTCATTCCGATGATTATCGGTTTTGGATGTAATGTTCCAGGTATTATGGCAGCGAGAACGATTGAACAAGAAAAAGAACGTTTACTTACAGTTCTTGTAACACCGTTTATGTCTTGTTCGGCACGTTTACCTGTATATGCATTATTTGCGGGAGTATTCTTCCCTCATAGTCAGGCAACTGTTGTGTTCTCCTTATATGTTGCAGGTATTGTCCTTGCGTTATTAGTTACAAAAATTATGTCTCTTACCATTTTAAAAGCGGAAAAATCTATTTTCGTTATTGAACTACCTCCTTACCGCGTGCCACAAGCGAAAACATTATGGTTAAGTACGTGGGAGAAAGGGAAGGGATTTGTTCGCAAAGCAGGTACATTTATCTTCGGTGGTTCTGTTGTCATTTGGCTATTAAATTATGCAGGTCCATCAGGATTTGGTGTTGATATGGGAGACAGTTTCTTAGCAATGATTGGTGGATTTATCGCACCACTATTTGCACCGCTTGGCTTTGGAACGTGGCAAGCTGCAGCATCCCTTTTAACAGGATTTTTAGCGAAGGAAGTGGTCGTTTCTACAATGGCCATTATTTATGCGGTGAAAGAAGATTTGCTTGGAAATGTAATGGGAGCACATTATACAGCATTATCAGCTTATGCATTTATGTTCTTTATTTTATTATATGTTCCGTGTTTAGCGACAGTAGCTGTTATTAAACGTGAAACAGGATCAGCGAAGTGGACGATTTTCTCTGTCGTGTATCCACTCGTTGTTGCTTATGTATTAACGTTCATTATATACCAAGTTGGATCCTTACTCGGATTCTAGAAGGAGATGTATTGTGATGATGGTCAATATTATAATTGGAGCTATCATTTTTGGTTATGCAGCATACACGTTAGTTCATTTTGTAAAGAGAAGTAAAAAAGGAAAATGCGCGGCATGTTCTTTAAATAAGTCATGTCAGTCGAATACTTGTAGTCCGGATATGGAGCAAATTGCTCATAAATAGAAGAAAGCTTTGCGAATGTCGCAAAGCTTTTTTTATTACTTTTTAATTTTTACAAGTTGAGAAGCTTCTACACCATTTTTTCCAGGGAATTCTTTACTTGGATCTTTATCGAATTTTAATACCCCAACAGATTTTTCATCACCTTTTACATTACTGTAAGTTGCGTCATCAACAATTGCATACATATCTGTGTATGCACGGCCACTTCCGATAATTGTGTTGCCTTCATATTTTAATTTTGCCCCATCAAGTGTAGCATTTTCTACTTTTTCTTTAGCAAATAATACACCTTGCTCTGCTGTTACAGCTGGTAATTTATCAAGTGGTTTCGTGTCGTCTTTTTCATCAACTTTGCTAAGTAACTCTTTTTTCACTAGTTCTTCACCAGTTTTCTTATCCATGACAAGAACTTTTTTGCCATCTAATGTTGTCATTTTCATTTTATAGAAGTCTTTTTCTTTCACTTCTTTTTTATTTTTATCCGTAATTTGCTGAACTTGTTCTTCTGATCCGTATAGTACAAAGCCGTTTGCTTTCTCTCCTAATAAAGAACAACCTGATAATGCTCCGAATGAAATTGCTGCTGCTAATCCGATTCCTACTAATTTTTTCATGATGATTTCTCCTTTTATATGTTTTATAGTCAATACAATTTTTGTATTAGTCTTGAAATGATGAGAAGCTTGTTTGTCGCTTCTGGTATTAGTGTATAAGAAATAGGGAGACGTAACTATCGAGTTAGCTTACAGTAACATTACAATAATGTAATTTAGTGAAAGTACATAAAAATGAGTCAATTTTGAAGAGAATTAATGAGAATATATTAGGAATACAATGTTTTGTAGGTAATGTCATATTATATTGGCTGTATTTTGGAAATAACATGTAAGGACATATTAGTTTTGTTATAATAAACACATAGGCTGTAAAAATGAATATTCTTTACTGTAAAGGGAGATTCTTAAGTTTTCCAAGTAGTGAATTTGAAATATGAGGTATATCATAGGAGGAATTTAGATGTCTGTATTTAAACGATTAAGAGATTTAACAATGTCGAATGTATATTCATTAATTGAAAAAGCGGAAGATCCAGTTAAGATGACGGATCAATATTTACGCGATATGCAAGCGGATGTACAAGAAGCTGAGAAAAGTGTAGCAGCTCAAATTGCGCTTGAGAAGAAATTCAAAATATTATTTGAAGAGCAAGAAGCACTTGTGAAAAAACGTGAAGAGCAAGCTCATATGGCTGTTCAAGCTAACAACTTAGATCTTGCGCGCCGTGCATTAGAAGAAAAACAAAATGCAGAGCAAAAGATGAATGAGTATAAAGCAAGCTATGAGCAAAATAAAGTTGCTGCTGATAATCTTCGCCTGAAGCTAGAAGAGATGCGTAAGCAATTGACTGAGCTGAAAAATAAACGTGAAACACTTGTAGCACGTGTAAATGCGGCGAAAGCACAAAAGAATATTAATCAGGCGATGTCTGGATTTGATTCAAACTCAGCAAAAGCTGGTTTAAGCCGTATGGAAGAGAAAGCTCTTCAATTAGAGGCTGAAGCAGAAGCAAGCGGTGAAGTGTACAAAAAAGAGAAATCATTAGATGATGAATTCGCAAGCTTAAACAAAAATTCTGCTGTTGACGATGAATTAGCTCGTATTATGAAGCAGTATGAGAAATAATATAGAATAGAGACAAATGAACCGACATGTCTAAATAAATTCATGTCGGTTTTCTATTATTTTTTTGAGGAGGTTTTGCAATGACATGGACAAATGTATTAGCCATGCTTGTATGGACTGGAGCGAGTGCAGTACTTTTATTTGCAATTATGTGGGTTGATTCGATTTTTACAAAATACAATGATTTAAAAGAAATAAAAAATGGGAATACAGCTGTAACAACTCGTTTCGTTATGAAATTATTCGCACAAGGGTACATTTTATCTCAATCGATAACGAAAGCAAATGACTTATGGCAAGCGCTACTTGCATCAGCAGTTTCTTTCGTTATTTTATTAGTGGTAGAAATGTTTATCGAATTTGTGTTAAAGAAAATGGCTGGTTTAGATTTAGAAGAAGGTACGAAAGAAGGCAGTGTTGCGCACGCGATGTTGGCCGGATCATTACATATTGTTGGTGCACTTATTTTAGGTGCTTGTTTATAAAGAGAGAAGGAGGGATAGCTCATGAGTTTATTTAAACGAATTAAAAATATAATAAAAAGCCCAGAACCGCCGAAACCAGAGAAAAGTTTGTTAACGTTAGCTCCTGGCGATATGGTTGAAGTTTCATTAGTCATGTATGAATTAATTGGGAAAACGAGTATGCATTCTCGTAAAGAAATTGTTTTAACACTGCAAGACGGGAAAGATATTCGTTATTTAAAAATTGAAGATCGTGAAAATACGTATTACAAATTATATACACCAATTGATGGTCGTTTAGATTCGATTGATGAAATTCCGATGACAATTGAAATGGATGATACAGAGTACCATATGGAAGAGCAATATAACGGACGTGTTGTTGTGATGGGGAAAACACCATTCTCAGCTTCAGAAGAACAGTATGTATGGGAATTCCAATCGGATAATCGAAAATTATTACGTATTGAATGGCAAAATGGTCGCACAATGATGTATGAGGGAGAAGCAATTATTCCTGCTGATGTACAAATTATAAGAGCAACGTAAGGGGGCGTAATCATGTCAAACCGATTGTTTACCATGATTAAATCGTTCGTGATCCCTATACTTGCTATCGTTACATTACTTGTTGTTGCTGGATATGCCTTATCAGGTTGTCAGGGCGGGCAGACAAAGTCGATTCAAGACCGTTATCCGCTAGAATCTGTCGCAAAAGAAGGTAAACAAGAATCTTACGTGTATAGGGCCGCCAATCGGTCAGTTCCTGAAGTCGCGAAGGAACTCATGAATGAAAGAGAACCGAAGCAAGCATCTAAAGAAGACGAAAATCAAATGTTCCTCGTTTATTCTGATAAGATTTATAATCTGCAAAAGGATAAAGAGAAGCTATCTGATACGTTAATTGAAATAAGTAATAAAGAGTTTGTCCGTCAAAATTACCAACCGTCCTTCCTGCAAGGATATATTATGGGTAGTATATTAAATGATATATTCGGTTCACGAAAATCATCGTACGGTGATTATCGCGGATATAATGACAGACAAAATCATAAACCAGTTATTCCAGAGAGACCGCCTACGAAAGAAGAAAAGAAAACCCCGCCTCCAATTACGAAGGAAGGGAAAGGGTCTATCATTAAGCGTGGCGATAATGTAGATTCGAAATCTTCTGTAGGAGATACAGGAAGTATTACGAAAAAAGGAAGTAGCACGCCTCCGCCTTCTACTGGAAGCAAAGGGAAAATAACGAAAACACCAGGTGGTTCGAGCGGATCAGATGTGAAGCCGAAATCATCTATTAAAACGCCGCCAAGGAATACATCTCCTCCAAAAACGAGGGTCGGTGGTTCAGGAAAGATTACGAAGAGAAGATAGTGTAGAGACCGAAAAGTGGAATTGGCTTTTCGGTCTTTTGTTATGGGAATTAATTCCTTATAGCTGATACAATGAAGTTATAAGGAGGAGATTATTATGACTATGTATAAAAGATTTAGTGTAATGATGTTCCTCGTATTATTCTTAAGTTTGTTTATTAGCACAACGATGAAATTTCACTTTGTAGTAGGTATTCTATGGATACTATGTACATGTACTCTTTTTCTATATGTTCCGCTTCGTTTTCAACATGAAGTGACGGCTTTTCAAAAGTATGTAGAGTGGATTAAACGAGGGAGCCGGTGGGGCGAGTAAAAATATATCAGCAATTATTGGAATATATCGATCGCAACTCTAAATATATCAGCGATTATCGAAATATATCGACCACAACTCCAAATATATCAGCGATTATTGAAATATATCGACTAACCGACAAAAACTGACAACAATAACAGAAGAGGGTGTGCCAGCATATTGGCACACCCTCTTTTTTCATAAAGATTAATGAATATCACGTTTCTTAAAGTTACCGCCTTTTACTTCTGCTACGTCATAAACTGTAATAAAGGCGTGTGGATCGATTTCGTTAATAAGTTCTTTCATTTTACTTTCTTCTAAACGGTTAATTACACAAGAAATTTCTTTGAATTTCTCTCTTGAATAACCACCGTATACTTCGTTATATGTTGCACTTCGGCCTAAACGATCGCGAATGGTTTCTACCATTAATTCAGGCTCTTTTGTAATGATTTTAAATGCTTTCGAACCACTTAAACCAACTTCAACGATATGAATCACTTTCGAAGCAATAAAGTAAGCAATTGCCGAAAGGATAGCTCCTTGAAGACCGAATACAGTTGATACGAAAATAAATACGAACATGTTTAAGAATAAAATAAGGTCACTCGTTCCAAATGGTAACTTACGAGAAAGCAATACAGCTAGCATATCGATTCCATCTAATGCCCCACCATTACGTAATGCTAGTCCCATACCAAAACCGATGATAATACCACCAACAACTGTAACTAATAATGTATCGCCTTCAATAATAGCTGGTATTCCGTGCATGACAACGGTACCTATTGCTAATGAAGCAATCCCGATAATGGAATAAATCGCAAAGCTTTTACCGATTTGCTTATACCCTAACCAAACGAAAGGAATGTTAATAACTGCGATTAGAGCTCCTAATGGCAATCCAAATAATCTTGAACTAACGATACTTAAACCAGTTACACCACCGTCTGATACGTTATTTGGAATTAATACTGCCTCTAATCCGTACGCTGTGATAAATGCCCCAATAATAATCATCAAAGCTTTAGAAGCAATTTTTAGCTTATTGGGCTTGTTTTTGATAATTTTCTCCATGTAATTTCCTCGTTTCAAACTAGTTTCTTATTTGTTACGTAATTCACACCTAAATTCCATTTTAACATTTAATTTGAAAAATTTCTCCTTTAATGGATGTATGCAGGGAATATTATGACCATATTAACTTTAAAATATTTTTGAAATGAGTATAAGAAATCCCATCCTTTCAAAGGATGGGATGCTATTAAGAAACAATAAAACTAAGGACTGTTAGGAATAAAGCAAAACCTAAAATAGTTCCACATATTTTCATATGGCGCTTACGTCCCATTACGACGATTGCAACATACTCACGAATCATTGCATTAGGCCAATAATAAAAGGCTGTTTTTGATCCAATTCCTTGGCTATTAAGACCAGCTTGTCTTGCATATATACCAGCGCGGAAAAGGTGGAAATTATTCGTTGTAAAAATACTTTTATACTTACCGTCTGGTTTTAAAGAATCCATAATTTCTTTAGAGAACAACATATTTTGATATGTGTTTACAGAGCGATTTTCTTGCACTGTATGTTCAAGCGGAATTCCTTTTTGAACAGCGTACTTTTGCATCGCTTCTGCTTCAGGAAGGCCTTCATCTGGACCTTGTCCACCAGAGAAAATAATTGTTGGTGGCGTATTCACAGCGGCTTGTTTCCAGTAAAAGTCGATCGCTTTATGAATACGACTTGCAAGTAAAGGTGGTACTTTATCATTAATTAAGCCGCTACCGAGAACGATAATGAAATCTTGATTACGCCTTGGTCTGTTGAATTGATATAAAAAATAAGCGCTTAAGAAGTTAGATAAGTGTATAAAGAAATATACGCTTATAAGAGAAATACCAGCAAAAATAGGCTGGAAATGTGATGAGACCAAACTTGCTGGATTTATGATAGGGAGTAACATACAGAATAACATCCCTAAAGCAGCAATTAAAGTTAAAGAGTTTGTGAAACGTCTTCCTTCTCGCTTCATTAAAATTCTAGCATTCAGAAATAGTCCAAACATTAAAGCGATAGTACCGAAAGTAAGCATAAAGAGGAGTGCTAAAAAAGGTAAAAAAATGATGTAGCGCAGGACAACACTATCTGAGTTCAAAGATACAATCACGCAAAAAATAAGGAAAAAACAGATAAAAGTATTAAATAAAAACCCATTTATTATTTTTCGTGGATCTTTTAAATAGGAGATAAGAAAAATAATAAACAATATAAGAGGAATAATTCCGAAAGACATAAATATAGTACACCTCAATTTGTATAAGAATTTGACATACCTTTTATATTACATGATTTTATAATTGAAAATGAAAAAAAAGGATTTTGAATTTTCTCAATAAAATATATGGATACATATGTTACAATGTATGTAAAGCGATATATTAAAAGTAAAATGGTTGAAGAGGCACTCTATGGAGTGTCTTTTCTTTTTCGTATGTAATTATGCATATTATATTTATTTTCAAGTGAAGAGGATTAAAATATAAGTGGTAGACATACTTTATAAAACAGAATTTAATACAAACATTTCCCTCTACTTTTTGTATCTAACAATCGTATAACAATAAATAATTCTGTTTTATAGTGTCTGTTTATGAAAGGCGTCTTCTTTGAAGGCCCTTTTTTTATTTAGTATAGAATGTTTTTACTGTTTGCATAGTGGAAACTATCTATACTAAACATTAGCAATCTTCCGTATAAACATTATCAATTTACTATATATTCCAGTGGTGTTAACCTACATATGAAAGGCTTTCTTTTTCAAAATATTACCCCTAATAAATTTTTGAAGAAGTCAACTGTCTCCAAAATTGCCATTCATGCTTAGCAAAAAAGAATCCTGCAGGATTCTTTTTTGTGTTCGACAGAATATGGAAAAATACATTAACGTTTTGCTAATTGCAAAGAAGCAAACGATGCGGGATATTATAACATTACAAGAGATAGTCCATATTACGGTAAGCATTTAGACCGTGATGGCGATGGAATTGCTTGTGAGAAAAAGAAAAAAGGTAAATAAGAAAAAGCACTCAATTTGAGTGCTTTTTCTTATGGAAACATGCTATTTTTTTAGGCACTTTTCATAAAATGAAAGTAAGGAAATGAAAGTAGGTGACAAAATGCCGTCAGTTGTGGAAGGCGTTATTATTGAAAACTGCAATGGAACGATTAATTTAGGAGATAAATATAACGTGCAGCCGATTGAAAAAACGAAAGCGTATAATGGATCAGGATCATCGAATACAGGAATGAAAGTACAAACATTTAGTGGTATTAGTACAGCAGATGTAGGGGATAGCGACGTGAATGATCAAGGAATACAGTTTACTTTATAGAGAAATATGTAAAATTGCATAAAATGATGAACTTGTCCTGTGCTACAATCTAGCTGTGAGCTGTTGATGATTCTTCTGTATTATAGTTGTTAGATTAGAAATATAACATCTTATCGAAAATCATACGTATAAAAAAGACACTTCAAACGAAGTGTCTTTTTTCATTTTAGTGATACCCTTTAGCAGAGTCTTTATGAATTTTATTTTTAAAGATACTGTAGCTCCAAAGTTGATAGCCAATAACAATTGGTACCATAACCATTGCAACGAAGAACATAATTTTTAAGTTTAATTGACTACCAGCTGCGTTGTATAACGTTGTACTATAAGCATCATTAATACGAGATGGTAACATTCTTGGGAACATACCCGCAAAGCCAGTTGTCATAAACATTGCGATTGTTAAGCAAACGAATGTGAATGCAAGACCAATTTTATGTTTGTACACCATAATTAGTGCGAGTACACTCATTAACATTGCAAGTACTGGAAGAATGAATAGTACTGGATATTCTGTGAAGTTTTGGAATAAATTTGTACGATTTGCAGTTGCTACATAGAAAATAGCTAAAATGATAGCAGCTGCCATTGAAAATGGTCTAGCGATTTTATAAGCACGGTCAGATACTTCACCAGTCGTTTTAATCATAACCCAAAGTGCACCAGATACGACGAATATAGCAGTGAAGAACAGACCTCCTAAAATACCGTAATGATTTAGTAAGCTAAGTAAATTTCCTTCATAGCCATTTTTTCCGATTTGTAGCCCGTAATAAAGATTAGCAAATGTAACACCGAATAGGAAAGCAATTAAGAAACTACCAATTGCAAATGCCCATTTACAAGTTTTTTGCCAAATTGGTGAATCATCTTTATGCATGAACTCAAGTCCAGCAGCACGAGCAAATAGTGCAAGTAATACTAAGAATAACGGTGTATATAAATAACTAAACATATTTGCATATGTGACTGGGAAGGCAGCAAATGTTGCGCCACCAGCTGTAATTAACCACACTTCATTACCGCCCCAGAACGGGCCAATTGCTTCTTGTAATTGATTTCGTTCTTGTCGGTCTTTCGTAACGAAAGGAAAAATCATTCCGTTACCAAGTGCATATCCATCAAGAATAAAGTAAACTGTCCAAATCACGCCCCATAAACCAAACCAGATAATCGCAAGCATATCATGAGACATGAGCTGCACCTCCCTCAGTAGCAGGTTCCTCTAATGCTGCAGGTCCTTTTTTGGCGAACTTCAGCATTAAGTATACGTCTGCGATTAAAAGTAAAGTGTAGAACAAGATTAAACTAATTAATGAGAACCAAATTTGCGGGACAGATATAGGTGATACAGATTCTGCGGTACGCATTAGTTTATATACTGTCCATGGTTGACGACCTACTTCGGCAACAATCCAACCAGCATTAATTGCGATATATGGTAGTAAAACAGACCATATTGTAATTTTTAAGTAACGTTTTGAGTTTTCTAGTTTTCCTTTTCGGTTTAAGTAGAAACCGTACCAAGTTAATGCCATAAAGAACATACCAAGTGCAACCATTAAGCGGAAGCTATAGTACACGAGGTTAACATTTGGACGATCTTCTTTTGGAATATCTTTTAAACCAACAATTTCCCCATCAAATGAATTTGTATAGAAGAAGCTTCCTAACTTTGGAATCGTTAAGAATTCAAAGTTCTTTTCGTTTTTGACATCAGGAATTTGCACAATTGAGAAGCCTTGTCCTTTTCCAGTTTCCCAAACAGCTTCCATCGCAGCACCTTTAGCAGGTTGATATTTAGCTGCTGATACACCAGATTGATGTCCCATAAACGGTGTAATTGTTGCGGCGAATAAGCCTAACATTAAGCCAAACTTAAATGATTTTTTGAAGAATTCAACTTCATTTTTACGTAATAAGTGATAGGCACTAATTGCCATGACGAAGAAAGCACCAACAATATAACAACCAACTACAGTATGGAAGAACATATTCCAAGCGTATGGATTCGTAACGAGTGCCCAGAAATCATTTAATTCAGCGCGGCCGTTACGTACGACGTAGCCAACAGGGTTTTGCATAAAGCCGTTTGCTGTAATAATCCAAAGGGCCGAAATATTTGTTCCAAGTGCAACCATCCACATACAGAAGGCACGGAACTTTGGTGAAATTTTGTCTTTACCGAATAACCATATTCCCATGAAAGTAGATTCTAAGAAGAAGGCAACGAGTGCTTCGATTGCGAGAGGTGATCCGAAAATATCTCCCATATATTTGGAGTACTCAGACCAGTTTGTTCCAAATTGGAATTCCATCGTAATCCCGGTTATAATCCCCATTACGAAGTTAATTGTAAATAATTTACCCCAGAAATTTGCCATTTTGCGGTATGTTGGATTCAATGTGCGGGCGTATTGAGTCTCCATACACGCTACTAAAATCACAAGTCCGATTGTCAAAGGTACAAATAAAAAATGATAAAAAACAGTAATTGCAAATTGAAAACGACTCAGTAACAGAACGTCGGACATAATAAATATTCACTCCTTTTTTACATTATCTACAATCAGTTTATAGTGAAAATGCGTTTAAAGTATGTGAGACTTGTTACAAAGCTGTGTGTATATTTTGAAAGAATTATGTCGATTATCTGAAAATATCTTATTTTTACTATAAAGCGATATCCTTTTTGAGTTTTTCATATTTTGGTACACTATTTATGTAGTGTAAATGAGAGAAAAGAGGGTTCCTTACTATGAAGTCATTAGAAGAGATTTTGCAATACAATGAGAAATTTGTTGAAGAGAAAAAGTATGAAGAGTTTGTAGCGGGGAAATTTCCAAACAAAAAGATGGTAATTATTTCTTGTATGGATACAAGACTTGTTGAACTATTGCCGAAAGCGATGAATATGCGTAACGGCGATGTGAAAATTATTAAAGTAGCAGGCGCTGTTATTTCACATCCATTTGGAAGTATTATGCGTAGTATTTTAGTCGCTGTATATGAGCTTGGCGCTGATGAAGTATGTGTAGTTGGTCACCATGATTGTGGTATGGCAAAAATTCAAGCAAGCAGTACGATTGAGAAAATGAAAGAACGCGGTATAACAGAAGAGAAATTAGATATGCTTCGTTATTCTGGAATCGATTTAGAACAATTCTTGCGCGGTTTCTCTAGTGTGGAAGAAAGTGTAGAACATAGCGTATCAGTACTTCGCAACCACCCATTACTTCCGGAAGAAGTACCTGTTCACGGTCTTGTTATCGATCCTGATACAGGAAAATTAGATTTAGTTGTGAATGGTTACGAAAATTAAGAATGTACTTTGTCATCCTTTTTATCTGGGACAGGATCAAATCCTCCTGGATGGAAAGGGTAACATTTTAATATACGCTTACAAGTAAGCCAAAAACCTTTGAATGCGCCATGCTTTTGAAACGCCTCTAATCCGTAATGAGAACAAGTTGGATAAAAGCGGCAAGTTGGTGGTGTCATCGGAGAAATGAACTTTTGATAAAAGCGTATAATACCAATAAAAATCTGTTTCATAACGATCTCCTTTTCAGCATATTCTTAAAGTATTATAGCACGACTGTACATAATACTTTACTAATGTGCATTTCCGTTATATCATATTGGATATAACGGAATTAAATTAAAAGCGGGAGAGATGTTGTATGCCATCAGTAGAAAGCTTTGAATTAGATCATACGATTGTAAAGGCACCTTATGTAAGACATTGCGGAGTTCACAATGTAGGTAGTGACGGTATTGTAAATAAATTTGATATTCGTTTTTGCCAACCGAATAAACAAGCGATGAAGCCAGATGTTATTCATACGTTAGAACATTTATTAGCATTTAATTTACGTAAATATATTGATCGTTATCCGCATTTCGATATTATCGATATTTCACCGATGGGCTGCCAAACAGGATACTACCTTGTAGTAAGCGGAACACCGACAGTTCGAGAAATTATTGATTTATTAGAATTAACATTAAAAGATGCGGTTCAAATTACAGAAATTCCAGCTGCAAATGAAACGCAATGTGGTCAAGCGAAGCTTCACGATTTAGAAGGAGCAAAACGCTTAATGAACTTCTGGTTAAGCCAAGATAAAGATGAACTTGAGAAAGTGTTTGGATAGAAAGAAAACTGCCTGTAAAAGGGCAGTTTTTTTGTGTCATGATAATAAATAAAATTATATCGACGATTTTTTTAATATATCGACGTTTCGACATGGAATATCGACTTACCGACAAAAACTGACAAAAAATCATCTCTATTTTACTACTTGCTTGTAAATGCGAAATTGCTCAAGATTTCATTCTATACGTAGCGAAGGTAGTTTGATATGAGAACGAAGAGCGTAAGAATAGACACGAAAAAAAAGGAATGCTCATGGATTTTCGTCCAGATATAAATTCGTTAATTCCGACAAGAATAAAGAAACAACTGAGAATAAATTGTACGTATGGGAGAAGTGAGAAATGATCGGTAATCTGGATATAAGTGCAAAGAAAGAGTATGAGAAGCGTGAAAAGTCCTAAAACAATCCGTAATCCAATTAGCATGTAATGTCCCCTTAAATAGATTATTTACCGAAATAGTTCTGAGAAGCTAAGAAATAAAGCACCAGATCCAGCGAGAAAAGCAAATATACCACTAGATTTTCTGTCTTATTTTATTTCCCCTAGTCCTATAGTGAAAGCCATTAACCCTAAGAAAATGAACATGTAAGGCATTATTTCTCTATTACCAGTAAAATATCCATAGATTACTATACATAATGCAATGAGTGCAAAAGTAATCCGTAATCCTTTTAACATGTATATTCCCCCTACTATTTTATATGGCTAATGATGAGAACGATCCAGGTGAAAACTCCAGCACCAATACAAATAAATCCTGTTCCGGAATCCTTTTTCTTTATTTGTTCAATAGCAATGACAAACATTAAAGCTCCTAATAGAAATTGTGAAAGGGGGAGAAAGGTATTTTGCCCCGTATAGAGTCCGATTGCTGAAATAATAATTACAGTGAGCGCGATTCCAATGCGAAGTATACGAAACATATTATGAATTCTCCTTATTATTTTTTGTATAAGGATTATCTTCTAGTTTATCGACGGAATGTTTATAAGCGTAGCCTTTATTAATCGTCATGATGGAGAGTACTAGTATGACTAGGACGATGATAATACCGATAATTAATATTTTAAACATGGAATCCCTCCTTTTCTTTATTTTACATAATTTTGTAATTGATGAAAACAATAGACATAAAAAGGATGAAAGAAGGGTGTTACATGGAGCAGAAAAAAACATATTATATATCAATAGGAAACGGTCAAATTTCACAAGTGAAGACAGCGGATACGTATAATTTTGAGATTTCCGCAAATGATGAGGAAATTACGGAGTTAAGAGAGTACTTTGATCAAGCGTATGTTGAGGATTTAGGTTCATTTGTACGCTCCCACGTTCCATTTGTTGAGTATCATCATGATTCAAATAATGACCGATATGATGAACAACTACAAAAAGCATATAAAATGATTTACGATTTAGGAAATCATGAGACGAAAGAATTAGTCGCGCAAATGGGAATAATCAATGGATTATAATTGGATAATATTATGCAGAAAAGCGAGAATATGCTACAATTTGTGGTAGGAAAAACTTGTAACCATCAATAGGGGAGTAATGGCATGTACAAATTTAAAGATTATTACCACAACACTGTACAATTATCGTTTGAACGTTATCCATTTTCTCCTGAGCCAAAGCATGTTTGGGTTGTATGCCGGTACGGGGATCAATGGTTATTAACGCATCATTTACGTCGCGGTCTTGAATTTCCAGGTGGAAAAGTAGAACTAGGGGAAACACCGGAAGAAGCGGCAGTTCGAGAGGTTCATGAAGAAACCGGCGGCATAGTTTCTGATTTAACTTACTTAGGACAATATAAAGTATCTGGAAAAGACAAAATAATCATTAAAAACATTTATTTTGCAACAATTAGTGCGGTAGAACAACATACGCATTACGAAGAAACGAAAGGATCTGTTTTATTAACAGACATTCCTGACAACATTAAAACAGATAGAAAATTTAGCTTTATAATGCGCGACGATGTATTGGCGCGTACGATGAAACATATAGAAGAAATCGGCTGTTTTACGAAGTAAAGTAGCCGGTTTCTTTTTTTGTGTGTAAGAATAAATGTAAATATATCTTTACATTTATTTGGATATATTATACAATTTTTTTGTAAAGATATATTTACATTTTAGGAGGGAGAAGATGGATAAAAGGAAAGAAACGACTGTTACTGTTTCGATGGTTAAATTAAATATCTATGCATTTCTTATAATATTCGCTTTGGCGTTTGGAATTGGTTATTTGCATATATTTCTTTCAGGCGGGGTTCGAATTGAAATTACATTACTAACTATGTTTCTTTTTATTATCGCGTTGCTTGTTCTCGTTTGTATTCATGAAGCGATACATCTAATAGGATTTCATTATATCGGAGGCGTGCCGTGGAGTGAACTAAAATGGGGCGTCAATTGGAAATTAGGTGTTGCATATGCGCATTCTAAAAAAGAAATTACAGTAAAGCAAATGAAGAAAGTGTTAATGTTACCATTTCTACCGACTGGAATTTTGCCAATTGTATTGGGATTAGCTATGAATCTGGAGCCACTCTCATTTTTAGGAATTCTACTAACAGCAGGTTGCATGGGTGACATTGCCTTATATCAAAAAGTTTCAAAGTTTCCAGACGATGCGCTAGTGATAGATCATCCAAGTAAACCGCAGTTTACTGTATATGAGTCATAAAGGAAGAGGAGGCGTTTTTGAACAAACGGCTTCTTTTTTGTTTGTCAATTTTTGTCGGTAAGTCGATATATTTCAAGTTACGGTCGATATATCCGAAAAGTCGCTGATAAACTTTCTGGAAGACTGCCCGAATCATGGGAAACCTCCTTACAATTTTTATAATTTATTATCGCATATTCATTAAAAAATGATTATGATATTTTGTAGAATGTATTGATGGAGGAATGTATGAAGAGACTGTATGGCAAGTTAGTAGGTGTTATCGTTGCAATCGGCTTACTAGCAGGGTGCGAGAGTTCTATGAAGAGTGTGAAAGAAAAAGAAGTTTGTAAAATAGAAAAAGAATGCGTGGAAATAGGAGATAAGAAACTTCAAAAGGTATATGAAAAAATAGATGGATTATCTGAGCTTGAAGCAGTAGAAGATTATGAAATAGAAGAGCATGAAAGTGCAAATATGAAAAAGGCAGAGCGGAAAAAAGAAGATGATGATGAAAATTACTTCTTTTTAGCTTCTTATTATATTGATGGTGATGAAATTGTAGATCCTTATTTTGAAAAAATAGAACGGAAACGTTTAAATAAAGTATTTGCTAATGATAAAGAAGCGAAAGAAGAGGTGCTACAACAACGTCAAGATAGAGGGTATCATGAAGATTTATGGGATATGTATCGCACGCTCATTCCAGCAAAATATCGCGGGAATATAACGGAATTTGATCTAATAACGGATGGTTATGACGGTGTTGTTGCTCACGTTATGCCTAGTATAGAGAATCCGAAAGACTGGACTCTTAGCTTAGATACGCTTGATTCTGCGGTAAATATTGATGAAGTGATGAAAACATTAATTCATGAGACGGCTCACGTGTTAACGCTCGGGCATAAGCAAATACCAGTAGATGAAAACTATGTAAAGGATTTTGAAGAGGATAAAGATATTTCGACGTACCGAAATAAATGTGGAACTCTTTTCTTACAAGAGGGATGCGCGAAGGAAAACTCTTATATTAATCAATTTTATAATTCTTTCTGGAAGCCTATTGAGCAGGAGTGGACAGAAAAGAAAGTAGAAGAAAGTGAAGAAACGCAAATTGCATTTTTTAAAGAAAAGCATGATGAGTTTGTATCACAGTATGGAACGACAAATGTAGCGGAAGATATTGCAGATACGTTTACAGCATTTATTTTACAAGATTCCAAAAAGGTGAAAGAAGGATCGGAGTTAAAGTATAAAAAAATCGCCTTTTTCTATCAATTCCCTGAGCTTGTAAAAATGAGAGCGGAAGTGTTGGCAGGATTATATGATGTTTCGAAAACGATAGAACAACAAAGTGGTAACTAATGCGAGTTATATATGTTAGCTAAGAAAACGTAAAGAATTGTAGTTCTTTACGTTTTTTATGTTAATAAAATTGAAAATTCTGTATTTTTATTAAAAAGAAGAAGGAACTATCACTATAAAATAGAATTAGTATAAAAATGTCGCAATTTAGACACAATTATAATGCGCGTGTTATAGGGACTATAAGTTTACTCTCGAGGAGGTAATGAACGTATGAAAACGATTCTTGCTGTCGCTGGTCTCATTTGGGTAATGTCTCACGGTTTTCCGATTTTTGAAGGGGAGCAAATTCGTAGTGCATTGGATAAAAAGTTTAATGATTATCATGTGATAGATCGAAAAGATAATGTCGTTACAGTACGTGTGAAAGATTGTTTCCATACAGTTACGGTTGCGGATGGAAATGTTAAAAATGAAACAAAGATGTGTGATAAAAAGTAAAAGAAAGAAGCTGACTATAGTCTATCGCTCTAAGTCAGCTTCTTTTTCGTTTCCCAATTAGAAGTTTTTCAAATGCCTCAACAAACACATACATAAGTGTTGCGAGGACGCACGTGAGTAGTACGCTCAGTAAAACAAGTGTGAAATTAAATACTTGGAATCCGTAGCTAATTAAGTAGCCAAGGCCTTGTTTAGAGACGAGAAGTTCGCCGAATATAACACCGACCCAAGATAATCCAACGTTCACTTTTAACGTTGAAATAATGGCTGGGAAAGATGCAGGGAGAACGACTTGTTTATAGCATTGCCATTTATTTGCGCCAAATGTGTCCATCACTTTTATATAGTTAGAATCGACTTCTTGAAATGCGCTGTAAATAACGAGAATGGTAATGATGATGGAAATGATTACTCCCATTGCAATTGACGAAGAAATATTTGGACCGAAGATTACAATGATAATCGGACCAAGTGCTACTTTTGGCATGGCGTTTAGGACGACGAGATATGGATCGAGTACGCGGGCGAGAAGTGGTAGCCACCAAAGGAAAGTAGCGATAATAGCGCCGAGCACTGTTCCAAGAATGAAGCCTAATCCCGTTTCAAGTAATGTCGTCCATATGTGAACCAAAAGCGAACCGTCCATCCATTTACTAAGGAAGAGCTCCCAAATGCTTGAAGGAGAGCTAAAGAGTAAAGGATCAATCCATTCTTTTTTGCTAGCTATCTCCCATAGTGCAAAGAAAAGAATGAGCAGTAAAAGTTGTAAAGAGCGTGCTAACCATGCGCGCCTGCGTTCTTTTTTCCGAAACTGTTCATGTAGTTGTTTTATATTATCCAAGACGCTCCAGCTCCTTCCATATATTTTGGAAGAGGGATGGGAAGTCATGGTGGTGGCGTGATTCTAACGGTGATAAGGAACGGATGCTTTCTGGGACGATAAATGTTTTTGCAATTTTTCCAGGATTCGCTTGCAGTAAATAAATACGATCACTCATCGCAATGGCTTCTTCAATATCATGTGTCACGAGTAGTGACGTTTTCTTATATTTGTGTAGTAAGCTGCAAACGAGATCTTCTAGTTTCAATTTCGTTTGATAATCGAGCGCTGAAAAAGGTTCATCTAGCAATAAAATTTTTGGGTCGGTCGCTAACGTTCGAACGAGGGCGGCACGTTGACGCATACCACCGGATAGTTCACGAGGATATTGCTGCTCTACATCATGTAGACCGACTTGCTTTAAAAGCTGTAAAGTATGTTCTTTCGTCTGTTCATCGTAAATTTTTCGTATATGAAGTCCAAGCATAATATTTTCTTCAATTGTCTTCCAAGGAAACAAGTAGTCTTGCTGTAACATATATCCCATAGATGAAGTTTTCGTTGTAATGGGCTCACCATCTAAAAAGACGATACCTTCAATTGGATCAAGAAGCCCGGCAATAATGGAGAGGAGTGTCGTTTTGCCACAACCACTTGGGCCGAGTATCGAAATGAATTCGCCTTCTTCCACTTGTAAGCTCATATCTTCGAGAATCAATTTGGCATTCTCTTTTGCGAAAAAGCAGTGAGAAACGTTACGTATTTGTAAAAAACTCATACACTTCGCCTCTATTTCTTAATAACGCTTTCGGCAATTTTCGTATTGACGAGCGCTTCATGTGGAACTTCTTTTTGTAATTCGCCAGCGTCTTTCATAATCGTTTGGAGCTGTTTCCATTCTTCAGCATCTAATAGTGGATTTGTCGCATAAGAATGTTGCTTTTTATACCGTTCAATTACTTTTACTGTAATGTCTTTTGAAGTGTCTTTAAATAACGGAGAAACGGCATCAGCAATTTCTTCTGGGCTATGAGTATCAACCCATTGTTGTGCTTTATAGAGCGCCCGTGTGAATTTTTCAGCAGCAGCTTTATCTTTCTTTAAGAAACTTTCTTTTGCCATGAACGTTGTATACGGAACAGTACCAGATTCATTTCCGAACGAAGCGACGATATAACCTTTACCTTCTTTTTCAAATATACTTGCAGTCGGTTCAAAGAGCTGTACAAATTCTCCGGTACCAGATGCAAAGGCATTTGCAATGTTAGCGAATTCGATGTTTTGGATTAAATTTGTATCTTTGTGAGGATCAATGCCATTTTTCTTTAAAACGTATTCTCCAACCATTTGTGGCATGCCGCCTTTACGCTGTCCTAAAAACGTAACACCTTTTACGTCATTCCAATTAAAAGAGTCTAATTTTTTACGCGAAACTAAAAATGTTCCATCTGTTTGTGTAAGTTGTGCGAAGTTAATGACTGGGTCCTTTGCGCCTTGTTGATGAACGTAAATAGATGTTTCAGAACCGACGAGAGCAATATCAATCCCGCCAGATAATAGGGCGGTCATCGTTTTATCTCCACCAGCTGTTGTTTGGAGGTCAACATGTAATCCTTCATCTTTAAAAAATCCTTTTTCAATCCCGACATATAACGGGGCATAGAAGAGAGAATGGGTAACTTCGCCGACGCGAACATTTTGAGTTTGTTCTTTCGTATCTTCTTTTTTACTACTGCAAGCAGCAAATGTGAAGACAGCTAGTAACATGATACAAAAAACAGCTATTAATTTTTTCACTATATAACACCTCCTAGAAGTCACTCTACAAGCATGATATGTAGGTAAGTGCCCATATGTGAGTGTAGATAGCAGGAATTTTTTTGGGGATAAAGAAGTACAAATATAAGGGGTGATAAAATGGAGTACGAATATGATGATAGCGTACATTTACATCTTGATTATTTCGGAACAGAATGCGATATGGAATCGATTGCTTATAAGCGGAAGAATGAAGACGTGTGGGATGTATATTTTAATTTTGGAGCATATGGTCTTCAGAAAGATGGGATTGAGACGGGGAAATTTATGGACGAATATGCTGGTTATTACGTTTTTTCTGTACATGCTCGTGATCTTAGTTGGGAATTTGGAAGTGCTCAATTTGAAGAGTGGGTTTTGAAAAATCATATCGTAGAAAAATCGCTGCAAAAATAAGGAGGAATTTTGTGGTCGATTTTCTTATTTTCTTGTTTATTTTTGTAGTCGGGTTTTTTATTATGCAAGTGCTCATTTACCGATTTGCAAAGAAAAACATCCAAAAATACACAAAAATAAAATGGCTTCATTTATGGCTAGAGATGAATATGAAAAAAGGACCGAGATTAGATTTTTTTGATTTTGTAGTTATTGTACTCGTATGTATCGTATGGAAAATATGGCTGTTTCCTTTTATATAATACTTTATCCCGCATTAACGGGCAGCCCGCCCCGCACCTCAAAATTGAGCGAAAGCAAAGAAGTTAGGTGGGGGCGGGTTCTTTTGTTATAGTAATAGTTGTAAAAAACTTGAAGTTATAAGTGAAATAGTGAGTAGTGTTGTGAAAGATATTTTGACAAATACAGAAACACATACATACGGAATTAAAGTGTGATTACAGAATGGACAAATTGGCTGTGTGCAAAGTGTGGGGTAATAAGAAAGAGGTCGTCCACCGTTGGACGACCTCTTTCTTATTATGCTTGGTTAGTGCGGAAGAATGGAAGCTTCTGCACAATGTGAATTAATCCGTATGCAAGAATTAAGCACATAAGGGGATTAATGAAAAATCCATAGCGATTAATTGCTAAGAATAAGTTTGAGAAGATAATGTAAATAATAGAACTTGCTACTAGCATCATAACGCGTTTATGTTTAAATGAATTTAGCATGAAGCAGAAGCTGCTCAAGAATGTGCCGATAATAAACACTCTATGACATAGTTGCATAAAGTTATGAATACGGTATTGGTCTACAGCAGGAGCTGTTTTGAATAATTCAATTGTTTTACCGACAGTGAACCAAGAGAACCAATAAGTGAAGTCCGTCTTAAAGCCGTTCTTGATTAATTCTTTTGCGTATGCCCCTTTGTCATCTAAGCCTTTGGCTCTCATTTCATTTACTATATTTTCATATCCAATTTTATTAAATGGATCAGCACCCGCAATTAGTGGGTCAGCACCTTGGGTTGAGAATAAAATAAATTGGTTGAGTGCTAAATAGTTACGAACAACCCATGCACCAATAATAAAGAAAGGTCCGATAAACCATAACAATCCGATTCGAATGGAGTCTTTAAATCCATATGTAAATAACACAACAAGAACAGGAATGAGCATCATTGGAGCTGGATTTGGACGGAACATAAGTAAAATTGAAACGACAATTCCAAACCATATATGGAATTTCACTTTATTGTATTTCCATGCGAGAACAAATACATATACACATAACGCTAATAAGAATATGGATGGAACTTCTGTTAGCAATGTACGGAAGTATGTATAGTTACTTGGATAAATAGCATATAAAATACTTGCAACAATTCCATAAATGTTTTTTTCGAACAATTCTTTTCCTATTAAGAATACTAATAGCACTGTGCATAGGTTCATAATCATGTTAATAACAGTTGCTACGTAATAGTAAGGAATTGATGTAATATCAGAAATAATCATAGCGCCAGCTAATAGTAATGGCTGACCTGGTGTAATATATGCATTTTTCCCTGGAACTTCACTAGGTTCTAAATACACATAACCAAATACACCATGTTTTAATAGTTGTTCAGCTGTTAACGAATAGTTAAAGGCATCATTTGCACCATATGTTACTTTGACTAACTCTCCATCTAATCCTGGCTGTTTTACTAAACAAAAAACGTGCAACAGGAAAGAAAGCGCCAAAATTGCATATACCGCTTTAGGCAAACTCTTAAACTTAGTAAGCAAAAATGAGCAACTCCTTTTTTATTAATTCTTTCGTATTTTCATGTGAAATCTTTAATAGTATTAAGGATTTCCAAAACATAGTTATTATATCATAAAGTGGAATGCTGAAATTAAGTTTTTCAAGAATGAGTATTAACTGGTGATTAAGGGAATATTAAGACAATACATTTATGATAGAAGCAAGTATGCAGACGAAATATGTCATATATGTTATTTTAATAGAAATAGTTCTTTCGATGCGGGGGAAATTAAGACATAGAAACGAGGGAATGAATTGAATTATGGTTTTACACTTTTTGATCTTCCAAAAAGAAATATATTAATTTCTAGCATTATAAGTAGTATGGTGACTTTATTAGTAATAACTATGCTGTTTATGATTTTAAAGGTTTTTAATTTAGACATAATGAAAGCTCAATTAAATCAAAATCTTGTTTTAATTGTCATGATGATTTTCATATGGGGCATAACATTTTATATTTCACATTTTAATAAAAAAGAGATGTCTACACTTAGGGCATCCCTACGAGTGCATTTTATATTATTTTTACTAGCTCATACAGTAGCGTTATTTTATATTGTCATGCAAGTTAATATGAGTTTCATAGAGGCAATGAATTGGATTTACTTGTATAACATGCAGTTTATATTAAGTTTTGTAGCAATTTATGCAATATACATTCTTGTTTATAATGTAATAGGCAAGGTTTTTCTAAGTATGATTTTAACGAGCTGTACGTTAGTCATTTTAGGTATTGTGAATTATTTAAAGCTTATTTTTAGAGGTGATCCGCTGTATCCTTCTGATTTCACACAAATTATGCATATGCAATCTGTTATACCGATGGTGATGGACTATTTTAGCTGGAGTTATATTTTTGTCATTATCTTAAGTATCGTGGCTTGTATTGTAGCAGGGATATATATGAGAAGATATATTCAAAATGTAAAGACTCATCTAGGAATAAGAGCTTTATTAGTAGTAGGATCTATTTTTGTTCTATATGCGTACGGTAATTTTGCGAACACATTTATGAATAAAGTATTTCAAAAATCAGGTGTAGATTTTGTTTTGTGGGATCAAAATGAGAACTATGCTTCAAATGGTTTTGTACTTGGGTTTATTAGCAATTTAGATACAACAGTTATGGAAAAACCAAAAAATTATTCTAAAGAAAATATGCTTCAAATAGCAAACGATATAAAAAAACAATATAGTGGAAATATAGGGAGCCAAAAGAAAAAAGAGAAACCGAATATTATTTTTGTAATGAGTGAATCGTTTTGGGATCCGACGAAAGCAACTAACCTTTCTTTTAGTGAAGATCCTGTACCAAATTTGCATCATTATATAGAAAACTTTCCTGGTGGACAAACTATTTCTCCTACATTTGGGGGAAATACGGCGAACGTTGAATTTGAGGCATTAACGAGTTATTCAATGAGTTTGTTAAAGCCAGGTTCTATACCATATCAGCAGGTTATTACAAATAAGAAAGAAATTCCATCAATCCCTACGGCGTTGAAAAAAGAAGGGTATTACACAAGTGCAATTCATTCATTTGGTCGCACATTCTTTAAACGTGATGATGTATATAAGGTGTTAGGATTTGATAAATTTAATGCAGCTGATACGATGGAAAATGTAGATGTTGATGGAGATTATATTAGTGATTTAGCGATGAGTAAAGAGATAATTGCTGAGTTAGAGAAGCAAAAACAACCTACATTTATTCATGCAGTTACGATGCAAAATCATTTTCCATTTACAGAAGGCCGATTTGGTGAAAACCTAATAGAAATTAGCGGGCTAGAAAATGAAGAATCAAAGGGAGAATTAGAGACGTATACAGAAGGGTTAAGACGTTCAGATGAGGCCCTTCAATATTTAATAGAAAAACTAGATAATTTAGATAGACCTACATTATTAGTATTCTTTGGAGATCATCTTCCATCATTAGGAACAAATAAATCTTTTTATAAAGAAAATGGGTATATAACGAATGAAAAAACACCGAGCGAACGTTTAGCGATGGCCCAAACGCCGCTATTAATGTACGCAAACTTTGATATGCCAAATGATAATTTAGGTGTAGTAAGTCCAATTTATTTTTCTAATCTTATTTTTGATTATACAGGATTAAATAAATCTTTATTTTATCAATTTTTATCGGGATTTTACAAGGAAATACCGGTACTTAGAGATGAATTAAAAGTTGATAAAAATGGAGAAGTAATCAATGATTTAACAAAGAAACAAAAAGAAATGTTAGAGCAATATAAAATGCTCCAATATGACTTACTCGTCGGAAATCAATATAGTAAAGATATCCTCTTTAAATAAAGTAAAACTTTAATCAGTGGGGGTTTTCTTCATCCCCCACCAATTGGACTTTTATGGGCAGCCCGACCCCCACCTAATTTCTTTGCTTTACTGAATTTTGAGGTGGGGGTCAGGCTGCCCGTTAAAGCGGGATAAAAGAAACAAAAAGAACTTGTATAACGATACAAGTTCTTTTTTATAGTATTTAACGGGGTAACCAGACAAGCTGGGTTTAGGGAGTATTACTTGTACATTTAGTATAAATGAAAATGTAATCGTTTTATCAATTGATTTGTGAGAAATGTGTGAATTTTAACGTTTTTGAAAACTACGTTCCTATCGATACGATTTGGCATAGATTTTTATGAATGCAAAAACTTTATAAGTTCTTCGTTTAATTCATCCGCTTGATCGATTGGGGAGCCGTGACCACTATTGGTGAGAGGATGTAACTGAGAATTTTTAATCCGCTTTTGCGTAAGTTCAGCGCTTTTGTATGGGATAAGTTGATCGTGAATACCGTGGAATATTTTTGTTGGCACGTTAATTTTACTTAAATCTTTCGTTACATCTTCATTTGCGGCTGCTTGCAATATTTTGATGAGAGCATAGGAAGCAGACTGCATACCGAGATAAGAAAACCATTCTAACGTAGCGGATCCTAAGTTTCTATTAAAAAATGATAAAGACACATCATTTAAAAATTTAGGTAGATTAGCATACATTTGATTAATGAGAGTATCTGCTTGTTCTTTTGGGACACCATAGGGAGATTCTTGATTTTTAACGAAAGAGGGGGAAACGGCATCGATTAATACAAGTTTAGAAATACGTTGACCATTATAGCGAGACATGTACCGAATGGAAAGAGCACCGCCTACTGAGAAACCGACTAATGTAGCATTTTCGACTTGAAGTGCTTCTAGGACAATGGCGATATCGTCTGCTAAACGATCGTATGTGTAACCAGTCCATGGTTTATCGGATTGCCCATTTCCGCGTATATCCATAGCGATGCAGCGGAAACCGTGCTGTGGTAATACGTTGAGCTGATATTGGTACATTTGATGATTTAAAGGCCAACCGTGAACGAAGAACACGGTTTTACTACTGGGACCGGGATTAACATCTTGCACAAAAATATGCACATCTTTCTCGACGGTAACAAACATGAATGAGCCTCCTATTCCTACGCCAGGAGCGTAGGTTTTCGTTCTATTAAGACACCAAACTTTCCTTCATTTTTTACCATTTATATAAAATCTCTCCCACATAAT
Organism: Bacillus cereus group sp. Bc010; assembly: GCF_027716745.1. Taxonomy (NCBI): domain Bacteria; kingdom Bacillati; phylum Bacillota; class Bacilli; order Caryophanales; family Bacillaceae; genus Bacillus; species Bacillus cereus group sp. Bc010. The sequence continues at coordinate 112,232 of NZ_JAQFUY010000007.1, forward strand.
ATACGTATTATTGTTTATAATTTTTATGATTACATATCGTCTGAAAGTATTAAAACGTTGGGATGATTTTCCTCAAATGTTCGATTTATCTTTGTTTGTATAAGAAAATCATTTATTATAATAAATGGTATTCTTCGAGATATTATGTTGAAGGGGTGTTGAAGTGAAAGAAAGTTTTCTATCATATAAAGAAGAAGAAAGGAATGCCAAAATCTTTTTGTGGGTGCTATACGTTATTGTTGTTTCATACCAAATTCTCTATGCAATCGTATTAGAAAATAAATCACTAACGGATAAGGGACATAGCATACTATGGCAAGTTATTTGCGGAACTGCAATACTCGGTGTAAATGTATATTTAATAAAAAAAGAGAAAGTGAATTTTGTGAAATATGCATGTGTATTTGCATACATAGGAATAGAAATTGCTAACATACTTTCGTATATGCTTTATAATGAGGCGGCATTTGATGGGGTAAATATAATAGAAATTATTCTCATCTTCTTTGTACCTATATTTTTAAATAAAAAATATTTTGTGTTTGTACTTTCAACTATTGTAGGGAAATATGTAATTTACTTATTTGTATTAAAGGAAGTAAAAGGATTTATGTACCTCATTATGTATACACTCATATTAATAGCGGCATATATCATTTTAAATCGATTTATACAATACCTTTCAGCAGTAAAGGAAAGTATTAAGATTGCTAGTGAATCACAAAAATTAGCAGTAATCGGAAAGATGGCAGCGACAGTGGGACATGAAATTAAAAATCCACTTGCTTCATTAAAAGGGTTTACGCAATTACAACGAGAGAAGCATGAAGAGGACCCTATTTATAAACAGATGATTTTTGAAATAGAAAATATGAATAATATGATAAGTGAATTGATGGAAGTTGCTACATGTAAACCCTCTATTTATAAAAAACATAATATAGGTGAAATTGCATTACAAGCAGTAGCAATTCTTCGAGAAAAAATGAATGAATCTACTGTCCAGCTTATGTCTAATATCGAAGAAAAGATAATAGAAGTTGAATGTGATGAGCGAAAAATAAGAGGGGTCTTTCTATATGTCATAAAAAATGCTCTGGAGGCGATGGAGCAAGGTGGCACATTAGAGTTACGATTAGAAAATAAAGGACAAGATTATGTAATGCTAAGTGTAATCGATAATGGTTACGGTATTAAGAAAGAAAATGTGGCTCGTGTTACAGAAGCTTTTTATACAACAAAACAAGATAAAATTGGTTTGGGACTTACGGTAGCAGATCGAATTGTCAACGAACACCTTGGTACGTTACATATTTCAAGTGAAAGAGATAAGGGAACGAGAATAGATATTATTCTTCCAAAAAAGTGTGGAAATAATGAAATACAAGTGGGAGAAAAGCTAGGAGTTACCATATGAATAAAGACGGTATATTTAAAAATGAAGAAATGAAGGCGCTGAAAATATATTTAAGTTTATTTTTCATTATATTTTTTGTATACGATCTTGCCTACGAATTTATTGTACCTTTAATAGGAGGAGAGCAAGAAGGAGTAGGACAATTTGAAGATGGTTTAGGTTTATGGCTTTATTTTCTGATGGTGTTTTTATTTTGCATTGGAATATACTTTATGAAATGGAAAAATCCATTTGCAGTAAAGTATATTATTCTAATTGGGTATAATCTATTAGATTTTATCCATAATATTATGATTTACTACGGTAGTGATGCTGAGTTTGATGGTGGGAATATAGTAGAAGGATTTTTTATTTTATTTGCCCCACTTTTTGTGAATAAAAGATATTTTTGGTTAGTTCCGAGCATACTTGTTGGAAAATATGCTCTTATAGGAATCATGATTCACTCATCACTCGTTTTAATCCCGATGGCATTATATAGCGTATTTACTATCATATGTTGGATTATGTTTTTAAGGTTCCAATCTTACGTTCGTACGTTTGAGATGATGAATAAAGAAATACAACAAACAGAAAAATTAGCAACTGTTGGGAAAATGGCTACAGTTATTGGTTCCAAAATTAAAAGACCTTTAGCTAATTTAGATAAATTTGTAAATAAGCAAGCGGTTAAATATCCAGAGGATAAAATATATAGTGATATTATGAAACAAGAAGTAGAACGAATTCATACAATCGCTACAGAACTTAGTGGATTTGAGAAATCTAAATCAATAGAATCAGAAGTTCATAATATAGAAGAAATTATCGCTTATGTTATTCGAGTTATGGGGAAGCCTGCTTTAAATCAAGGTGTGCACATACAAGGTATTTATAGTAAAGACATACCATCGATTACATGCGATGAAAAACGATTAAAACAAGTGTTTTTTAATCTAATTAAAAATGCGATTGAAGCAATGTCAGTTGGCGGAACGATTACGATTAAAGTGACTGTAGAAGATGCAATCATTGTTCAAGTTAAGGATGAAGGTTGCGGCATTCCAAAAGACAAAATCCCGAAGCTAAATGAAGCCTTTTACACAACAAAAGAAACGGGAACAGGTTTAGGTTTAGTAGTTACAGAAAAAATTATTAAAGATCACAACGGTAAAATAAGTTTTGAAAGTGAAGTTGGGGTTGGAACGACGGTGAAGGTTGTATTGCCGATATCATGAAAAGTTATTTTAAAAAGGGAGATCACTTATTTGAGAGTGAACTCCCTTTTTTTTGAATAAAAATTCAAAATTGTTCACACTATTAGTGCAGCATGTGAAAAAATCCAAAATATGGTTATTTTACAGTGAAAGTATATAATGAACTTGTCTGTTATTTGTTGACCCGAATCTTGGGTCTTTTTTGTGGAATAAATGGTTTTAAGTGTGGGTTATATGTCAGTGATTAGAAAAATAGAATATACAGCACTCGCAGTAATTCCAGGGTTAATATAAAGGGATATAGCATCTCCTCTCGAAACAAGGTTTCCAGTTGTAATACTAGTCCAAGTTACAGTAGCGGGACCTACTGCGGGAGTAGGATTAAATACTTGAATTTGTCCGGAACCAGTATCCGTCGGTTTAATGGAAAATACTATAGTTCCGGTAATTTTGTCTGTGGTAGTTAAAGTAATAGTAGTTAGAATGTAACTGGAAGTAGGAGCGGTGAGGTTTGTAGGGACATTCCTGCAAATATCAATTGTATAAACAGCAGCAGGTAAGTTATTTACATTTATAGACGCCGTAAAACCAACTATACTACCAGATCCAGCAGTGACATACGGAATAACATTGGAGTCAATTCCAGGAGATCCCGCTATACGTTGAAAACCAGCATTTGTTCCTTGAAACACAATACTTTTTGCTGAAGCACTACCAGCGGAGCCAGTGGGTCCAGTACTTCCAGTGATGCCGGTGGGTCCGGTGTTTCCGGTAGATCCGGTGTTTCCAGTAGGTCCAGTATTCCCGGTGGGTCCGGTGATGCCGGTGTTACCAGTGCTTCCAGTGGGTCCGGTGATGCCAGAAGGTCCAGTGATGCCGGTAGGTCCGGTGATGCCAGAAGGTCCAGTGATGCCAGAAGGTCCAGTGATGCCGGTAGGTCCGGTGCTTCCAGTGGGTCCAGTGTTCCCGTTAGATCCAGTAATCCCGGCAGGCCCAGTATTCCCGGTAGCTCCAGTAATACCAGTGGGTCCAGTAGGCCCACTTTCTACTAATACGATATAATCTGGAGATACATTAGGAAATCCTTGAGGTGCATCCTTTTTTACAACATAGCCGCTGCTCGTATAAGTAACAACTTGTCCGGCTTTATAGTTGGGAGCGGCTGCAAGACTAAAGGCGGTAGTACTTTGTAAGCCAGCTCCTGGACCCCCAGTAGCGCCGGTAGCTCCAGTGGGTCCAGTGATGCCGGTAGGTCCGGTGCTTCCAGTGGGTCCAGTATTCCCGTTAGAACCACTGGGGCGTCTGCCATCGCAACTAAAACAATTACGTGGGTACATGTATGTTCTCCTTTCTATATTTTGAAAATCTAGTTTTTAAAATAGAACTACTATATGTATATTAGGAATTCTATATTTTTGTGTGGTTGATTGTATTGTGTGTTTAGATTTTAACAGTAGGGTGAAAGTGTATTGTATATCGAATTTTTTCTATTTTAAGTTTAGTAAAAAGAGATAGCTAAATTAGCTATCTCTTTAAAAATTTATAACCACCATTTTTCCTGTGGAACCAAAGTAACATCCACTTCAAAATTCTCTTTAAACCAATCATACATCAATGTTTCTTTCACTAAATATTCAGAGGCAGAGTGTGATACACCGATGAGTGACATATTCGTTTCTTTTACGTAATCCATAATGAGCGAGTATTTCTGTTTACCGTAATTATTGTCGATATGGCAATGGATTTCCCCAGTAATATATGCTTCAGCACCTTTTGCTTCTGCTTGTTTCATGAGAGAAACGACATCGCCACATCCCGCAATAATTGCAATTTTTTTGATAGAATCATGTTGTTTACCTTCGAAGTCTGTATAAGGAATATGGAAGAGATTTTTTAGACGCTTTTGGAGTGCTTCTGTGGATGTTTCATCTATTTCACAAATAAGGCCAACTGGCTCTTGTTCTGGGCCTTCATATGCAAAGCCGTCAACTACGTGAGCATGTAAGACTTTTGCAATTGAAATGCTCGTTCCATGCGTTTGATGAATATCCATTGGTCCGTGACATGTATATATAGAAAGTTGTTTTTCTTTTATCGCTTGCAAATATTTTTCAGGTATTGGAATAAAACCACGACCTGATTTTCCAAGCGGATCACCGCATTCCATTACAAGTGGGTGGTGCATAAAAAGTAAATCACCAGATGTGGATTGTGAAATGAATGTTTCAAGAACGTCATTTGTAGGAAAAACAGCTAAAAATACTTTATTTACAGTTTCAGCTCCTCGTATCATAAGACCGTTAAATAGCTCAATAAAATTGGCTTCAAAAAAATTTTGCCATGGAAATGGGATAGGATCATATACGGCCGGGATAAATCGACTAAAGGCACTGTCTTTTCCGTATTTTTCTATTTCGAATAAATGATTGAGTGATTGTTCTATTTCTTTTAAAGTTGGCATGTTATCCTCCTTGAATTAATTAGATGTTTTTGTTTTTCATAGCAAAATAAGAAGCGGATAGAAAACAAATAAAACCTAAAATCCAACCAATAGAAGGAGTATAGGGAAATATATGGTGTAATACTATACCGCTAGAAATAAAAAAGCTACCGAGTAGACCTAGGAAGATGGGGTATCGTAGTAATTTGAGCATGAGTGATACAACCTCCTTTACTACATACATTGTATATTGTTCATAATTTTCTGTATATATCTTTTAAAAAAAATGATGGTACAATATATGAAGGATACGAGAAGAGAGGATGAAGATTAGAGTATGTACGTTACTGTAACAGAAGCAGCATATAAAAAGATTGTGGATACGATTCCAAATGAAGCGAAATATATAAAGTTATTTTACGATAATGAAGGTTGCGGTTGTGTAATGAGCGGAATTATCGATTTAGTAGCTGTAGCAGAAAAAGATGAGCGCGATGTGGATATTGAATCTAGCCAGTTTAGCTTTATCGCTGATCGTACAAAGCTTGTATTTATGGATGATAAGTTGACTGTCGATTGGCATGAAGGTGGAGGGACTTTTCAACTGAAGAGCCCGAGCCAATTTTATAATCCAAATATGAAGTTACATGTTCGAGTGTAGTAAAGGAAAGGTGGTTCCAAAATGTATTTTGGAACCACTTTTTTTATTGAATAAGCTGCTATTTTTGTCGTTTTTTGTTGATAAGTCGATATATTTAAAAAATCGCTGATATAATTCGAGTTGCGCTGATATATTCGAAAAATCGCCGATATAATCGGAGTTACGCTGATATATTCAGAAAATCGCCGATATAATTTCATGTACCAAAACGTTTCATACAATACAAAGGTTTTTTCACATAATGAAATGTACATATGATTGAATTTTATGTATAATCATATTTGCGGAGGGGATACGCATGAGAAGATGGGGAATTGAATTATTAATTTTAGCAGTCGTTATTATTTGGGGGATTAATTTTACGATTGCGAAATATGGACTTTTAGAATTTACAGCAATTGAGTTTACTGCACTTCGGATGATATCGGCGGCACCGCTTATGTTACTCCTTACATTTTTTATTGAAAAGTCGGTTTATATGGAGCGCAAGGATATACCTAGATTAATTATCGTTAGCGTTGTAGGTATTGTACTGTATCAAACGTTATTTATGGAAACTGTAAAATATACATCCGCTACAAATGCCTCTTTACTCATTTCTATTTCACCTATTTTTACAACTGTATTTGCGATTATCTTAAAACAAGAAAAGTTTTCTTCTCGAAAGCTTATCGGTTCAATCATTGCCTTTTGTGGTGCAGCCTTAGTTTTAGTAGCTGGGAATTCACTTGCTAGTTCTTTTTATGGAAATGGGATTGGACTCATTACATCAATATGCTGGGGGCTTTATCCTGTTTTAGCAAGCCCATTAATTAAAAAATATTCAGCGCTACGTGTTACCGCATGGTCAGCACTAGTTGGCGCGATTCCACTCTTGCTTTTAAGTGGACCATACGTATTTATAATGCCATTTCACATTACACATGGAATAACACTATTCGCTTTACTATATTCTATTTTCTTTGTAACAGTGTTCGGTTTAGTGATGTGGTATGTTGGTGTTCAAAAAATTGGAGCGTCACATACGATGGTATATATGTATATAACGCCACTTGTAGCTGTTTTATTTGCAGCTGTATGGGCAAATGAATATGTATCGTTTCAACAAATAATCGGTGGAATTATTATTTTCTTCGGTTTATGGTTTGTGAAATCGGAGAAAGTAAAAGTGCATTCTACTGCGGGGGAACCTATATCAAAATAGGAAAACAGATCACCTATGATCTGCTTTCCTATTTTTTTATTTTTGGTAAGAATATGAGAAATAAGATAGCAGTAACAAGAGGAATTAAGTTTAAAAATGGAATACGGAAGAGTGTGATAAGAATAATACCTGGAAGAAGGACACCGAGGACAGCGTAGAAAATACTATGGTTTTTCGTGTACCAATACAATGAAAGTCCAATAAGTGCAGGGATAATGAGGTGAATGAGAGCCATTAAAAAATAAATCATTAGACGCCCCCTTTATTTGTGTACTTATTACATCATATCCGTATGTTCATAGATTGATATCAATTTTTTCATAAATGGACGAAAAATGTTTGAAAAAACGTCACAAATTATGAAAATATGATGTTGGAAATCTTGTATAATATTATTTTCTAAAAACATTTAAACAACATAAACATTGTGTTTATGTTGTTTTTTAATTTGAGTGAAATGGGTTTAAGTAGTATGAACTTGAAAGAAGTCTTTCGTTGGATAGATAAAAATTACTGAAGAAGAGGAGAACAGCATGATTAGTATGTCGTTAAGGTCGTTTAAAATTCAATCGTATTATATACTAGGTTTTCTTTTGCTAGGCTGGATGGTAACACCGTTTTCAGCACATTTTTTAGGTGCAGGAATTGGACTTATTGTAAGTATGTATTGCGTGTGGCTTTTAGGGAGACGAATTGAGAAGCTTGGAGATAGTATCGTAAAGAAAACGAAAGCACCGACGCTCGGTATGTTTAATCGTTTTGCGGCTGCTATTTTGGGCGCTATTATTATGTACGAAATTGAGCACCATATGGTTATGTGGGCATTTGCAGTAGGGATTATGGGCGGTTATTTTTTAATCGTCGTTAACTTAGGTTATTATAGTATGAAAGATGAAAAGGAACTAACCAAAAGATAAAAAGCCTCTTTTTAGATGGAATAGAGGATCTAGCGAGGGATATATCCGTAAGTTATATGTGTAAAAATGAATTTACCCTGGAATAAAATAGTACAATAGGAAGCGAAACTTTTCATAAAATACAGGTTTCTGCTTCCAATAAGTTAACATAAAATCACGTAATAGTATGACTTTTATGTTCTTTAAAAAAGTTGGATATAATACAAAAAACTATTCCGATAATTAGAATAATATATTTTATTGTTTCGCTTGTATGCTCAAATACATTAACGTTAAGCATTACAAGTCCCCAAAACATTTGAATCGCTCCGTAACTGAATAAAATTTTTCCTGTACGAGAAAAATTTTTCATAAGCTTCACCCTTTCCTGTATATGTAAATTATAGCATAGGAAACTAAAAACGAATGATTATAAAATGAATTTTCTGTAATTTTATAGGTGACGGTAAGTGATTTATGAGCTAAGTCACTATATAAGATATAGAAAGAAGCTTACGTAAAAAACGTAAGCTTCTTTTTTATGTAAGTGTGTGTAACCGTTAAGCCGCATTGGGTTTTGTCGGTGAGTACGCGAAACTTTACGGTTACACGACACTTATTCATATGAGTAAAGGGTGATTCCAACAGAAAGTTTGTACTTAAGCGATTGGGCCGCCTAAGTTAATAATGTCTTCAGATACGCTGTCGAACTTTTTGAAGTTAGCTTTGAATTCATTTGCAAGTTCGATTGCTTTTGCTTTGTAAGCAGCTTTATCAGCCCAAGTTTGTTCAGGCATTAACACTTCGTCAGGTACACCTGGTACGTGAAGTGGAACTTCAAGACCGAAGATGTCATGTTTAGCTGTTTCAGTTTTCGCAAGTTCACCGTTTAATGCTGCTTGAATCATTGCACGAGTGTAACCTAAGTTCATACGTTTCCCAACGCCGTATTCGCCACCAGTCCAGCCAGTGTTTACTAAGAATACTTTCGCATCGTGTTTCTCGATTTTTTCACCAAGCATTTCAGCATAGCGAGATGCATCAAGTGGTAAGAATGGTGAACCGAAGCAAGTTGAGAATGTTGCTTGCGGAGATGTAACACCACGCTCTGTTCCTGCTAGTTTACTAGTGTAACCACTTAAGAAGTGGTACATAGCTTGTTCTTTTGATAACTTACTGATTGGAGGCAATACGCCAGATGCATCAGCAGTTAAGAAGATAATTGTATTTGGGTGTCCTGCAACACTTGGCAGTACGATATTGTCGATCGCATGCATAGGGTATGCAGCACGAGTATTTTCTGTTAAAGTAGTATCGTTATAGTCTGCGATACGCGTTTGTTCATTAATGATAACGTTTTCTAAAACGGATCCAAATGTGATTGCATCGAAAATTTGTGGTTCTTTCTCGTGAGAAAGGTTTACACATTTCGCGTAGCAACCGCCTTCAATATTGAATACACCGTTATCAGACCAACCGTGCTCATCATCACCGATTAATTTACGGTTTGGATCAGCAGATAATGTTGTTTTACCTGTTCCAGATAAACCGAAGAATAGTGCTACATCGCCTTCTTCACCTACGTTTGCAGAGCAATGCATAGAAAGAATATCTTGTTCAGGTAATAAGAAGTTCATAATAGAGAAGATTGATTTTTTCATTTCTCCAGCGTATTCTGTACCACCAATTAGTACGATACGTTTTTCGAATGAAACCATAATAAATGCTTCAGAGTTTGTGCCGTCAACAGCTGGATCAGCCTTGAAATTCGGTGCAGAAACAATTGTGAACTCTGATTCATGAGTTGTTAATTCTTCTTCAGTTGGACGAATGAATAATTGATGTACAAATAGATTGTGCCATGCATATTCATTAATAACTTGAATTGGTAGGCGGTAATTGCGGTCAGCGCCTGCAAATCCTTTGAAGACGAATAACTCTTCTTTCTCTTTTAAGTATTCTAAAACTTTCGTATATAATTTATTAAAATGTTCTTCAGAAATCGGTTGGTTCACTGCTCCCCAAGCAATTTTGTCAGCAACCGATGCTTCTTTCACAATAAATTTATCTTTAGGAGAACGTCCTGTATATTTTCCAGTTGAAGCAGAAACGGCACCAGTCGAAGTTAATTTCCCTTCATTTCGCATTAATACTTTTTCCACTAATTGCGGAACACTTAGTTGAATCTGTGCATTGCTTCCGTTCAATAATTCGTGTAAACCAATTTGGACATTCACAGTACTCATATTTATATACCATCCTTTTCATTTAATGAAATATTTCTCGTAATCCCCAACAAGAGTATAACACAATTATATAAATAATGTATACTATTTATTTCTTTTTGTTTGTGTGAATGCATTATTTCCTTATTAATATTTCATTTCAGGCGCACTGAGAAAAACTTTCAGGAAAATGTGAATATTAATTGACAAATGAATATCATTTCTTTAGTATAGGTTGGGACGGATACTCTCTTATCCCGAGCTGGCGGAGGGACAGGCCCGATGAAGCCCAGCAACCTCACTTGTATTGGTAAACACAAGTGAATAGGTGCTAAAACCTGTGCGAGGCTACAGGTCTCGAACGATAAGAGCGAAGGGCAAAAAGCAGTATGCAAGTAGCAAATTAAACCTTTCCTCTCTATTATGTAGGAAAGGTTTTTCTGTATGCTTGTGTGGGAGAATAAATGTATGTCGCAATCTGTGGCAAATTAAGGATGAGTTCCGTACAATATATACAATTACTGTAGGGAGGTTTACCACATGACAAAAAAACGTCATCTGTTCACATCTGAGTCTGTAACTGAAGGACATCCAGATAAAATTTGTGACCAAATTTCTGATTCAATTTTAGATGCGATCTTATCAAAAGACGCAAATGCACGTGTAGCTTGTGAAACAACTGTAACAACTGGTTTAGTATTGGTAGCGGGGGAAATTACGACTTCTACTTACGTAGATATTCCAAAAATCGTTCGTGAAACAATTCAAGGCATTGGTTACACACGCGCAAAATACGGATTCGATGCAGAAACTTGTGCAGTTTTAACATCTATCGATGAGCAATCTGCTGACATCGCTATGGGTGTTGACCAAGCGCTAGAAGCACGCGAAGGTCAAATGACTGACGCTGAGATTGAGGCAATTGGTGCAGGAGACCAAGGTTTAATGTTTGGTTTCGCATGTAATGAAACACAAGAGTTAATGCCACTTCCAATCTCGCTTGCTCACAAATTAGCTCGCCGTTTAACTGAAGTACGTAAAGATGATACATTATCATACCTACGTCCGGATGGAAAAACGCAAGTTACAGTTGAGTATGATGAAAATGGTAAACCAGTACGTGTTGATACTATCGTAATTTCTACACAACATCACCCAGATGTTACATGGGAAGAAATCGATCGCGACTTAAAAGAGCACGTAATTAAAGCTGTAGTACCAGCAGAATTAATCGATGGAGAAACAAAATTCTTCATTAACCCAACTGGCCGCTTCGTAATTGGTGGACCACAAGGTGATGCTGGTTTAACAGGACGTAAAATCATCGTTGATACTTACGGTGGATACGCTCGCCACGGTGGCGGTGCATTCTCTGGTAAAGATGCAACAAAAGTTGACCGTTCTGCAGCATATGCAGCTCGTTATGTTGCGAAAAACATCGTAGCAGCTGGTCTTGCTGAAAAAGCAGAAGTACAACTTGCATACGCAATCGGTGTAGCGCAACCAGTATCAATTTCAGTTGATACATTCGGCACTGGTAAAGTATCTGAAGACGTACTAGTAGAACTAGTTCGTAACAACTTCGATCTTCGCCCAGCTGGTATTATTAAAATGCTAGACTTACGTCGCCCAATTTACAAACAAACAGCAGCTTACGGCCACTTCGGACGTACTGATGTAGATCTATCATGGGAACGTACAGACAAAGCTGCAGCTTTAAAAGAGCAAGCTGGTCTATAATATATGAAAAAAAGCTTTGCGCGGTGAGCGCAAAGCTTTTTTTATTTATAATTACGTTGGAATAAAGCGAAGAGTTCAATGTCATGCCAAGTGCCGTTGCGGAATATAGCTTCTTTACAAGTTCCTTCATGTTGAAAACCGAGTGATTTATATAATTTAATTGCTCTATCGTTAAAAGAAAATACTCGTAAAGAAAGGCGATGTAAATTTAATTCTAAAAATGCATAATTCAATAATAAGGTGAAAGCTTCCTTCCCATAACCTTGCCCCCAGTAATCCTTTTTACCAATATCAATAATGCATTCAGCGTTTCGATTATACGAATCAATATGAATTAAAGAAGTAATACCAATTGGAAGGTTCGTAGCTTTTTCTTCAATGATATAGCTCTTAGCGTTTGGAGAATGAATAAATTGCTGGCAAAGTTTTTCTGTATCTTGAAAGGAATATTTATCAAGGTTAAGTGTAGTTGAACTCATAACGTCTATATCATTATGCCATTTATAATACGTTAGAATATCATCTTCGGAAAACTTTCGTAACTGGATACGGTTTGATTCAAACAATATAAGCCCACCTTTTGTATTTACTAGTTTTTGTTCATTATTTCAATACACGAGCTACAATAAATGTGTCCTTCTAGTTCAATATACTTTCTTATATTAGTCATACCACTTGGCGGAAATGGCATATGAATCCACGCTTTTTCATACGTTTGTATTTCTTTCCCGCATGATTTACAAAGGATTGGTTTCTTCTTGAACATATGTAATTATCCTTTCATTTTACGTGCTTTGCCTGCGCAAAAAGCACTGCTTATTAAAAATAGTGTTGCAAATATAATGCTCACCAATGTCGCGTATGGGATTGCTCCTTTTAAGGAAAAGCCGACAGTGATGGAAGCGACGAATAAGAGGATGAATGTTGTTGTTAATTTTTTGTATAGTTCCATAATGAATCTCCTTTTTAAGAAGTATATAGTGTCATCTATCTGATACATATGTGGAAACTATTCCTGTAGAGTGAGTAATACCACCATCAGGCATAATAGCATACAATTTTAAAAAGTTAATATCGAACCCGTAAGCGATGCATTGAAAAAGGGATAATATAATTAAGAATGGTATAATGGGTACGTATCGTTTTATATTTTGAATCATGAAAAGCTCCTTTATATGGATAAATATACTTATATTGTATCATGTTGAATTCTTTGATTCATACATAATTTTACAATGAAATGAAAGGAAAGATAAAAAAATGAGCGTAACCGAACATAAAAAACAAGCACCAAAAGAAGTGCGTTGTAAGATCATAACGATTTCCGATACACGTACAGAAGAGACAGATAAGAGCGGACAACTATTACATGAATTGTTAAAAGAAGCAGGGCATACAGTGACTTCTTATGAAATTGTAAAAGATGATAAAGAAAGTATTCAGCAAGCAGTTTTAGATGGTTATCATAGAGAAGATGTAGATGTTGTATTAACAAATGGCGGTACTGGCATTACGAAACGCGATGTGACGATTGAAGCAGTATCAGCGTTATTACATAAAGAAATTGTTGGATTTGGTGAGTTGTTCCGCATGATTAGTTATTTAGAAGATATCGGAAGCAGCGCAATGTTAAGTAGAGCGATTGGTGGTACAATTGGGCGCAAAGTAGTCTTCTCGATGCCAGGATCTAGCGGCGCAGTTCGTCTTGCGATGAATAAATTAATTTTACCAGAATTAGGTCATATTACATTTGAGTTGCATCGCCAATGAGTAAGTGGGCTGGAATTGTATTAGCGGGCGGTATGTCGAGTAGATTCGGTGAGCCGAAAGCATTAGCAAGCTGGCAAGGGAGTACGTTTATTGAGCATATTTTGAAAGTGATGACAAGTGCGCTCCAAGAAGTTGTAGTCATTAGTCATTCTCATATAAAAGAGCGAGTAGAGCAATTCGTACAAGTTCCTGTTATCGAAGATATTCCGCATTATAAAGGGGACGGACCACTTGCTGGAATTGTATCAGGAATGGAATATATAGAAGCAGATTGGTACGCTATTATGCCATGTGATGCGCCAAATGTTTCGCAAGAATGGTTTACCATTTTGCTCGAGCAAACGAGCAAGGAATACGATGCGGTTGTACCTATTATTAATGGAAGGAAACAACCGTTACTTGCGGCGTATCATAACCGCGTGAAAGAAAAGATTTATGCTTTGCTTCAGGAAGAAAAAAGAAGTATGGGTCAGCTTTTATCACAATGTAATGTGAAATATATTGCTGGTGAAGATGTACAAGCAAATGCGGATTGGTTTATAAATGTGAATACGAAAGAAGAATATGTGCAGGCTCAAAAAGACCTTTCAAATGAATGAAAGGTTTTTTGGTATACAGAAATTGGGGAACAATTACTGTATAAAGGTATGTGAGTAAGTTGATTTTAAGGGGAATTTCTTAAAATCACTATACAGTTAAAATACCGTATAACCATATTTTAATTTTTATGGGTTTTTATTACAAATCTATTTAGTTATGTTTATTTTTGTTATAATGAATATAGGGATAATGTGATATTTCACCTTGTGTATTATTTATCCGACTTTAATGGGCAGTAAGACCCCCACCTCAAAATTCAGGAAAAGCAAAGAAGTTAGGTGGGGGTCGGGCTGCCCATAAAAGTCCGATTGGTTCAACTAATAATCAGTGGGGGATGAAGAAAACCCCCACTGATTAAAGTTTCACTTTATTTAAGTAAAGTTTACAACTGTGTAATAAACTCCCTTCGTTTTTTGAAGGGAGTTTTTCTATTTAAGCAAGTAACTCTGATGCGTTATGTTGAAGGACTTCTTCATATTGGTTAAGCAAGTCACGAAAGATCTCATCCCAGCTTTTTGATTTCGCATAAGATGAAGCTGCTATTCCCATCTGCTCCAGTTTTTCTTCACTTTGTAATAAAGAATAAATGGATGATAGAAATGCGTCCTCATTTTTGGGCGGACAAAGAACCCCCGTTTTTCCATCTGTAATAATATTTTTAACCCCGCCACTATTTGCACCGATGACAGGTGTGCCGCATGCAAGCGATTCAAGTACGACATTTCCAAATGTTTCAGTAGTTGATGGAAATACCATCAAGTTAGAACAAGCATATGCTTCAGCTAAATCGGCCCCTTGTAAATAGCCAGTAAACGTGACATTTGTTTTCGGAACAGCTTCACGCAAATTTGTTGCTAGAGGACCGTCTCCTGCAATGAGCCAATGAATATCGTTTCGAGTATGCGTTGATTTAACGATAAGATTTTGCAACGTATCAATATCTTTCTCAGGAGCAATCCGTCCAATATAGGAAAGGACGTACTTCGCTGTAATATTATATTTTTTTCGGAATAGGTCTGTATTGTAAGCTGGATGAAAGAGATTGCAATCTACACCACGTCCCCATATGGAGAGGGCCTGAAAGCCTTTATGTTTTAATTGATGTAATGTTTCAGGGGATGGAACGAAATTTTTTTGCATATGACTATGAAACCATTTTAAATAGTTCCAAAGCATATTGGAGAGAAATTCGATTTTGTAATAACGTAAATAAGCATCGAAATCAGTATGATAAGAACCGACAACTGGTATGTTTAACTTTTTTGCATAATACAATCCACAAAGTCCCATGTTGAAAGGTGTAGCAATGTGAATCATGTCAGGTTTAAAGGAAAGAAGTTCTCGTTTAATGCGCGGAGTAGGAAAAGAAAAGCGACATTCTGGATATAATATTGTTAACGGGATACTTCTCATCTTGTTCACATTCGCTACGAAATTATCTTCAGCTGTATGCTGAGGAGCGAAAACAGAATAGGCGATTTTTTCTTTCTGAAAATATCGTGTTAACCGCTCTAACGTTTTCGCAACCCCGTTCACTTGTGGGGTAAAAGTATCGGTAAAAATGGCGACTCTCATCATATCACTCCTTTATGTGAAAAGTGGGATGAATTGATAAAAAGAGATGATGCCAGAGCAAGTGCCGAGGCACATACCGACGAATACATCAGACGGATAGTGAAGCCCTAAATAAATGCGCGAAATACCAACGCATAATGCTAACGGTAATAGGAAAATAAGTAAGCTTGGATTATAGCAAATAAATGGAATAAAGACAGAGAAAACAGCTGTTGTGTGACCAGACGGGAAAGAGTGGTCTTGTAATGGATGGACTGGATATTTTGCATCCTGAATTGTTAAATAAGGACGTTTTCGTGGATACCATCTTTTTAATATTTGCACAGGGACATGGCTAATTGCTAACGAAATAGCAGTTGCAATTGCAGCTTGGTGCAAAGTTCCATCTGCGAAAATTAAAAAGAACAGTGTGAGTGCGATGGAGAAAGTCGCGCCACCGATATGAGTAATATTGCTGAAAAAGACGTTTAACGTTTTTTGATCAAAGTATCGGTTAATTCCTTTGAAAATGTAACATTCTATTTTATACAGTCCACTGACCTTCATGAAAATTCTCCTCCCTCGTTTACATATATATGGAGATATTAGCTTTTATTTTAATAAGATTTTGTTGAGGGAGTAATAATGTTTTGTAAAGAAAAAGTTAGATTTTATATAAAAAAGCTGCCAGTGTTATGGCAGCAGTAAAATCATTTTTGTAGTGATTTATAATATTGACCTTTTTCAACGTATTGCGTGCGAATTCGCTCCATGTCTTTACGGTCTTCCTCTGTTAATTCACGAACGACTTTCGCTGGACGACCGAAAGCTAACGTGTTCGGCGGGATTTTCTTTCCTTGTGAAACGAGGCTGCCAGCACCGATAAAGGCTCCTTCGCCAATTTCAGCACCATCTAATATAATAGATCCCATGCCAATTAAAGCATCTTTTTTAATATGACAGCTATGTAAAATAACTTGATGCCCAACTGTAACGTCATCTTCTAAAATAAGAGGATACTGTGGGCTTTGGTGGAGTGTACATTGATCTTGTACATTTACCCGGTCTCCGATGATTGTTGGTGAAACATCGCCGCGTATGACTGTATTAAACCAAATACTTGATTCTTCGCCAACGGAAACATCACCTGTAATGGTAACGTAGTCAGCGATAAAAGCACTACTCGCAATTTTCGGATTTTTTTCTTTATAAGGATATATCATGTAAAGCCTTCCTTTCCTAGAGACTAGTTTCAGTGTATCAAATTATGAAAAAGAGTGAAATGGAGGAGGTTCGTATGTGGAATTACGAAGCGGAGGAAGCAAAGGCTGTAATCGTTATTGTGCATGGAGCGATGGAATATCACGGACGTTATGAAGCCGTTGCGGAAATGTGGAATCATAACGGCTACCACGTTGTGATGGGAGACCTTCCGTCACATGGAACGACTTCAAGAAATAGAGGACATATTGATTCATTTGATGAATACATAGAGGAAGTTAAATTATGGGTGAAAGAGGCAAGAAAGTATAGGTTGCCTATCTTTTTATTTGGTCATAGTATGGGTGGTCTTATCGTCATTCGTATGATGCAAGAAACGAAGAGAGAAGATGTAGACGGTATTATTTTAAGTTCGCCATGTTTAGGCGTATTAGCTGGACCTTCTGCACCGCTGCAAGCTGCCTCAAAAATATTAAATATTATCGCACCAAAATTGCAATTTGCAACGAATCTTACAGTGGAAATGTCAACTCGTAATCATGAAGTGAGAGATGCGATGGAGAATGATTCATTGTTCTTGCGCAAAGTATCAGTACGTTGGTATAGTGAATTGATTAAGTCTATCGAAATTGCCCATAAGAAAATAGATGATTTTCCAGATGTTCCGCTCTTGCTAATGCAAGCATGTGAGGATAAACTTGTAGATAAAACACGTGTCCGCACTTGGTTTGATAATGTTAAAATAAGTGATAAGGCTTTTAAAGAATGGCCGAATTGTTATCATGAGTTATTAAATGAGTATGAGCGTGATGAAATTTTGAATTATATTCAGGCATTTACTGAAATACGCATCAATAACATAATAGAAACAAATAAGTAAATTATTTGTACATTGAATAGAGGAGATGAAGGAAGAAGTGAACGTACCGAGTAATCCCATAACGCTCATGGCGAAAGTATACCGTGATGTGTTTCCGGTTGTACACCATGAGCTAGCGATGTGGAAAGAGCGTGCCTACCATATTCCGAATGATGAGCTTCATAGTCAGGCAATCGCAAGTATTGAGCATAAAACGTTTCATTGCGAAGGCGGTGGTATTTTAGCGCTATTAGCAAATGAACACCGAGAGGAATGTATTCGTTTTATCGTAGCGTATCAAACGATCAGCGACTATTTAGATAATTTATGTGATCGCAGTACATCACTTGATCCAAATGATTTTGCCGCGTTGCATGAATCTATGTTAATGGCATTATCACCTGAAGTAGAAGGTGGCGGTAATTATTATCGCTATCGTGATGATCAAGATGATGGTGGTTATTTAGACGAACTTGTTGAAACATGCCAAGATGTTTTAAAGAAAACGAAGCACTATGACAAAATTGCTCCTATTCTTCATGAACTTGCTTGTTATTATTGTGATTTGCAAATTCATAAACATGTAAAATTAGAAGAAAGAGAACCACGATTACAAACGTGGTTTGAAGCGCATAAAGAAAACTTACCGGAGATGAGTTGGTTTGAATTTTCAGCATGTGCCGGTTCTACACTTGGAATCTTCTGTCTTGTCGCATATGCCTTTCATGATGAATTACATGATGAAGATATTGCGAAAATTAGACAAGGATATTTTCCTTACGTACAAGGACTTCATATTTTACTTGATTATTTCATTGATCAAGAAGAAGACCGTATAGGTGGAGATTTAAATTTCTGTAGTTATTACGAAAACGAGCAAGTGATATTAGATCGTATGAAACATTTTGTAGAAGAAGCAGAGAAGAGCATTGGTGACTTGCCTCATGCGAAGTTTCATCGCCTTATAAGCCGAGGATTACTTGGTATTTATTTATCAGATCAAAAAGTATCAGCACAAAAGAATATGCACAAAATGGCACGGCGCATTGTAAAATACGGGGGCCTCACTTCACGATTCTTCTATTGGAACGGGAAGATGTACCGAAAGAAAACAGCGCAGTGATGAAGAAAACCACTCATGTAGAGTGGTTTTTTGTTATAATATGGTAAAGGTGGTGGCGAAATGAAGCAATTGTTTCAAAAGCTATATGACCATATTGAAATAACATTACTCGTGCTACTTTCCGTTTCATTTGTAACTGGAATGTATATGATGATGAATAGGCCAAGTGGTCCTACTATGATGGATTATGTGCCACAAGTAATAATTGGCACAATTATTATAGTAGATATTGTCTTTTTAATAAGTGGTAGAAAGAAAGAAAATAGTAAATAAAAAGCATTTGTACACGGTAGTACAAATGCTTTTTCACTATGAGCGTATTTTTGAAAATACATATATAAGAAGTTCAATCGCAAAAATAACTAACACAGATAGTCCAAATAAAGGCATGACAGCGCCTAGTATAACCATCATGATAAAGAAAACGATTATGCTTTTCTTATCTCTTTGCTTTGGCGGTGCTGCTAATTTTCCTTTCGGTTTTCTTGCTAACCACATTTTTACTCCGTAATAAATGAGAAGTAATAAAGATAATGTCGTTAGTAAGCATAATATTTTATTGGGCCATCCGAATAAATGACCTTCGTGAAGCGGGATACCGTAAGTGAACCATTGTGCAAATAAGCCATAATCACGATAGTCCGTTTTGGAAATAAGTTCTCCGCTATATTGATCAAAGTAAGCTGTTATTTCTTCATTTGGTGCCACATCCATGCCCGTAATACCAGAACCGCTTGATTTCGAAACGGTGAATACACCTTTCGGATCAGTTGGTAGTGAAATAACGTATGGCTTCTTTATTTCAATTCCTTTTTGTAATGTATCAACTGAAATTGCTTTTGGCTCATTCGAATTCGATTCAGGAGGAGCTTCTTTTCTAGTTGCCCACGGCAATTCTTTTACCTTTGATTCAGGCGGTGCCATATACAACTTTGGATATCCGATCGATTCATTCGACGATGCAATTTTATAAATTTGGTTGCCCATAAATCCTGACCATGGCAGTCCAGATGCGACTAGCAGAACGAGAGGAATTGTAAATATAATACCGATAATAGAATGACGTCGTTTTGCTTTTTCTCGCTTATTGGATGCCAGTGTGTTTTTGAATTGGCGTATACTCATATAGAGCCCAGTAGCAATTAAGAAGATTGTCCAACATGCCGCAAGTTCTACAGTATAGTTGACAACAGTGCCACCAACTAAAAGAGAACTATGTAATTCTCGCATGACATTGGCAAACGTTTCACTTGCGTTTTGATCTCCGACAATTTGATTATTACTATCTAAATACACATACTTTTGTTGTCCAGTATACTCATTTGCAATCGTAAGTCTCGTATTGTAATCCCCATTAAACTCACTAATTTTCGCCACACTATAATGTGGATATTTTTTCTCTGTTAAGGAAATAGAATCAGCCATCGAAATAGATTCTGTTTGAGCACTCTTCCCAAAATATAAATCTTTATAGATGAAATCCTCAACCTCTTCCCGAAATAAATACCCAATTCCGCTCAGTGACAACGTAATAAGAAGCGGTGTAATAAAAAGCCCAGCATAAAAATGCCAACGCCAAAAAATGTAATGAAGCGAACGATTTACTTTCATACTTTCAGTTCCCCTAACCTTCCCTATATGAATAACTACTTATTTAATATAGCGAGATTAAGTGTGATTACTTTGAAAGAATTGTGAAGAAAGTTAAAAGTTTTTAAGGATTTTTATTGGCGAGACATACAATGTTCTATGCAAAGTGTAGTTGAATGAATTAGCTCTTCATCTCCTTTTTGTAGCCTGATTTGAAGCGCTTTTTGAAAATAAGTAAGCGCGGTGTGGAAGTCACCCTCATCTAATTTGCTTTTTCCATAATGTTGGTAGAAGAAGTCTTTATAAGTAGGAACGTTCGGCAACATATGTTGAAGCTCGGTAAAAAGTGTATTTGCCGTATGGAAATTTTGTTCCCAATGATATGTATGTGCGAGACGAAGTTTGTTAATAAAAATCCCTTGGATGTTGTCTGTTTGTGTGTAATATTCAATGGCCTCCTGTAAGTAATACTTACTGTCAGAAAGGTTGCCAACGATTCGTTCATAAACACCGATTAATCCGCAGTTTTTTCCGTATAACGATTCTTTATGTAAATGTTCTTTCAAAAATACAATCCCTTGCTTCATTTCAGCAAGGGATATAGGTTTTTCTCTAAGGTTTTCGTCAAATGTGTATCCCATTTCAAAAGGTATATTCACTGGGGCCTCCTTATATTTCCTACATACATCCTAACAACCGCTTTCGCAAGACATTGAGAAGAATCAACAAAATCCTCACTCACCACCACATTCAAATCGGTACATGCGATAATTGCCGTATCAACTACCTCTCTCAATTGTAAAACGAGCGCATTCCACAATTCGCGAGCTTCTTCAACCTCTCCAGATTTAATATAAGTAATGATTTGATTAATCATTTCCTGCCATGTTTCATGATGAATGTACTCTATATCACGTTTTGTAATCCTATCTTGGTAAATCCCAGTTTGAACAGTTGCTTCCGTTGCAAGAAGAGCGACTCTTTTTACGTTTTTAGGAATTGCTTGTAACGTTTCATCGACTATATTTAAAATCGGGATAGAAAGAGATTGCTGTAATTCTTCAAAATAAAGATGCGCTGTATT
The DNA here is from genome assembly GCF_027716745.1 of Bacillus cereus group sp. Bc010. Lineage (NCBI taxonomy): Bacteria > Bacillati > Bacillota > Bacilli > Caryophanales > Bacillaceae > Bacillus > Bacillus cereus group sp. Bc010. The sequence goes on from NZ_JAQFUY010000007.1 coordinate 133,812, forward strand.
ACACGGCATAGCGATAAAGTCTACGCCAGTACTTTCAAGTTTTTGTGCGCCTTTAATAATCGCTTTTTTCATCGCTTCGTGATCAATAGGGCGATCCATATAAAACGGTGTTGGGCACGAGTAAATCATCATATGAGGAAAGTCCATATCATGCTTTGCTCCGTATATTGTTTGGCACTTTGCTACAACTGTATCGACGAATGGCCCAGTTGATTTTGGTCCCATTCCTGCTAGTATTCCGATCATTGTTTTGTCTCCTTTAATATGTAATTAAAAACGTTTTTTGCGAACGATAAACAGAAATAAGGTAAATAATAAAAATGAATATACGATAGCCCAAGCTGTGAGCCATAGCGTGTGAGTCAGTATATTATATTTGTATTGTCCAAGCATGAGAAAGCTTTCGACAGGTGGTAAAAACCATAGTAACTCTTTTTTAAACCGGATAGATGCAATCGTTATAAGCAATATAAATGTAAGGCTAAGCCAAGCAGTGCCTGCTTTTTGAATCGTATTTCTAGTAAATAATGTTGCGATTGAAATTCCTAGTATAGAGAAAGACATATGAGCGAGAAATCCGACTAAAAATAAAGAAACTGTCATTTTTTCATTAAACATTTGCAAAATAATGGGATAGATTACGGATATAAAAGATAATACAGTACAAATGAGAAGAGCCGTAATATATTTCCCAACGTATAATGCGGAAATGTTATTTGTATGTGAAATAGTGATTTGCTCTTGTACAGGATCTTCGGTATGAAAAATCGTGACCGTAATCCAGGCAGATAATAAATAAAGCGCGAGAGCTGTTTCTAAGTATGTCGGTACAATAGGAGTCGGTTTATATGCATATACAAAAAGTAAGCTCATGAAGTACATCGCAATAGGAGGGACGTACTTATACGATTTTGTATAGTCGAGAAAGTGATAACGAATAAGAGCAAACATAATAAACCTTCTTTCGATTTAAAAGTTAGGTTGTAGCAGTGTGATAGATGCTTTTTTATGTAATAAAAACTGAAGTATGTCATTTGTATATTCTTTTTCGATGTGCAATTGAATAAGGTTTTGATTTGAATTGTGTGCAACGTGTATAAAACCGGATTGTTTTTGTAGTTCTATCGCTGAAAATGTTTCGTGAACAATTGCTTCAATATAGACTTGTTCTGCTCCTTTTTGTGCAGAGATATTTTCTGTGATTGTATGATTTGCTAACGTCACAATTCTATCAGCGAAGTTTTCTAATAGTTGTTTTTCGTGACATGTAAATAGCACGGATATACCTTGTTGTTTTAATGAGAGTAAAATATGTTCTAATTCTTGCTGAGAGTTAGGATCGAGCCCAGAAAGCGGTTCGTCTAAAATTAATAAATGTACGTCCGTAAGTAACGCTTGCATAATGCCTGTTTTTTGTTTCATACCTTTTGAAAAGTTTCGTACAACGGAATGCCTTGCATGAAGTAAATGAAACCTTTCAAGAAGCAGCGGGATTTTATCTTTTACATATTTTGTTGATAAACCGTGAATGTGACCGAGATGATATAGATAATCTTCTAATGTAAAACGAATCCCTTCAGGAAAATGTTCAGGTACATAACCGATTTGTATATGTTCTTTCCTTTGAATTGTCCCTGCCGTATGTGAAATAAAGCCTGCAATTATTTTGAGTAGAGTACTTTTTCCAGTCCCGTTCCCGCCAACAATGGCGAGTGCTTCTCCTTCTGGAATGGATAAATCAATGTTGTCTAGTATAAGTGATTTGCCGTACTTCTTTTGAATTCCCCTTAGTTCTACTAGCAAAGTTCTATCCTCCTATACAGTGTATATATCCATTATATAGGAGAATAACAAAAAGACGTGCAATAAGTGCACGTCTTTTTTTGTTATGTTTTGTCGAATCGTCGATATATTTAGCGCTTCTCAATCGCCACAATAAATGGCGGGTTATTTTGTTGGTTAATGAAGCCGTAGCGCAGTACGTGTGCTTGTTTTTGGTCTAATTCTTCGGCAAATTTGAGAACAGCGTCGCGTTCTACTTGTCCTTCTGGATGTCCGTGGTAAATAACAAGGACGATGATTCCTTCAGGGGCCATTACTTCTAGTAATTGTCCGATCGCTGAAATTGTTGAGTTCGGTTTTGTAACGATATGCTTGTCTCCGCCTGGAAGATAACCTAAGTTGAAAATTGCGCCTGTTACTTTTCCTTTTGCATCTTCTGGTAGTACGGATAGAAGTGTATCGTGACTATCGTGAACTAAAACAGTGCGTTCGAAAAGTTCTTTTTCTTTTAGACGCGTCGTCGAGCTTTCAATTGCCTCTTTTTGAATATCAAATCCAAATACTTTTCCGTTATCGCCAACGATTTCAGCTAGGAAGCAAGTGTCATGACCGTTTCCTAAAGTTGCATCTACAGCGTAATCGCCTTCTTTTACTGCCGTTTGCAAGAGAGTGCGAGCAAACGGTAATACACGTTCTAATTTCATTTTTGTTTCTCCTCATTTGCATATTTTCCTTGCCAGCTTCCGCGGCGTACAAATTCTGCATCGATGGAATTTAATACTTCCCATTTATTTAAGCTCCACATTGGACCAATCATTAAATCAGGTGGACCGTCACCTGTGATGCGGTGCACAATTACGTCCTCTGGAATTATTTCAAGTTGGTCAACAACGAGACTTACGTAATCCTCAAGAGAAAGGAATTCTAGTTGTCCTTTTTCATATTGCTTCACCATTGGCGTTCCTTTTAATAAATGAAGTAAATGAATTTTAATTCCTTGTACATCAAGCTTCGCTACTTCACGAGCTGTTTCCATCATCATGTCGTAATCTTCAAGAGGAAGACCGTTAATAATATGAGAACAAACTCGAATGCCGTGCTTACGTAATTTATTTACGCCTTCAACGTAAGAAGGATAATCGTGAGCGCGATTAATAAGATTTGCAGTACGTTCATGAACAGTTTGTAATCCGAGTTCAACCCAAAGATATGTGCGTTTATTTAAGTCCGCTAAATATTCAACGACATCGTCTGGTAAACAATCTGGACGAGTTGCGATAGAAAGACCGACAACGTCTTTTTCAGCTAGAAGCGGTTCGAATTTTTCTTTTAATACTTCAAGTGGTGCATGTGTATTTGTGTAAGCCTGAAAATAAGCGATACATTTTCCATCTTTCCACTTTGAGCGCATTTTTTCTTTCATTTCATGATATTGCGTTATAACATCATCGCGGCGATCGCCAGCGAAGTCACCAGATCCAGCAGCACTGCAAAATATACAACCGCCATAAGCAACTGTACCGTCACGGTTCGGACAATCAAAGCCAGCATCTAATGAAACTTTAAAGATTTTTTCACCAAATTCATTTCGTAAATGGTAATTCCACGTATGATAACGTTTATTGTCGTTTGTATATGGAAAAGGGTTTTGAACCTTCATTACTTTCCCTCCTAAGCCGAGTCAAAATGAAACAAAATCCATTATAACATACTCATAAGGTTCATATGGAAGGGACACACTAAAGGGGAATTGAAGCAAGGAGGGACAATTATGGCAGAGCGTCAATCACTTGAATCGTATATTACACAAGCGGAACAAGCTGTGGAATATGCGAAAGAACAACTAAATCTTGGTATGAGACAAGAGCATTATAATACGATGGAGTATTCGGATGCGCAGTTACAATTAGAACAAGCATATAACGATTTACAAACGATGCAACAACATGCGAATGATGAGCAACGTGAGCAATTAAATAGAGCACGTATGGCAATTCGCCAATTGCAACATCAAATGATTATTACACCGCACTAATAAGGAGTGAATGTAATGGCGAAACGTTCAGATCAAAATAATCCAGAACAAAAAACGCAAAATGGACATAACGCTGAGTTTTCAAATGAACTTGATCCGATTGTGCAAGTGAAGCAGCGTAATAGTAAAAAAGGACAACCTCAAAAATCGAAACAATCAGAGTAAACCAGGTCGCAATATGACCTGGTTTTATTTTTGCTATATGACAATAATGTAAGATTTTTGTAAGGTTTGTCGATAGTTGTAAGACTACATTTCCAGTAGAGTAGGGGAGGATTAAATTTTGGACAAGGAGTTGCTTTATGGGGAACAATATGACAAACAAACGAATTGATGAGTTAGATTACATTCGTGGCTTCGCATTACTGGGGATTATTTTAGTAAATATTCTTGCACTACTTAACATTAAAATCCCGGATCCTAATACAGTAGATGCGAGTTATCAAAGGTTTCTATACTTATTTGTAGAAGGTCGTTTCTTCTCAATCTTCTCATTCTTATTTGGAGTGGGATTCTATATCTTTATCTCTAGAGCAATTGCAAAGGGGAAAAATGGATATGTTTTATTTTTCCGCCGTTTAGTTGCACTATTTATTTTCGGTTTGATTCATCAAATGTTTCAGCCTGGAGAAGCACTAGCGTTATACGCAATTTGCGGGTTAATCGTTTTACCGTTTTATAAGGCGAAAAAACAAGTGAACTTAGTCATTGGTCTTATTTTGACAATAGCTTTTAGTGTAATGGGAGTTAAAGAATTATTGCCACTTGGCTTAATTTTATTAGGGCTCGCTGCAGGACAATATCGTGTATTTGAAAATCTTACGCAGAACATAAAGAAAGTCGCTATTTTTACAGGTATTATGTTTGTTTTAAGCGTAATAGCTGTATGGTATCAATATGGGCACGTTCCTGCTGAACCATTTATAAATGGGATAATGGAAATTGAAGACGGAACAATGGATGCTGCAAGCCAATTTTTAAAAATTGGTATTACAGTTGGACCAATTATTTCAGCTTTCTATATTGGAGCATTAATTTTACTACTTCAATTAAAACCAGTTCAAACATTGTTAGCGCCACTGAAATATTATGGTCGTATGGCTTTAACGAATTATATTGGACAAACTGCAATGATTTTAATCGCAGGAAGTGTATTTAACTTTGCAGGTAACTTAACGTACATGCAGACGTTATATGTATGTATCGCAATTTATGCAATTCAAATTGTGTGTAGTGTGATTTGGATGAAAATCTTTAAAATGGGTCCATTAGAATGGATTTGGCGTGTTATTACGTATTGGACGGTAACACCTTTAAAGAAATAAAGTGGGATAAAGAGAGAAGTGGGCTGTTCCTTTTGTGGAGCAGCTTATTTTTATTGTCAGCTTTTGTCGATAAGTCGATATATTAAAAAAATCGCTGATAAAAGTAGGAGAATCGTCGATATATTTGAAAAATCGCCGATATAATTTCATTTATCGATTCAATATGTCACTAGTATTAATAGCCAAGCTTACAAGTACACCTTTGTTATATTACAAAAGTGTAAGGTAATTGTAATGTTAACAAATAGCAGTTCATCTCCAAAAGGCGCAAAATAGGTAATGGAAAAACAAGCGTAGGAGGATATATATGACGAAACCAGTTGTAGACGTGAAAAACGTTCAAAAAGTGTACGGTAAAAAAGGTGAGAATCAATCACATGCATTAAAAGGTGTATCATTCTCAATTCAAGAGGGTGAGTTTGTTGGGATTATGGGACCATCTGGTTCTGGTAAAACGACATTATTAAATGTAATTTCAACGCTAGATAAAGCAACGGGCGGCGTTGTTGAAATTGCAGGAACGGATATTACACAAATGAAGCAAGATGAGCTTTCAGATTTCCGTTCACAAAAATTAGGATTCATCTTCCAAGACTTTAACTTATTAGAGAACTTATCTATTTACGAAAACATTGCACTTCCACTTTCTCTTCAAGGTGTCTCGTCGCGAAATATTGGGCCAAAAGTAGAAAAGGTAGCAGATATGTTAGGCATTTCAGCAATTCTTCAAAAGTATCCATCTGAAGTATCTGGTGGACAGAAACAACGTTCAGCAGCGGCGCGTGCATTAGTGCATGAACCTGCAATTATTTTAGGGGACGAGCCAACAGGAGCGCTTGATTCTAAAAATGCAACGAGTTTACTTGATGCGATGACAAACTTAAATAAAGATCAAGGTGTATCCATTATGATGGTTACACATGATCCGTACAGTGCAAGTTACTGTCAGCGTATTTTATTCATTCAAGATGGTGAGCTATATAAAGAAATTCACCGCGGTGGTACACGTGAAGAATTTTATAAAGAGATTTTAGATGTGCTTGCAGACTTAGGCACACAAAAAGCGTAAGAAAGGAGGCTCCAGTATGTTATTTAAACTTTCCATGTCAGGACTGAAAAGTAAGCTGAAAGATTACATCGTCTTACTTGTCGGCCTTGTCATGTCGATTTCAATTTTTTATATGTTTCAAACGTTAGCTCTAAATAAAGCGTTTATTGAATCTAACTCAGTTATTCAATCAATTGGATTTGTATTCCAGGCAGGTTCATTTTTACTTGCTATTATAACGTTCTTCTATATTTTATATGCGAACTCTTTCTTATTATCTCTTCGTCAAAAAGAGTTTGGTATGTATATGATGTTAGGAGCAAAAAAGCATAAAGTTACATTACTTATGTTTATCGAAACAATCGTATTAGGCGCTGCGTCTCTTGCGATCGGTATTACAGTTGGTGTAGGACTTGCAGAAGGTATCGGTCAGTTATTAATGAAACAATTAGAATTTGCTGGTGAAGGCTATAAAGCATTTTACCTTCCATCAATGACTGTTACTTGTATCTTCTTCTTCGCACTATTTGTATTATCAGCAATTATGAATAGTATTAAGTTATCACGTATTTCTGTATTGCAACTTGTACATGCAGATGCACAAACAGAACGTGTTGCGGTAAAAGGAAAAATGACAGGTGTAGTTGCATTCCTTGCGGTTATTTTATTAGGTATTGGATATGCATCGATGATAAATATGGAAACGTTAAGAGAAATGGGAATCCTTATTGTATTAATTACAACAACAGCTGGTACTTACATGCTATTTGGCTCACTTCTTCCAGTCATTATTAAAAAGTTAAAAAGTAATAAAAAGCGTAGTGAAAAGGGACTTAACGCTTTTACATTTGCACAATTAAACTTCCGTATTAATAGTTTAACAAAGGTACTTGCAACAGTAGCAATGTTAGTTGCTCTTGGAGCCGGTGCAATTTCAGGTGGTATGGCATTTAAAAATAACGTTATAAAAACGGTTGATGGATTTGAAATTTATGATTCGATTATTCATAATCCTACAGCTGAAGAGAAGAAAATTTTAGATGGTATATCATTTAAAAATAAAACTGAGTATCGTTATAAAGTAGACGACAAATATATTTATTATGTAAAAGAAGATTTAGAGAAACATAAACCATTCATTCGAGATGGTGTAGGTAAGGAAAGTTTCGGTAAATATAAAGAAGTTTCAGGAGAAGCTCCAGTAGGTACAGTAGCAGGAGCAGTGCAAGATCAAAATGAAAAAGCAATGCCTGAAGAATGGGAAGAGGCATTTAGAACAATTCAACCATACTATATATACAAAGATCATGCCGTTAAAATTGTAGATCAAAAAATGTACGATACTGTAAACGGTAAAGAAGGAATTGTATTTACTGGAAAAACAGATGATTTCGTAGCATACACAAAAGAATGGAAAAAACTTGACGAGTTGCAGCTAGATAAATATAAAAATGTAAAAGCTGAACAAATGAATAGTAAATATCAAATGTATGACATGTTCTATGGTCTTGCGAGCGGGACAGTATTTATGGGATTCTTCCTTGGAATTGCGTTCTTAGCAATGATGGCAAGCTGCCTAATGTTTAAAATTCTTTCTGGTGCATCAAAAGATATTACACGTTATCAAATGCTTCGTAAAATCGGTGTGCGCCGTGAATTATTAACAAAATCCATTTATAAAGAGTTATTCTTAGTCTTCCTATTCCCAGCGATTGTAGGTATCGCTCACGTATTAGTTGGTATGAATATTTTCGGATTTATTTTAGTTGATCCGTACTTCCGTATTTGGGTACCAATCGTAATTTTCGTAGTTATTTATGCGATTTATTACTTCATTACAGTTCAATTGTATAAAGGAATTGTTCTTCCGAAAGAAGATTAATAATAAAAACCGAGCAAAAACGCTCGGTTTTTATTATTTTCAGAAAAAACACTTCAATGTTACTAAAATGTATAATATAATGTAAATAAGTAACATAATATAAAAGTAGAAGCAACTGGATAAGGAAAGGAGGAATCCGATCTGTAGAAAGAGGCTGAACTTATATCCCCTATTATTCCTACCCCTACTGTATTTGCACAATTATAAATTTCAAAACCTAAAAGTATATTGTAAAAATAATGGATAATACATGGAAATCTCATAGCGTGATAAGGTAAAATGGACAACATGATGAGAAAATTACCGTTCATAAGATGAGGAGAATACATGTATGGAAGTTGTAGAGGCATTAAAAGATATAAGCCAAATTGAGGCGATGAAAAAGTATTTAAAAGAGCACTCTCAGCGAGATTATCTTTTATTTGTTATTGGAATTAACACAGGATTAAAGATTACTGAGCTACTTAGTATGAAATTTGAAGAGATATTAAATGAAGATGGAACTGTTAAAGAGTTTTATTCTCTTCCTGTGAAAGATGAAAAGTTTAAACAAGATATTTATTTAAATACAAAAGTAAAAGAAGCACTTTTAGAGTACGTACAATCTATTGATGTGAAAAGAGAAAACTACGTATTTCAATCTAATAAAACGAAAAATTCAATTACGCGTCAACAAGCGTATCGTGTAATTCATAATGCTGCTGAAGCGGTTGGGATTGTTGGAAAAATTGGAACGAACTCAATGAGAAAAACATTTGGATTTCACGCGTACAAAAGGGGAATAGCAATTGCGCTATTGCAAAAGCATTTCCATCACGCGACACCTTCAGAGACATTAAAGTATTTGGGAATCTCAAAAGATGAAGAATTTAAAACAGAGATTGATGTAGATTTGTAAAAGCCGTAACTAAAAACTTTAGGAGGCGGAAATTATGAATATTAGAGAGAGTGAATTACCGGGCATTGGCTGTAAATTTGAAGTTATAACAAAAGGTAATGAAAAAATGGTTATCGTTATTCATGATGATGGCCGAAGAGAAATGTATCATTTTGATGCGGATCATGATGAGAGTATTTCAAGCATTTCTCTTCGTGATTCTGAAGCGAGACAAATTGCAGCTATATTAGGCGGAATGGTATATAGACCGCAAGCGTTAGACACAATTGAGATGGCTTTTGAAGGATTATCAATTGAATGGTTTAAGGTGGAGAATCATGCACCAGTCGTACAAAAAACAATTGGTAGCTTACATGTCAGAAAAAAATATAACGTAACGATTATTGCTATTTTAAAAAAGAATATGAAGAAATTCTTTAATCCAGGTCCAGACTCTATTATTGAAGCTGGCGATATGCTCGTGTTATCGGGTGAAAGACATGAAGTGAAAAGAATTATTAATGAATTGCTTTCATCAGGAGGTGATTCATAATCGATGGATACTTTAATCTTTGAAGTTGGAACTGCGTTAGTATTAGTAGCTTTTGCAGCTATCCTCGCTGCGAAGTTAAAGTTCTCGATTATTCCGTTTCTCATTATACTCGGTATGTTAGTGGGGCCTCATGCCCCCGATTTAGGACTTATCGATTTAAGGTTTATTGAAAGCGGAGAAGTTATTTCCTTCCTCGGCCGTGTTGGCGTCATATTCCTCCTATTCTATTTAGGCTTAGAATTCTCAATAAAAAAATTAATTAAATCAGGAAAATCAATTGCTTTTGGGGGGACTGTCCACATATCACTTAATTTCATATTAGGTTTGCTTTATGGATATGTTATGGGCTTCCCCTTATTAGAGACGTTAATTATTGCTGGAATCATTACAATTTCATCGAGTGCAATTGTTGCAAAAGTAATTGTTGATTTAAGAAGATCTGGTAATAAAGAGACTGAATTAATATTAGGAATCATCATGTTTGATGATATTTTTTTAGCTGTATATTTATCGGTCGTTTCAGGGTTAGTACTCGGTGGTGCCACATCATTTGTAGGTGCTCTTACATCGGTGTTAATCGCAGTAGGGTATATGCTACTATTCTTTGTAATCGCTAGAAAAGCTACGCCGTTTTTAAATAAAATATTAGATATTTCCTCAAATGAAATTTTTATTATCGTAATATTCGCTATTTTATTCTTCGTAGCAGGATTTTCAGAAACGATTCATGTCGCTGAGGCAATTGGAGCGTTATTGTTAGGACTCGTCTTTTCTGAAACAGAGCATAGCGATCGAATTGAGAAGCTTGTCGTCCCATTCCGTGATTTCTTTGGAGCCATATTCTTTTTCAGCTTCGGTTTAAGCATAGATCCTTTTTCGCTTGGAGGAGCAGTCTGGTTGGCATTAGGAGCAGTTTTCATTACTCTAATCGGCAATTTTACTGCTGGAATGATTGCAGGACGTAAAGCCGGGTTATCCCATAAGGCTTCTACGAATATAGGTTTAACACTCGTGTCACGCGGGGAATTTTCTATTATTGTAGCGAATATCGGCATTGCCGGTGGCTTAATGGCAGCGATTAAACCGTTCTCTGCTTTATATGTTTTAATATTGGCATCGTTAGGACCGTTAGTAACGAAAGAGTCTGGGAGAATATACTCGCTACTAGATAAGGTGTTTAAATGGAGTGCGAAAGAACGTGCAAAGCGAGAAAAGGAAGTTGGATAGTATAAAGAGGCTGCATGAACTTCATGCAGCCTCTTTATATAGTGTTGCTGTTGTCGTTTTTTGTCGGTAAGTCGATATATTTTAATAATCGCTGATATATTTCGAGAATCGTCGATATATCTTAATAATCGCCGATATATTTTCAAACAGCAATCAATATAATTTCATTTACCGACAAACCATTATCTGAATTTCATCAACTATTAATCAGTTGCCTTCCTATTTAAAAACGACTACAATTTTACTGTTATAGATGAACGAAAAAATAGAATAGGAGGGGAGACTATGCCAAGGAAAGTATGGCTATTAGTAGCTGGGATGATTATTAATGTCACAGGTGCTTCTTTTTTATGGCCTTTTAATACAATTTATTTGCATGATCACCTAGGAAAATCTTTATCTGTGGCCGGAATGGTACTAATGATCAACTCGCTTACTGGTGTAATCGGAAACTTGCTCGGCGGTGTTTTATTTGATAAATGGGGCGGTTATAAATCAACTTTAGTAGGGATTGTCATTACACTCGTATCGATTTTAGGTCTTGTGTTCTTCCACGGTTGGCCTTTATACGTTGTGTGGCTAGCGTTAATCGGTTTTGGTTCTGGAATGGTCTTCCCATCGATGTATGCGATGGTTGGTACGGTTTGGCCAGAGGGCGGAAGACGAGCATTTAATGCGATGTATGTTGGACAAAACGTTGGTATTGCGATTGGGACAGCGTGTGGTGGATTAGTTGCATCGTATCGTTTTGATTATATTTTCTTAGCGAACTTTATTTTATACTTTGTTTTCTTCTTAATTGCTTTTATTGGATTCCGTGGTATGGAAGACAAGAAAGAGCTAGGAGTACAAAAAGAAGTGGAAACGAAAAAAGGTTGGTCGCTTACACCTGGATTCAAAGCACTTCTTATCGTATGTGTAGCATATGCTTTATGCTGGGTTACATACGTACAGTGGCAAGGAGCGATTGCAACACATATGCAAGAATTAAACATTAGCCTTCGTCACTATAGTTTATTATGGACGATAAACGGAGCGATGATCGTTTGTGCGCAGCCGCTAGTTAGTATGCTAATTCGCTGGATGAAGCGTTCTTTAAAACAACAAATTATGATCGGAATCATCATTTTTGCGGCTTCATTCATTATTTTAAGTCAAGCGCAGCAATTTACGATGTTCCTCGTTGCGATGGTAACATTAACAATAGGTGAGTTATTCGTATGGCCAGCAGTTCCAACGATTGCAAATATACTTGCGCCAAAAGATAAGTTAGGATTTTATCAAGGTGTTGTAAATAGTGCGGCGACTGTAGGGAAAATGTTCGGGCCGGTCGTTGGCGGAGCAATTGTGGATTTATACAATATGGAAGTATTGTTTATAGCAATCATGGTAATGCTTGTAGTAGCGCTTATCGCAACGAGTATTTATGATAAACGAGTAAAAGTAGAAGAAACAGTTGAAGAAAAAATTGCAGTTTAGTTTGACGGAACATGTTCACATGTTTTAGAATATATTTAAATAAAACAACCTTTAGAACAAGGGAGATAGCTCGGCTGTCTTAAGACGAATTCGTTAGTTATTAAAAGTAACGATTAACCGAGAAGCCCCGCTTTAAGTAAGCTCTTTAGAGATACTGAGTGGAGGGTAGTTCAAATTAACTCATATGTGTAATAACAGTGAGAAGGAGTAGTAGTAATAGAAGCTGGTTTAGAGAGTTGACGGTCGGTGCAAGTCAATCCACGTTTCGTTATGAACTCGCCTTTGAGTTGCAGTTGTGAAACTAATAGTAGCAATTGCCGTTAATCCACGTTACGGATCTAAGCGAATGTATATTTGTACATTAATTTAGGGTGGTACCGCGGGAATCTATAACCTCTCGTCCCTTTCTAGGGATGAGAGGTTTTTTGTATTTTGGGCGGTGAAAATAAATAGAATTTCAAGGAGGGTATCTCATGAGCTTTAATCATCAAGAAATTGAGAAGAAGTGGCAAGGGTACTGGGAAGAGAATAAAACATTCCGTACGCCAGATGAGACAGAAAAACCAAAATTTTATGCACTAGATATGTTCCCATATCCATCAGGTGCAGGCTTACACGTAGGACATCCAGAAGGTTATACAGCAACAGATATTTTATCTCGTATGAAGCGTATGCAAGGATATAACGTTCTTCATCCAATGGGATGGGATGCATTCGGTCTTCCAGCAGAGCAATATGCACTTGATACTGGAAACAGCCCAGCTGAATTTACAGAGCATAATATTAATACATTCCGTAACCAAATTAAATCATTAGGTTTCTCTTACGATTGGGACCGTGAAGTAAATACAACAGATCCAAACTACTACAAGTGGACACAATGGATCTTCCTAAAACTATTTGAAAAAGGCTTAGCTTACGTTGATGAAGTACCTGTAAACTGGTGCCCAGCACTTGGTACAGTACTTGCAAACGAAGAAATCATTGACGGTAAGAGTGAGCGCGGTGGACATCCAGTTGAGCGTCGTCCGATGAGACAGTGGATGTTAAAAATTACAGCTTACGGAGATCGTCTATTAGAAGATCTAGATGAGCTTGATTGGCCAGAAAGCTTAAAAGATATGCAACGTAACTGGATCGGTCGTTCTGAAGGTGCCGAAGTACACTTCAATATCGATGGTACAGACGAGAAGTTCACAGTTTTCACAACGCGTCCTGATACACTATTCGGTGCAAGCTACTGTGTACTTGCTCCGGAACATGCACTTGTTGCTGATATTACAACTGCTGAACAAAAAGAAGCTGTAGAAGCTTACATTAATTCAGTAAAAATGAAGAGTGATTTAGAGCGTACAGAACTTGCGAAAGAGAAAACTGGTGTATTCACTGGTGCTTACGCAGTTAACCCAGTAAATGGTGAGAAATTACCAATCTGGATCGCTGATTACGTTCTTGCAACTTACGGAACAGGTGCTGTAATGGCAGTTCCAGCTCATGATGAGCGTGACTATGAATTCGCATCAACGTTCAATCTTCCGATGAAGGAAGTTGTAAAAGGCGGAGACATTACGAAAGAAGCATACACAGGTGATGGTGAACACGTAAACTCAGCATTCCTTGATGGTTTAAATAAAGAAGAAGCAATCGCAAAAATGATTGAATGGCTTGAAGTAACGAGCGCAGGAAATCAAAAAGTAACATACCGTCTACGTGACTGGTTATTCAGCCGTCAACGTTACTGGGGTGAGCCAATTCCAGTTATTCACTGGGAAGATGGCACAATGACAGCTGTAAAAGAAGAAGAATTACCATTAGTTCTTCCGAAAACAGACAACATCCGTCCTTCAGGTACAGGTGAATCACCACTTGCTAACATTGACGAGTGGGTAAATGTTGTTGATCCTGAGACTGGTAAAAAAGGTCGTCGTGAAACGAACACAATGCCACAATGGGCTGGTAGCTGCTGGTACTACCTACGCTACATCGATCCAAACAATAGCGAAGCACTTGTAGATCCTGAAAAAGTAAAACAATGGCTTCCAGTTGATATTTATATCGGCGGAGCAGAGCACGCTGTACTTCACTTACTATATGCTCGTTTCTGGCATAAAGTATTATACGATATCGGTGTAGTTCCAACGAAAGAGCCGTTCCAACAATTATTCAACCAAGGTATGATTCTAGGTGAAAACAACGAGAAAATGAGTAAATCAAAAGGTAACGTTGTAAACCCTGATGATATCGTAGCAAGCCACGGTGCAGATACACTTCGTCTATACGAAATGTTCATGGGACCATTAGATGCTTCAATCGCTTGGTCTGAAAATGGTCTTGACGGAGCTCGTCGTTTCCTAGACCGCGTATGGCGTCTATTCGTTCAAGATAACGGTGAATTAAGTGAGAAAATTACTGATGCACCAAATAAAGAGCTTGAAAAAGCTTACCACCAAACAGTGAAGAAAGTAACAGAAGACTATGCAGAGCTTCGCTTCAACACAGCGATTTCTCAAATGATGGTATTCATCAACGATGCATACAAAGCTGAAACACTTCCGAAAGAATATGTAGAAGGTTTCGTAAAAATGATTGCACCAGTTGCACCTCACATCGGGGAAGAGCTATGGAGCAAACTTGGATACAATGAAACAATCACATATGCAAGCTGGCCAACATTTGATGAGTCTAAACTTGTAGAAGATGAAGTTGAAATCGTTGTTCAAGTTATGGGTAAAGTTCGCGCAAAACTAACAATGAGTAAAGACGCATCAAAAGAAGAAATGGAACAACTTGCACTTGAAGCAATTAAGGACCAAATTGAAGGGAAAACAGTTCGTAAAGTAATTGTAGTTCCTGGAAAACTTGTTAACGTTGTTGCAAACTAATGTATGAAAGAAAAGCTCAGAGCGCTTATGCTCTGAGCTTTTTTGTGTAGAAAATAATTTCAGGATCCCCTTCATCTAAGTTTTCAACTATTCCACTACGTATAAAACCGTTCGCATTAAAAACTTTTTGCATACTTTCATTTGATTCGTTCGTTGAAGAAAATATTTTTTGAGTAGGAGAATGACTTAGCATATATGAGAGTAACGAGCTTGCATAGCCTCGCCTTCTTTTTGTTGGCGAAACGATGATTAATGAGAGGAAAGTACAATCAAAGAAATTTGTATCGTATGTTAGAAAACCGGAAATAGAATTATCTTCTTTTACGATGACGCATCGTCCCTCATCAATAGAGTGCTTAATATAATTTCGTCTACTATCATTTCCGATTACATCAATATCTATATGTACGATTGAATCTAAATCATCGATAGAAGCTTTTGTTACGTTCTTCAATGGAAATACCCCCTAGAAAAAATATTCAGTTAATTAATTTTACCATGAATGAAGAAAAAGGAGCGGAATTCCCATACAGACAAACACCTATTTTTCTATAGGAAATATGATAAAAAAGGTAGGCTAAATTGAGTAGAAGAGGTGAAAGGAATGAAAGGGATGGACAATAATGCACCACATGGTTTTTTCGGAGGTGGTTCGGATAGTTATGAACAAATGATGTTAATGGGAGGAGCTGGCCAACAAGGATACGGTGGTATTCCGAGCTGGATGGGCGGAGGAGCAGGAGGTTTTCCGACATCGGTAGCTGGTATGCAAACTGGAATGCCTACATTAATGGGGGGCTTTTCGACATCAGGGGCTGGAATGCCTACAGTAACAGGAGGCTTTCCAACATCAGTAGCTGGCGTACAGACAGGAATTCCAGTAGGGGTACCAACTACATTCCCATCTTTCGTTGGAGGGGTACAAACAGGATTTCCGGTACCGGGAGTAGGTGTTGTGGCAGGCGGAGTAGGTGGTTATCCGCAAGCTGTTCATGGTCATCATGTACATCACCATCACCAAGGTCAGCACGGTCATCATGGTCATCACCAAGGCCAACACGGCCACCATGTACATCATCACCAACAACAAGTACATCACCACGGTCAACACCACATTCATCCGCAAGCTGTTCTTTATCAAACACATCAAGGCCACCAACACGGTCACCATGGTCATCACCAAGGCCAACACGGTCACCATGGTCATCATCACCACCAAGGCCAACACGGTCACCATGGCCAGCATCACCACCAAGGCCAACACGGTCACCATGGCCAGCATCACCATCAAGGTCAGCGCGGTCATCATGGCCAACATGGTCATCAAGGTCAACAACACCAACAATATCAACAGTATCAACAGTATCAACAACAACAATCTTCTCCTTGGACAGGTGGTGGAATTGGGGCAGGAGGAGCAGGGGCAGCGGCAGGAGCAGCTAGCATTGGTGGAGCAGCAGGGCATGCTGGACACGTGGGTCATTAATGAATTGCAGAAAAAAAGACATAATAAAAAACTGCTAGGAAATCCTAGCAGTTTTTTTCAGCTTCTTGGCGTTGACGTTCGATTTCAGCACGAAGTTGTGGCTCTGGTGCTTGCCAGCCTTCAGGTTTTAGAATTTTGCCGTCGCCTTCGCGGAATCTTGGTTTCCCATCAGGGAATAGTTTTGCCATGTTTGCATTATTTACAATTTCGAATCCTTTATCAGGACGTACGCCCATTTCGGCAAACGTGCCGAATGCAAAGTAAATAAGGTCAATCAGTGCATCGTATTGATCTTCAACAGTCGTTGCTTCTAGAAATTCTTCTAGCTCTTCTTGCATAAAACTCGCACGGATTTTTGCGCGTTCTTCTGTTAATTTTGTTGGAGTATTTGTCACAGGATGTCCGAATACTTCATGCATTTTCGCAACAAGTTCGTACCCTTTATCTAGACCTTTTTCGTTTGTCATGTTGTTTCATCCTTTCTCGCTTAGTGCCGAATCTCATTGTAACATAAGGTGATTATGAAATGAAAAGAACATCTTATAGAAAATAAGATGCTCGCCTGTTATTCTTCTTTCTTAATTAAAATGGATAAAATAAGATCGATGCCAAATATACCAACGAGTAACATTGGTATAACGACAAGTAAATAACGTGTGAAGGAAACATTTTTTAAATATGTATGAGCAAATAAAAAGACGCCGAGAAATAAAATACCATTTAAAATAGGCTTTACTAATTTTTTAGACATAAGCTCCCCCATAAATATCTTCTCTCTCTATCTAAAATAAAAACTCCTCTTTCCGTTGTATCATGCTGGAGAGAGGAGTTCAATCATTTCTCATTCAATTACACCAGAATTTGTAATATTTACGGTGTATTTTACAGTGACAGGGACATCTTTGTACAGCTGTCTCCATTTTTCTAATTTGAATGGGCGATAATGTTGCTTATATTTAGCTCCTAGCCCGAGAGGATCAACGCCTAAAGATTTAAACTGCTTAATTAATTTAGCAGCTTGTTTATCTAATTGTTTTTGGATGTTTTTTTCAATGTTTTTTGTGTTCTTGTTATTTTCTAAGTTAATTTGCTTCGATAGTTCTTGAATACGTGCATCAAGATGAACGTGAATGAAGAAAGAAGGCTTCCCGTTTTTAATTTTTATATCGTAAGTTGGAACAGAACGAATATTATTAATCATTACGTACGCGGAATCCGTTTTGAATTCATGTGAATCTAATTTATGTTTCTCTAATAGTCCTTTAAAGATGAACATATCTTTTTCTGCGATTTTCCCGATATATTTATCCTTTTTAAAAAGACCAATTCCGTTGATTTTTATTTTATCACCATGCTTCTTTAGAATGGGAATATAGTAGTCTTGCCCTTCTTGATAATAACGGAATGCTCCTACATGCAGATTATCTGTTGGTAAAGGACCGGTCTCCATATTATGTTCTAACAACTTTTTTATATAAATTGCAACGTTGTATGAAGTCGAATATTTGCCTTTTAAAAGTTCAGTACCATTCCCCTCTAATAAACCAACATATAAAGCGTTCCCTATGTTTACATCTCGAAGTAATGTATCGAATGAAGTAGACATTCCTGTTTTGGCAAGTTTTATCGTATATAGAGCGACACGCATTTGCCCACTAGCAAACGGTTGAGAAGACTCTAACGATGTGTCTGCTTTTACTTGTTTTACCGCATTTGCGGTGCCTTCAAAAACTTGAACTTTATTTCCTTTTTTCTGAATGGGACAAACGAATGTCACTTTTACTTTTTTATCTTTTGCAACATCAAATACTGTTCCTTGAATAAGTTGTACATCATCGATAATATTTTTTTGTAAACACCCAGTTAGACTGAAGAGTGTTATACAAGAAATAAGTATTAATTTACTTGTGCTTTTGATTTTTTCCATTTTCTTTTCACCCACACAATAATAAATAGAATTGGGATGTATACATAAATGAGCCAAAAACTAACCTTCGATGCATTACTAATAAAGTTATTAATATCGTGTCTGTTTGTTAAAAGTTGCGAAACAATGAGCGTGATAAAGATAAAAGCGATTAAAACACCTCTTTGCTTTACGTGGAATATTTCGTGAGTTGCTCTCATTGACGCCCATAAGGGGAGGATAAAACTTGAAATAATAACGAGTGCATAGCCTGAAATTGCAATATATTCGAGTCTTTCTATAAACTGTAATTGAATGACTTGAGTCATAGAAAGTTGCGGCCATATCGTTTTTAACAATTGTTTTTCACTAAAAAATGCAAAGGCTAAAAGGGTGCTAAATACATATAGAAGATTTGAAAATAGTGCTCCGAGCTGAGCGTATTTATGAGATTGCATAGGCTTTTTCACAAATGGATACACCATGAGGTAAATCTCAAAACCGGTCATACTGTAGATTGACACTTGAGCGGTTTTTAAAATGTCTGAAAAAGAATGGGTGAATATAGGGAGTAAATTATCCCAATGTGAATATTTCAAAACGAATAAGCTTAGAAATAAATATCCTAATGTACCACCAACAGAGATGACGCAAATACCGGTAATTACACGAAATCCAGAAGAGATAATGTAATAGCTAACTAAGCACAAAAAGAGTGTTAACATAAAGGTGGAAGCAGTAGGAAACATCCATACTTGAATAATTTCAACATACGTTCGAATAACCGAAATACTGACGATTAAAAAATAAGCTGCAAAGATGATATTAAAGACATTCCCTATCCACTTTCCAAACGTTTGCCTTTGTAAATCAATTAAATTTCCATTTGTTTCTTTTAATAAAAAATACATCATCCATATAAGAAGATGGATACAGAGCCCTGTGATTACAACGCCCATCCATCCGTCGTAACCAGCGGCCTTTGCGGTGATTCGAGTGAAACCGAGAACGCCAGCACCGAACTGTGCACCGTGAATTAAGAAGAAAACGAAGATAGGAGATATTTGATATTTTTCTTGAACTTTACTCATCGAATGCACCTCATTTCTTAATCATCAAAGTCTGATCTATGTTTTGTTGAAATGCCTTTTGCTGCTTTTTTTACATGTTGTGGTCTTGCTTGTACATCACGTGTATCAATCATTGTTAAAGGGAAACGAATCCAAGAATCTTTAACAGATTGTTGTCTTGTTGGGTAGAACAAAGCGTACGGCTTGCGTAAAGAAGTAAGTCTAAATAGATGGGTAAATAAAAAGATAAATCCAAGAGAAATCCCGAAGAGACCACCTATTTCTGCAAATATGAGAAACGGGAAACGTAGTAATCGAACCGCATTACCCATTTTATAAATAGGTGTAATAAAGGAAGCGAGTGCTGATAAAGCAACGATAATTAATAAAATATTACTCGTTAAACCAGCTTGTACAGATGCTTGTCCGATTACGATACCGCCTACAATCCCAAGCGTTTGACCAACTTTCATCGGTAACCTCGCGCCAGCTTCTCTCAGTAAGTCGATTGCTAGTTCTAAAAAGAGTGCTTCAATTAAAGGTGGGAATGGTACTTGTGCTCTTGATAAAATTAAAGTTTCAAGTAAATCACTCGGAATGAGTTCATAATGATAATTTAAAATTGCAACGTATAACGGTGTAGCGCATATTGAGAATAGAACGGCGATAAGTCGTAAAATTCTTGAAAATGTAGCGTATAGCCAAGAGACGTTGTAGTCTTCTGGTGAAATGAAAAAATCGAAATAGGATACAGGTGTTAGTAAAACACTTGGAGAACCATCAACAAAAATAGCGATTTTCCCATCGATTAGTGCTTTTGTAACTCTATCAGTGCGTTCTGTATTGATATAGAGAGGAAAAATCGATTTTTCACCCATTAATTCTTGTATATAAGCACT
This sequence comes from Bacillus cereus group sp. Bc010, assembly GCF_027716745.1. NCBI lineage: Bacteria > Bacillati > Bacillota > Bacilli > Caryophanales > Bacillaceae > Bacillus > Bacillus cereus group sp. Bc010. Next base: position 154,263 of record NZ_JAQFUY010000007.1, read on the forward strand.
ATCATTAATTTGATCATATTCAAGAGCGCGTAATGACTCTTCTAGAAAATCAACATTATCTTTTTCAGCAAGGTTGTCTAAATACATCATGACAACTTTTGTTTTGGAAAACTCACCAACAATCATCTCTTTTGTTTGTAAATCCAAAACAGGAAGACGTTTTCGAACTAAATTAATATTTGTATCAATATCCTCTACAAAACCTTCTTGCGGACCAATAACAGTCGATTCGTTTAAAGGAGGAGTTGGTGCACGATAATTATCAATTGCAATATTTGCGAGCATACATTTTTGATCTTGTTGATTTACTTGAACGATCGCATGCCCCTTTAACACCATGTCCTCAATTTTTTGTAAATCGTTCGTAATTGTAATGCCGCTCATCGGAATATGCTCTTTCAGCTCTTCTAGTGAAGCATTAGGTCGTTCTAAAAGAGTAGGCATTAAATACTTTTGCAATTTCTCACCATCAAGAGAAGGACGATAGTAAGAAATCCAATAAGGCATCGTTTCATCGTCAGATGTGTGATAATTAACGAAATCACTAGACTTTTTGAGTTTCTCTATTAAATCTTGTAGAGAATGAATACGATCTTTTTCTGGTTTCGAAAAATCATAAATACTATTACCTTTAGAATTTTGCTGTTTACCTTGATCGGAGTTGTCTTGTTTAGAGCTTTGTTGTTTATCCTGATCAGAGTTGTCTTGTTTAGAGTTTTGTTGTTTATCTTGATCTGAGTAGTCTTGTTTAGAATCTTGCTGTTTACCCTGAGTTGAGTTGTCTTGTTTAGAGTTTTGTTGTTTATCTTGATCTGAGTAGTTTTGTTTAGAATCTTGCTGTTTACCCTGAGTTGAGTTGTCTTGTTTAGAGTTTTGTTGTTTATCTTGATTCGAGTCATCTTGTTTAGAATCTTGCTGTTGATCTTGAGAAGATGCGTCTTGTTTAGAACTTTGCTGTTTATCCTGATTTGAGTCGTTTTGCTTAGCGTGTTGTTGTTTATTTTGATCACGGTCATCTTGTTCAGAGTGTTGCTGTTTCTCTTGATCCGAATGATCTTGCTTAGAGCGTTGTTGTTGATCCTGATTGGATTCATTTTGCTTAGTATGTTGTTGCGGACCTTGAGAAGACTCCTTATGTCCCTCTTTTTTTTGCTCGCCATTGTTATCTTTATTATGCTTCATACTTCTATTCAGTTTTTTGTTATCACCCTCTTGATTGTTAGCGTGTTGCTCCGAGTTATCTGTTTCGTTTTTCTCTGTTGTATTTGATTTTTTTTTCTTACGTAGCCAATTCCAAATCATATGTATGCCCTCTTTAATTTTGTAATATAGTGCTATTTTGTGGCTAATTTTGTATATTATTCATTTATTTATGAAAAGAAGGAGGAGATTGGTTTGCATAGAAAAAATCCTTTAGTAAGCAGTACATACTATGACGAGAAGAGGGCGAGTCTGTGCAAATTGTAAAAAAGGAGAAATTTATTTTAAAGGAGTTTACATTTGAAAATGGTAGGACAATTCCTGTTCAAATGGGGTATGAGACTTATGGTACTTTAAATAGAGAAAGGTCAAATGCGATTTTGGTTTGTCATTATTTTAGTGCAACTAGTCACGCAGCAGGAAAATATACAGCGCATGATGAGGAGTCTGGCTGGTGGGACGGGTTAATTGGACCGGGAAAAGCAATTGATACAAATAAATACTTTGTTATATGCACTGATAATCTTTGTAATGTGCAGGTGAAGAACCCGTATGTAATTACAACGGGACCGAAATCGATTAATCCAAAAACTGGAGATGAATATGCGATGGATTTTCCGGTTTTTACATTTCTTGATGTAGCTCGTATGCAATATGAGTTAATAAAAGATATGGGAATCGCAAGGCTACATGCTGTAATGGGGCCGTCAGCTGGCGGGATGATTGCGCAGCAATGGGCTGTTCATTATCCTCATATGGTAGAGCGGATGATTGGTGTTATTACGAACCCGCAAAATCCAATTATTACGTCGGTAAATGTAGCGCAAAATGCAATTGAGGCTATCGAGCTGGATCCAAGTTGGAAGGGCGGAAAATATGGAGAAGAGCAGCCAATGAAGGGGCTTCATTTAGCAAATAGAATGATGTTTATGAACGCGTTTGATGAGCATTTTTACGAAACGACATTTCCTCGTAATAGTATAGAGAAAGAGCCTTATGAAACATTTTCTGCATTAACATCATTTGAGAAAGAAATTAACAAAGTGACAAATAGAAGTATAGCTTTAGTTGATGCAAATTCATGGATGTATACCGCGAAAGCAGTTTTATTACATGATATTGCGCATGGATTTTCGTCTTTAGAAGAGGCACTGTCTAATATAGAAGCAAATGTACTTATGATTCCGTGTAAACAAGATTTGCTTCAGCCGTCACGTTATAATTACAAAATGGTAGACATGTTGCAAAAACAAGGGAAGTATGCGGAAGTGTATGAGATAGAAAGTATAAATGGACATATGGCGGGAGCATTTGATATTCATTTATTTGAAAAGAAAGTTTATGAATTTTTAAATCGGAAAGTGTCTAGTTTTGTGTAGAAAATAAATGATGTGAAAAAGGTGCAATGTATGTAGTAGGCACCTTTTTTTACATGATTTGTAGGCGAAAAATATATGTGGCAATTGCTATACCGAAGAATGCGATACTAAGCAATAGAAATAAGAATGACATTTCTTGTGGTGATTTTATCTTTCTATTATTTTTCATACTAAGTGCAATAATTGCAGCGATTAAGAAAATGATGCCCATAATGAAAAGGAAAAGTGTCATTTTCATTGGCTCCTTTCATAAAACAAGTATATTGAGGATACAATGCAAGGGTTATGTTTGTAAAGAATAAGTTTTGCGAGAAAATTGAGAAATAGTTTTTCGATTCTTTGCGTTCTTTCTTTCGCGTGCTAAAATTGATAGAGAATGTTCGTTAAAAAAGAAAATAAAGGTTTTATTTTATATAAGGAGGAACAACATATGACAGAAGTTAAAACAATTACTACAGAAGAGGTGCAAGAGCGTTTAGAAAAAGGAGAAACGTTATTTTTAGTAGACGTAAGGGAAGATGAAGAAGTAGCGGCAGGAAAAATTCCAGAAGCTGTACATATTAAAATGGGCGATATCCCAAATAAAGTAGATTTCTTTGATAAAGAGAATGAATATATCTTTATTTGTCGTTCGGGAATGCGCAGTGAAAATGTATGCCATTATTTAAATGAGCAAGGATTTAAAACAGTGAACATGGTAGGCGGCATGCTTCAATATGAAGGAGAAACGAAATAAGTAGTTTAAAAAACTTGAAACGAGTCTGTTTCAAGTTTTTTTCTTTTGCATACAGTGTACAAAAGGGGGATAGGTAAATGGGGATTAATATGCGTAAAGTAAAAATTATTAACAATACAGGAGCCGTTAATGTTGGCGACTGTTATAATATCGCGCCTTTTGCTGTATCGAAAGCTTATGCGGGTGCTGGAGGATCAAGTGCGGCTATTTTTTTAAATGGAAAAAGGCAGCCACCAGAGGTGATTCGAACATCAGTATTTCTTCCACCATTATCAACGAGTACACGTACATTGGGTTAATAAAGGAAAGGTAGAGTGTTAGTATGCCAGCACATATAAAAGAGTTTGTTATTGTGAATAACACTGGGAATATATTTACGGGTGATAATTTGAGTGATACGTCATTTACTGCTTCGAAATCCTATAGTGGTTCAATGGGATGCACTTGGATTGACGTTGTTACAGTAATAGGGACGGAAACGAAGCTTTGTTTACAGCCGGGTGATTCGGTGACGACAACATATACAAGAGGCACCCCTGCTGGTACTGTAACAGGAACAAATATGGGGCAAAGTGTAAATGCATCGGGTATAGCACAAGCTGTCCCTAATACAGATAATATGGATTCAGTTGCTGGACTCCCCTAAAATCATAGGGGAGTTTTTTATTTGTAAGAAGAGCTTATGTAGCATGAAAAGCAGAGTAATTGTTTGAAAAATAGTATTGGAAACCTCTTTGGAAAATACAATTCAAATAGAAGGTGATTTTTTATCCCACTTTAATGGGCAGTAAGATTCCCACTCAAAATTCAGCGGAAGCAAAGAAGTTAGGTGGGGGTCGGGCTGCCTATTAAAGTTCGATTGGTGAGGGTGATTAAAGTTTCACTTTATGTGAAGCATATTTTGTAATTGTATTTTGCTGTTGAAGGTGGTGGGAGTAGTGGAAGGAAATGATGAAAATTTAAAAATAAAAAGGTCGATACATTCTAATTTTAAGTTATCACCAGATCTTGTTGGTCCTACTTTTCCTCCAGTGCCAACTGGAATGACAGGGACGACAGGATCAACGGGAAGCACAGGCCCAACAGGAAACACGGGAGCAACGGGAGATACGGGTCCAACGGGAAGTACAGGAGCAACAGGAAGCACAGGAGTAACGGGAAGTACAGGACCAACGGGAAGTACAGGACCAACCGGGAACACTGGTCCGACTGGAAGCACGGGATCAACGGGAGTAACAGGCCCAACAGGAAATACGGGAGCCACGGGAGATACGGGCTCGACAGGAAGTACGGGAGCAACAGGGAGTACGGGTCCAACCGGAAGTACGGGAGCGACAGGAGATACGGGCCCGACAGGAGGCACAGGAGTAACGGGAAGTACGGGACCAACCGGAAGTACCGGGGAAACAGGAAGTACCGGAGTGACAGGAGATACGGGCCCGACCGGAAGTACAGGAGCAACCGGGAACACTGGTCCAACGGGAAGTACGGGAGCAACAGGAAATACCGGGGTAACAGGAGTAACCGGAAATACGGGCCCGACCGGAAGCACAGGATCAACGGGAGTAACAGGATCAACGGGAAGCACCGGCCCAACAGGAGATACGGGCCCGACAGGAAGCACGGGTTCAACGGGAGATACGGGTCCAACCGGAAGTACCGGACCAACAGGAGACACTGGTCCAACGGGAAGTACCGGATCAACGGGAGATACGGGCCCGACCGGAAGTACAGGACCAACGGGAGTAACAGGAGCTACGGGAAGCGCAGGCCCGACCGGAAGTACGGGAGCAACGGGAGTAACAGGCCCAACAGGAAATACAGGAGTAACGGGAAGTACGGGAGCGACAGGAAATACAGGGGCAACGGGAAGCACCGGCCCGACAGGAAGTACGGGAGCAACGGGAGATACGGGCCCAACGGGAAGTACCGGACCAACAGGAGACACTGGTCCAACGGGAAGCACGGGAGTAACAGGAAGTACCGGAGTCACCGGAAATACGGGCCCAACAGGAAGCACCGGAGCCACGGGAGTAACCGGAGCCACGGGAAGTACGGGAGCGACAGGAAATACAGGGGCAACGGGAGATACGGGTCCAACCGGAAGTACGGGAGCAACGGGAGATACGGGCCCAACGGGAAGTACAGGATCAACGGGAAGTACAGGATCAACGGGAAGTACAGGATCAACGGGAAATACAGGACCAACAGGAGACACTGGTCCAACGGGAAGCACGGGAGTAACAGGAAGTACCGGAGTCACCGGAAATACGGGTCCAACAGGAAGCACAGGATCAACGGGAGTAACAGGATCAACGGGAAGCACAGGCCCAACAGGAAGTACGGGATCAACGGGAAGTACGGGATCAACGGGAAGTACGGGATCAACGGGAAGTACGGGATCAACGGGAAGTACGGGAGCAACAGGAAGTACCAGAGTCACCGGAAATACGGGCCCAACAGGAAGCACAGGATCAACGGGAGTAACCGGAGCCACGGGAAGTACCGGAGCAACAGGAAATACAGGGTCAACGGGAAGCACCGGCCCGACAGGAAGTACGGGAGCCACGGGAGTAACCGGAGCCACGGGAAGTACCGGAGCCACGGGAAGTACTGGAACGACTGGAGTTAGTACAACGGCTACGTATGCTTTTGCTAATAATACATCGGGAACAGCAATATCGGTTGTTTTAGGTGGGACGAATGTTCCTTTACCAAATAACCAAAATATTGGACCAGGAATTACTGTAAATGGTGCTAATACGGTATTTACAGTTGCAAATGCAGGCAATTACTATATTTCATATACAATTAATATAACTGCTTCGCTATTAGTAAGTTCGCAAATAATTGTTAATGGAGCTGCTTTGTCTGGAACTGTTAATTCACCAGCAGTAGCTACAACTGCGTTTAGCGCTACGGTTATTGCAAGTATTCCAGCAGGAGCGACTATAAGTTTGCAGCTATTTGGTTTAATTGCTATTGCGACATTGTCAACGACTACACCGGGGGCTGTATTGACAATTATTCGCTTAAGTTGATAAGAGGAGAGCCTTGAAACTTTTATGCTTCAAGGCTTTTTATTTGTTAGAGCAAAAACATCGCAGTTCGAAAATATATTATAATAGAATGAAAAGAGAGAAATTTGGCAGAAAGGGAGGGTGGCGATGCAGGAGATGGTTACAGATTTTTTTGGACGCCCGCTTCAAGATTTACGTATATCTGTCATTGATCGTTGCAATTTTAGATGTACATATTGTATGCCAGCGGAAGTGTTTGGGCCAGATTATGCTTTTTTGAAAGATGAGTTTTTACTGACGTTTGATGAAATTGAGCGATTGGCAAGATTATTTGTTAGTATCGGTGTACGAAAAATTAGACTTACTGGTGGCGAGCCACTACTTCGTAAAGATTTAACAAAACTTATTGCACGTCTCATGAAAATTGACGGGCTATTAGATATAGGGTTAACGACCAATGCAATTCATTTAACGAAGCAAGCAAAAGTATTAAAAGAAGCTGGATTACATAGAGTAAATGTTAGTTTGGATGCAATAGATGATGATGTATTTAAGGCTATTAATGGCCGGAATATTAATACGAAACCTGTTATAAAGGGAATTATGGCTGCAAAAGAGGCCGGGCTTGATGTAAAGGTAAATATGGTTGTGAAAAAAGGGATGAATGATCATCAAGTACTTCCAATGGCTGCGTATTTTAAAGAGCAAGGAATCTCGCTTAGGTTTATTGAGTTTATGGATGTTGGTAGTACAAATGGATGGAACTTTTATCAAGTCGTTACGAAACGAGAGTTAATTGAGATGATTCATCGCGTGTATCCGCTTGAGCCAGTTGAAGCACATTATTTTGGTGAAGTTGCGAAGCGATATCGTTACGTTGGAACAAATACTGAAGTCGGTTTTATTACTTCTGTTTCTGAGTCCTTTTGTTCCTCTTGTACGAGAGCGAGAATTTCAGCAGATGGAAAGTTTTATACTTGCTTATTTGCGACAGAGGGACTCGACCTAAGGGAACTTCTTAGAGGAAATCTTTCGGATGAGGAGTTAGTAAGCGTTATACAAGATGTATGGATGAATAGAAAAGATAGGTATTCGGATGAACGGACGGAAGAAAGTGCAAAAAATCGTCCGAAAATTGAAATGTCTTATATAGGAGGATAAGAAAGGAGGCTATCGTATGCAGGAGCGATATTCAAGGCAAATATTATTTTCTGGTGTTGGAGAAGAAGGACAGAGAAAAATTAGAGAAAAGCATGTGCTTATTATTGGTGCGGGAGCTCTTGGCGCAGCAAATGCAGAAGCGATTGTTAGAGCAGGTGTTGGAAAAATAACAATTGCGGATCGTGATTATGTAGAGTGGAGTAATTTACAAAGGCAACAATTATATACAGAAGAAGACGCAACGCAGTATAAACCGAAGGCGGTAGCAGCGGCAGAGCATTTAAAAGCGATTAATTCTGAGGTGGAAATAAATCCGGTTGTGACGGATGTAACAGTGCAAGAAATGGAAGAGCTAGTGAAGGGTGTAGATTTAATATTAGATGCGACAGATAATTTTGAAACGCGTCTTCTTATTAATGATATTTCACAAAAGTATAATATTCCGTGGATATATGGTGGTTGCGTTGGGAGCTACGGAGTAACGTATACAATTTTACCAGGAAAAACACCGTGTTTCCGCTGTTTAATGGAGCATCCGGCGAGCGGAGCAACATGTGATACGGCTGGTATTATACAGCCGGCAGTACAATTAGTAGTTGCGCATCAAATAACGGAAGCGCTGAAAATATTAGTAGAAGACTATGGGGCACTTCGCGAAACGATGTTATCGTTTGATCTCTGGAATAATCAACAGATGGCATTTAAAGTGAATAGGCAGAAAAAAGAAACGTGTTTATCTTGCGGAAGATTACGTACATATCCGAGTTTAACATTTGAAGCACAAACGAAAACAGAAGTGTTATGTGGACGAAATACAGTACAAATCCGTCCAGGTGTGCGGAATGAATTTAATTTAGAAGAAATTAAAAAGCGCTTACAAAGAAGTGTGGATGTAAAGGCTACTCCGTATTTAGTATCTTTTCTAGTAGAGGAATTTCGTTTCGTTTTATTTACAGATGGTAGGGCGTTTATTCATGGGACGAATGATATAAATGTAGCAAAACGTTTATATGCAAGATATATAGGTTGAACCTAAAGGGAAGTCCTTTAGGTTCAACAGGGAGAAGGTTAAGACTTTCTCGCATAATCTCCACTTTTTCCACCTGTTTTTTCAAGTAAGTACGTTTCGCCAATAATCATACCTTTATCAACAGCTTTACACATATCGTACACAGTAAGAGCGGTAGCGGAAGCAGCTGTTAAAGCTTCCATCTCAACACCGGTGCTACCTTCTGTTTTAACTTTTACTTCAATCAGTAATCGATATTGTTCATCGGATTGTTTCCAATCGAAAGAAACGTCAACACCTTTTAATAATAAAGGATGGCACATTGGGATAATGTCAGAAGTGCGTTTTGCAGCCATAATACCAGCGATTTGTGCAACTGCTAATACGTCACCTTTCCCAATTTCATTATGAGAGATTTTATCGTAAATTTCTTTTGTAACGACAATGCTAGAGCACGCAATTGCTGTTCGAACGGTTGCTTTTTTGTCGCTTATATCAACCATTTTCGCGCGTCCTTGGTCATTAAAGTGTGTGAATGAAGACATGGAATTCCTCCTTGAAGTAATTTCTATTTAATATATAAAGTTTAATCGAGATAAAAAAAATTGCAAATATGGGGTGAGAAACGATGGTAGAAAAACGAATTCCGATTCAAGTTGCTGAGGCAGTAGAGAGAGTAATGGAATATGCGAAAATTGGTGAAGTAGAAGAGGTTTCTATTACGGAAAGTTACGGGAGAATTCTTGGGGAGGATGTTGTCTCTGATCATGACGTTCCTCATTTTGATCGTTCTCCTTACGATGGTTTCGCAATTCGAGCGGAAGATACGAAAGAAGCAAATCAAGAGAATGCAATTGAGTTTGAAGTAATAGGAGAAATCGGAGCGGGGTCTGTTTTTCTAGATGCAGTAGGATCTTTTCAGGCGGTTCGTATTATGACAGGAGCAGCTATTCCAGCGGATTGTAATGCAGTCGTCATGCTAGAGCTGACGGAAGGTTTTGAGAAGGATGGAAAAACATATATGAAGTTAAAGCGTCCGTTTCATAGTGGTGACAATGTGTCATTTAAAGGAGAAGATATAAAGCAAAATCAAGTTCTCGTTCAGAAAGGGGTTGCAATCAATCCAGGTGTTGCGGCCTTATTAGCGACGTTTGGATATAGTACTGTGAAAGTTGTAAAACAGCCTGTTGTTGGTATTGTGACGACAGGAAGTGAATTGTTAGAAGTACATGAGTCGTTACAGCCGGGGAAAATTAGAAATAGTAACTCTTATATGATTGCTGCTCAAATTATGAAAGCTGGAGGTAAAGTTCGGTATTATGGCCAACTTGCCGACGAGTTGGATGCATGTTTTACAGCTGTTCAATCAGCGATGGATGAAGTTGATATTTTAATTACGACAGGCGGTGTGTCGGTAGGAGATTATGACTACTTGCCAGCTATTTATGAAAGATTACAAGCGAATGTACTCTTTAATAAAATAGCGATGAGACCAGGAAGTGTAACGACCGTAGCTGAAGTTGATGGAAAGTTACTTTTCGGTTTATCAGGGAATCCGTCAGCTTGTTACGTAGGATTTGAGCTATTTGTGCATCCGGTTATAAAAACATATTTGTATGCGAAAGAACCTCACGTATATAGAGCAGATGCTATTTTACAAAAGGATTTTCCAAAGCCGAATCCGTTTAATCGTTTTGTAAGAGCAAAGGTGACAATCGTGGACGGGGCATTACAAGCGATGCCGGTCGGTTTAGATAAATCGAGTGCGGTATCTTCACTTGCAGATGCGAATGCTTTTATTGTGTTACCTGGAGGAACGAGAGGCTTTGAGGCAGGGATGAAAGTGTCTGTATTATTGTTAGAGCACGCTGAGGGATGTGATTGGCCATGGGCAAAGCCCCTTCAATCTTACAAATAGTAGGGTATCAAAATAGTGGGAAAACAACACTTGTTGAGAAATTGGTGCATGCATTAGCCGAAAGTGAAATAAAAGTTGCTACCATTAAACATCACGGACACGGAGGTTTTCCAGAAGTAGCGCAAAAAGATAGTGAAAGGCACCGAAAGGCCGGTGCGATCGTAAGTAGTGTAGAAGGCGCTGGATTACTTTCCATGTCGTCATTAAGAGAAGAATGGTCTTTGCAAGAAATTATTCGCCTATATGAGTTTTTTGAAGTAGATACAATTGTAATCGAGGGCTATAAAAAAGAGAGCTATCCGAAAGTGGTGTTACTTCGTTCTGAAGAAGACGTTGAACTTTTACATAAAGTAGAAAATATAGTAGCGGTTATTACGTGGTATGATGCTCCTGCACACTTACGAGAAGAATATAAAGTATTTCATATAACAGAAGAAGATTTGTATATAGATTGGTTTGTACAAACGGTAAGGAGAAAGAAACAGTAAACAAAAACATAGACAAAAGTAGGCATATATAATAAAAAAGTACTTATGAAACAATATAAACCGAAAGAATTTTCAGAAATGCTTCTTAATGTTTCTGTTAAGACATTACGAAGGTGGGACAATCAAGGTGCTTTAACTGCTTACCGAAACCCAAAAGGAAGAAGATACTATGTTTCTATACTCTGTGAAGTGAAAGAGGTAAAACCAAATTCAATTCTCAATGCAGTAGGTATAGGAATTGATTTGGGAATTAAAGACTTCGCTGTACGTAGCGATGGAAAAACTCACAAAAATATAAATAGAACAGTACAAGTAAAAAAGATAGAAAAACGGTTAAAACGTGAACAACGCTCTTTATCACGCAAATTTGAAAATATAAGAAAGAGAGGTGAACAACCTGTTACTAATAAAAGAGCGAATATAAACAAAAATATTCTTAGGGTGCAAAAACTACATGCTAGGCTAGCAAATATTCGATTAGCGTATGTAAAGTCTATTGTAAATGATGTGGTGAAAACCAAGCCAACGTTTATTACAGTAGAAGATTTGAATGTGAAAGGTATGATGAAGAACAAACATCTATCTAAAGCTGTAGCGCAACAATGTTTTTATGCTTTTAAAACATGGTTATCAACGAAATGTAGGGAATATGGAATTGAACTACGGCAAGTGGACAGATTCTATCCATCCTCTAAAATATGTTCATGTTGCGGTCAAAAAAAGTCGGATTTAAAGCTGTCTGACCGAGTATATACATGTGATTGTGGAAATGTAATGGATAGAGATTTGAATGCGTCAATCAACCTTTTACAAGCAAAAAAATATACAATACTAACGTAAATAGATTGTATATATGTACGGTGGGCTACATCGGAATTTACGCCTGTGGAGTGTCACAGCAAACTGTAGTAGCAAGAGTGATTAGCGAGGCAGGGCACGTAGAAGCAGGAATACTCTAAGAATATACATTTGTCTATATTTTTAGTAGCAGTGCGAAATGACAAATACGTATTATGAAGTAATTGATACAGAAATTTCAATTGAAAAGGTAGCGAATAAGGTTATTCGCCGCGAATGTGGTGCTGTTACAACATTTATTGGAACGGTTAGAGAGTTTACGAAAGGGCGTCGTACATTATACTTAGAATATGTCGCTTATAAAACGATGGCAGAAAAGATGCTAGAGAAAATCGGATTAGAAGTGAAAGAGAAATGGCCAGGTACACACGTTGCGATTACACATCGCATCGGTACACTGCAAATTTCTGATATCGCGGTTGTTGTGGCTGTTTCAACGCCGCATCGTAAAGCGGCTTATGAAGCAAATGAATATATTATGGAACGCATAAAACAAATTGTTCCGATTTGGAAAAAAGAGTTTTGGGAAGATGGAGACTCTTGGATTGGCGATCAATTAGAAAAAACGCCATATCCGGCGGGAGAGCCTGGGAAGGAGTTATAAGTATGATTCGAGTATTGTTATTTGCGAACTTGCAAGAAGAAGCAGGAAGAAGTGAATTACAAATAGAGAAAGAAAATATTACGGTTGCAGAGTTAAAAGATATTGTTGCAACTGAATATAATGTGCCAGTATCGACACCAATTATGGTTGCGATTAATGAAGAATATGCAAATGAAGATGATACGATTCAATCTGGTGATGTTGTTGCACTTATCCCACCAGTGAGCGGTGGTTAATATTGGATTTATTAAAACGACTTTCCTACATAGGGAAAGTCGTTTTTTTATGGCAGTTTTGAGAACACTAATGTATAGAACAAGGAGGGAACTATGAAAAAAATATGTGCAGTTATAACAATGCTATGTGTGGCTTTTTTCTCTTCTCCAAGTGATTCTTTCGCAAAAGAATCAAGAGAACAACTTTTAGAGAGTGCACTATCGAATAGGTACTATTCAGTTATTAGGCAAGTGACAGAAGATCAATATGAATGTGCTTCAGTTATAAATATAAAGCGTCTCGGCAAGAACGGTGAGTTCGTTCCTAGATTTGAAATTACGCTACAATTTCTTACGTTCCAAGGTGCGCATAATCCGCCGAATGATAAAGTTACACTTACTTTGGAGGATCATTTAGATCACGTAAAGATACAGAAAGTGGAGCGGGAAAAGAATGTTTCTGGTGCTATTGCAGAAAAGGTTGAAAAAATAAAAGCTCACTCTACTGATTCAGAGTGATAACCTATGACATTTAGTAAAGAAAGGTAATGAGCGATGGATATATTTTTAGCGATTTTACCAGCTATATTTTGGGGAAGTATTGTGCTATTTAACGTGAAACTGGGCGGAGGGCCTTATAGCCAAACGCTCGGAACAACGTTTGGCGCACTTATTTTCTCAATTGTTGTTTATATTTTTATGAAACCAGTATTGACTCCTACTGTTATCGGAGTTGGGATTGTATCAGGTTTATTTTGGGCGCTTGGTCAGGCGAATCAATTAAAAAGTATTGATTTAATGGGCGTTTCAAGGACGATGCCCATTTCAACAGGACTTCAATTAGTTGCGACAACTTTATTTGGAGTCATCGTATTTCATGAGTGGTCCACAACAATATCAGTCGTCCTTGGTGTATTGGCTCTCGTTTGTATTATTATTGGTGTTATTTTAACATCGCTTCAAAGTGAAGAAGAAAAGAATGCAGAGCAAGCGGGGAATTTTAAAAGGGGCATTATCATTTTATTGATTTCAACAGTCGGTTATTTAGTTTACGTAGTAGTGATTAGACTGTTTAACGTAGATGGTTGGTCAGCTTTGTTGCCACAAGCAGTTGGTATGGTGTTAGGAGGGATTTTGCTTACGTTTAAACATCATCCATTTAATAAATATGCAATACGAAATATTATTCCAGGATTAATTTGGGCAGCTGGAAATATGTTTTTATTCATTTCGCAACCGCGTGTCGGAGTGGCAACAAGTTTTTCGCTATCGCAAATGGGAATTATTATTTCGACGCTTGGCGGGATTCTTATATTAGGTGAAAGAAAAACGAAACGCCAATTAACAGGGATTGTTGTCGGTATCGTTTTTATTATTGCAGCCGGAATTATGTTAGGTATAGCAAAAAGTTAAAGGAGGTATTGGAATGTATAGTGATTTAGCAGGAAAGGTTGTCGTTATTACAGGATCAGCAACTGGTCTTGGAAGAGCGATAGGAGTAAGGTTTGCTGCGGAGAAAGCAAAAGTAGTAATTAACTATCGCTCACGAGAATCAGAAGCGAATGATGTGTTAGAAGAAATTAAAAAGGTAGGCGGAGAAGCGATTGCTGTAAAAGGTGATGTAACAGTCGAATCAGATGTGGTGAATCTCATTCAATCTGCTGTAAAAGAGTTTGGTACGCTTGACGTTATGATTAATAATGCCGGGATAGAAAATGCGGTACCATCGCATGAAATGCCGCTTGAAGATTGGAATCGGGTAATTAACACAAATTTAACAGGTGCTTTTTTAGGAAGCCGAGAAGCGATTAAATATTTTGTAGAACATGATATTAAAGGGTCTGTCATTAATATGTCTAGTGTTCATGAGAAAATTCCGTGGCCCTTGTTCGTGCACTATGCAGCAAGTAAGGGCGGTATGAAACTGATGACAGAAACGTTAGCGATGGAATATGCGCCAAAAGGTATTCGAGTAAATAATATAGGACCAGGTGCAATTAATACGCCGATCAATGCAGAAAAGTTTGCTGATCCTAAAAAACGTGCTGACGTAGAAAGTATGATACCGATGGGCTATATTGGAAAACCAGAAGAAATTGCAGCGGTAGCAACGTGGCTCGCTTCCTCAGAGGCGAGTTATGTAACTGGAATTACGCTATTTGCAGATGGTGGAATGACGTTATATCCATCGTTTCAAGCTGGGCGTGGGTAATAGAAAAGGACGAAGAGATAAAACTCTTCGTCCTTTTTTTACACAAAAAAAATAGCGGCCAGCTATTTTAAATTTAGTGATTAATAGTGTCTTGAAGATATTCTGTTGCTTGATGTTCAGAAACATTTTGTACGAGTGCAACTTCACTAATCATCATTTTTCGGGCGTTATCTAGCATTTGTTTTTCGCTCGCATTTAAAGCTCTCTCTTTATTGCGGCGAAGTAAATCTCGAACAACTTCTGCACTATCTTGCAGATTGCCGTTTTTCATTTTTTCCATATTCATTGTATATCTTTGTTTCCAGGAAAGTGATGTATCTGATTCCCCGTTTTGAAATTCAAGAAGTATATCATCTAACGTACCTTTATCTACGATATAACGAATACCTGATTTTTGTAATTGATCCATCGGAAGCATTACTTGCATATCTTTACTAATGATACGTATTACACAATATTGACGTGTTGTTCCTAATATTTCTTTCTCTTCAATGGCTTCGATGACTCCTGCGCCGTTCATTGGATAAACGATTTTATCACCAATTTGAAACAAATCATCCACCTCCATATGTGGTAACCATCTTTAATGATAGCATAAGTGAATGGGAATGTCAAATTTTATATAATACCATAATAATTATATTTGAGTCAATAAGTAAAAGTTCCTTTTATATATATTTTTTTGCTTTTACTTATTGATGATTTTGTTAGAAAAATAGTACAGGCGGAGAAAGGAGGCATATCCACTTATTTTTAAGCATAAAATGTAAAATCGCTAATACAATATACCTAAATCCGTTCTTTGCAAAGGAGGGAGAGAAGGTGGGGCGCACAATAAAAATTGATATTACAAATAAAGTTGTAGCTAAATTTAGGCCAGATTATTTGGAATTATATACGAGTAAATTTATGATAGGTAAGTTTTATGTCTATACTGAAGGTAAACAATATGTGTTAGAAGACGGATATATATATGAAGACGGAAAGTTTTATCGCATCATAGATACGCACCGTGGCAATAATCAAGCGGCGGAGGGCTGCGATCTAGGATGGTGTTAACATGATTCGTGTGAAAGTGTTTGATGAAAGTCACGAAAAAGACTTAGAAGACGCTGTAAATGTTTTTTTGAAAAAGATTGATGATAGTAACTTTGTAGATATTAAGTACCAAGTCGGTGTTTCTATTAATGATGACGAAAACCAAATTTATTGTTTTTCAGCAATGATCGTTTATAAAGCATAAAAAAGAGCTGGGTGAGCCAGCTCTTTTTTATGCTTTATGTTGGGACAACATGTGTCGGTAATACGTTCATAATAGATTGGGTTGTGCCTAATTGCTTTGTAGTTAAAAGAGGCTCCCCTGTCTGATGATTTTGGGCATCTTTACACATACCAAGGTGATAACGATCACCTAAAAATGGATCAATATAAAAACCGTTTTTGAATACTTTATCATTCGGATGTTTTTCATGGTGAATGTCAGAGCAGTTAATGCAATAGAACATAGCTTTCATCCCCTTTTTATTTTTGTTTGAAAAAGTGAGTCGGTAGTCATTTCGCTCCTGAGGAAATGTTGAGGAGAAGAGAAATAACTACCTACTCAAATGGTGGGCATATTCCTTCTGATTTTTCATATCTCGCGTAGTGTCCCTGAGGGAAGGAGGAGAGACGAAATACGCATGATATACGTAAGGCGCTTCTTTCAAGATGAATGATGGAGTTTCATATTGAGAAAAGTTTTTATTTTTTATTGCCTTTGTGAGTATATTATGAGGGAATGCTCAGAGGGTGTTCGTCCTGTTGAAAAAATGTTGAGAATTTCTCAACAGTAAAAAAGAGTTAGCGTTGACATGAAACTAAAAGGTGTTATATTTGATTGCCGAATAAAGGAGAATGAAAATGAAAATGGAACAACAAAATACATTAACTGACATTAAACAAACGATCGTTTTTAACGCGTCTATTCAAAAGGTGTGGAATGTAGTATCAACTGCAGAAGGGATTGCCTCATGGTTTATGCCAAATGATTTCGTATTAGAGGTAGGACATGAATTTCATGTACAATCACCATTCGGACCATCACCATGTAAAGTATTAGAAATCGATGAGCCAAATCACCTATCTTTCTCATGGGATACAGATGGCTGGGTTGTTTCATTTCATCTGAAAGACCTAGGAGATAATAAAACAGAATTTACGTTAATTCACGGCGGCTGGAAACACCCTGATGAAATTCTTCCGAAAGCGAATGCGAAGAGCTCTATTATTCGCGACAGAATGAGCGGAGGCTGGGTAGCGATTGTAAATGAAAAACTGAAAAAGGTTGTCGAAGGCTAAGTGTCCTCATCAGCAGCGAAATATGATGTGTTTCAAGCAATTGCTGATCCAACCCGCCGAGAAGTAATACGGTTATTAAGTGATAAAGAGTTACCGATTTCCAAAATAACGGATCATTTTCCGATGAGTCGTACTGCGGTTGTAAAGCACCTTCATATTCTTTCAGAAGCGAATTTAGTAAGCGGAAGAAAAAGCGGAAGAGAGAAAATATATCGCTTGCATCCAGAACCATTAGAGGAATTACAACAGTGGCTCTCGTATTATGAACGTTTTTGGGATAATAAATTGTCCATGTTGAAACATATTGTGGAGAATGAGGAGTAAAAAGAGGATGACCATTTTGGTCATCCTCTTTCTTATTGCTTACTCGTTTGTGTAGCGGGCTTCAATAAAAGCCAAGCGATAATTAATGTACATACTGCCAATACAAAAGTACTCATATAAATGACGTGTACACTTGATGCTAATGCGGATTGCGATTCGGTTACTACGTTTGTTGTAGTACCTCCATGTCCGCCAGATACAAGATCAAGGTTTTTAATACCACGTGCGTGAATCATCGTATTGAAGATTGTACCGAATATTGCCGCACCTAACGTTTGGCTAAATGTATTAATAAATGTGTTTAAACCAACGGCTGTTCCGCGTGTATGAGCTGGTACGGCTGCTTGAATTGTTACCATGTAAATCGGTGTCACAAGCCCCATTCCTAAGCCGAATAATCCGACTGCCACATAAATAAGGAACGATGGTGAGTTTGTTGATAATGTAAATAATAAGAATGTAGCGACTGATAAAATGCTAGCCCCAAGTAAAATGATTTGTTTCGTTTTTAATTTTCCTACTAAGTTACCAGAGAAAATAGCGCCAAATGTCCACATAACAGGGATTGGCATTAAAATAAGTCCAGCTTCTGTCGCATTTTTTCCTAATACTCCTTGGCTCCAAATTGGAAGGTACATTGTAATACTAATAATCATTGCGCCAGCAATAAGCGTTAATATATTAATCGTAGATAATGTACGGTTAGAGAAAAGTGCTAGCGGAATTAATGGTTCCGGAGATTTTTTCTCGATGAATAAGAAAATAAGGAATGAAACGACGGCGAAGATTAATAGGCCGATAATTGTTATGTCTCCCCAGTTTTGCTTACTGCTACCTGTTAATAACGCGTATAGTAGAGCAATCGTACTTAATGAGAAGACTGTTGCACCAAGATAGTCGATATGGTGTTTAGCAGGCTTAATAGATTCTTTGTAGTAAATGGCAATCATTAAGCAGGCAATAATTCCAAATGGAACGTTTAAGAAGAAAATATAACGCCAAGAAAGAGAATCAACTAAAAATCCACCTACTAACGGTCCGATAACACCAGATACACCCCAAACGGCACTCATCCAGCCTTGTGCTTTCGCGCGGTCTTTCGCTTCGCTATATAAGTCTCCAATAATCGTCATTGTGATCGGCATAACAGCACCAGCACCGATACCTTGAAGCGCGCGGAAGAAGATTAATTGTTCCATCGATGTAACGACACCGCAAAGTGCAGAACCGATTAAAAAGATTGTAGCTCCGATAAGTAAAACCTTTTTACGGCCGAATAAATCAGCGAGCTTTCCGTATATTGGAGTTGAAACCGCTGTGGCAAGCATGTAAATTGCGTAAACCCAGCTAACAAGTTCAACGCCGGATAAATCACTCGTTATACGAGGGATTGCTGTACTAACAATCGTTCCTTCTACCGCAGAAAGAAACGTCATTAGCATTAAAGACATCATGACTTTTTTTCTCATATGTTTTCCCCTTACCCTTTTTCAAATATTCAACAATATAAAATATAAAGGTACTAAGGTAAATAAAGCAACAAAAAAGCAATGGGAAGTTAAGGGGAGGGGATATTTGTCGTTTTTTGTCGGTAAGTCGATATATTTGAAAAATCGCCGATATAAGTAGTAGAATCGCTGATATATTTGAAAAATCGCCGATATAAGTAGTAGAATCGCTGATATAATTTCATGTACTTATAAAAAAAGAAACAGGAATCCCTGTTTCTTGTTTTAATACTTCATTTTCGCGTTTTCTCCAGCTGTCGTTCCGGCAATTCTACCAGTAACGAGAGCAGATGTAATATTATAACCACCAGTATAACCGTGAATATCAAGAACTTCTCCGCAGAAATATAAGCCGTTTGTGAATTTAGACGACATTTCTTTCGGATTAATTTCTTTAACGGATACACCGCCGCCAGTAACGAATGCTTTTTCAATGGACTGCGTACCATTTACATTTACAGTAAATTCTTTAAAGTCTTTCACAAGTGCACGAATCTTCTCATGAGAAACTTGTCCAGCTTGCTCGCTGCCATCAATTTCATTTTTTTCTAATAAGAATAGGAAGTAACGCTCAGGTACATAACCTTTTAAAACGTTTTTAATTCCTTTTTTCGGATCTTCTTTCATTTGTTTCAGCATGCGCTGGAATAGTTGTTCACTATTTTCTTCTGGCAATGCATCGATGCTCATTTGCACTGTATTCGTTTTGAACTTCTTCAGTGCTTTTACAACGAATTGACTACAGCGAAGGGCAGCAGGACCAGATAGGCCGAAATGAGTGAAGAGCATGTCCATTTTGTGAGAAATGATAGCTTTTCCTTTCGGGTTTAATACGCTTAAGTTTACATCTCGTAAAGCGAGGCCTTGCAGTGAACGGTCTCGAATAAATGGTTCGTTTGAAAGGATTGGTACTTCTGTTGGGAATAATTCTGTAATTGTATGACCAGCTTTTTTAGCCCAAGCATATCCGTCGCCAGTAGAACCAGTCTGAGGAACAGATTTCCCGCCAACAGCGATAACGACGTGATTTGTTTCTAGCACTTCGCCAGTCTTTAGTACGACTGCTTTCGTTTGACCATTTTCATATTCAATCGTTTCAACAGGTGTATTCGTGCGGATCTTTACACCTAAATCTTTTAATCGTGTTAAAAGTGCGTCTACTACCGATTGCGCTTTATTTGAAACAGGGAACATGCGGCCATGATCCTCTTCTTTCAGTTTTACACCGAGATTTTCGAAGAATGTAATAATATCTTCATTATTAAAAATAGAAAAAGCGCTGTATAAGAAGCGGCCATTTCCTGGTATATGTTTAACGATCTCATCAAGTGGTAGACGGTTCGTTACGTTACAGCGGCCGCCACCAGAAATCGCAAGTTTACGCCCTAGTTTATTTCCTTTATCAAGAAGTAAGACGCTTGCGCCTTCTTCTGCAGCACCGATTGCAGCCATTAGCCCAGAAGGCCCGCCGCCGATGACAATAACATCATAATGCATAATATATCGACCTCATTTTCTACATTTCCTGCCTAAAAGAATAGCATGTTTTCCCTTAAAAGAAAAATAGAGTGAAGTACTGCTTAAGGAGAGAATTGTGGTACAATACAAAAGTTAGAGTTCAGCACTATCCTGCTATTTGTGGGCCATAGGACTAAAACCTTATGAGTTAGGGGAAGTCTAATAGTTCTCGAATGCTCGAATAGTAAATTAATTATAGTTTCACTTTATGTAGATGTAGGAGGATTTTTGTATGTCCGATTCGAAATTTCTGCGCGGAACGCTTATCGTTACGTTAGGGACATTTTTAGTGAAGTTCTTAGGCATGATTTACGTCTTTCCGTTTCATGCATTAGTAGGGACAGAAGGCGGAACGCTCTATACATATGGATACATTCCATATACGATCTTTTTAAGTATTGCAACGGCAGGGGTGCCGCTTGCTGTTTCAAAATTCGTTTCCAAATATAATGCGCTTGGCGATTATAAAACGAGCCGGAGAATGTTCCGCTCGGGAATGGTTATGATGATAGTAACAGGAGTTCTTTCATTCCTAGTACTGTACATGACGGCGCCGTTGTTTGCAGAAGCAATGCTTGGCAAACAAAGTGTACACAGTAATATAGGAGAAGTTACGACGATTATTCGTCTTGTAAGTTTTGCGCTTATTGTTGTACCGGCAGCGAGTTTAATTCGTGGTTATTTCCAAGGTCACCAATCGATGGGACCAACTACTGTCTCGCAAATTATTGAACAAATTATTCGTATCGTCTTTTTATTAGCGGGTAGTTTTATTGTTATTAAAGTACTTGGCGGTACAGTTGCAACAGCAGTTGGGGTAGCGACATTTGCTGCATTCGTTTCAGCAGTTGGAGCGCTCGGTGTACTCATTTGGTACTGGCTAAAACGTAAAAAACATTTGGATCAATATTTAATTGAACAAACTGCACCAGAATCGACAGTGAGTACTGTTCAATTATTTAAAGAATTATTTGCATATGCGATTCCTTACGTTGTAATTGGGTTAACAATTCCTTTATATCAACAAATTGATACATTGACATTTAACTCAATTATGCAAGCGATTGGTCAAGGAGATATTGCAGAGCGAGCGCTCGGTATTTTCACAATGTGGACGCATAAATTAATTATGATTCCTGTATCACTTGCGACAGCGTTTAGTTTAACGCTCGTACCAGCGATTACAAAATCATTTACTGAAAAGCAATACCGTTATTTAAAGTTACAGATTACACAAACATTCCAGGCAAATATGTTCTTAACATTGCCAGCGGTTGTCGGTATTTCATCACTTGCCTATCCGATTTATACTGCATTTTACGATTCAGATCCATTAGGTGGACAAGTATTAATGTGGTATGCACCGGTTGCGTTGTTATTTGCTTTATTTATAGTAACAGCGGCAATTCTGCAAGGTATTAACCAACAAAAGCATGCGATTATCGCACTTATAATGGGTGTTATTTTGAAATTTGTATGTAACGTAATCTTTATTCGTTATTTCGGTACAGTAGGGGCGATTCTAGCAACAGCTGTTGGTTTCCTAGTCTCTGTTTGGTACACAAATCAACAAATTAAAAAATACGCACACTATTCATTCGGTGTTGTATATAAGAGAACATTCCAAATTGCAGTATTAACACTTGTAATGGTCGTTACTGTGAAATTATCACAATGGATTCTATCCTTCATGATTTCACCGGATGGCCGAATGGGCGCTCTTATTACGGTTGCGATTTGTGCAAGTATTGGTGGTCTTGTTTACGGATTGTTAGCAATTCGCACAGGAGTACTTGAAAGAGTATTCGGCGGAGAAGCGTTAGAGAAAATCCAACGTAAACTTGGCAATAGATTCAAAATAAAGTTGAAATCAAAAGGGGCGTAATTACGTCCCCTTTTCTATGATAAATAAAGAAGGTGAAGAACGTGAGATTAGATAAATTATTAGCAAATATGGGATATGGAAGTAGAAAAGAAGTAAAGAAATTATTGAAAGACGGCGTTGTAAAAATTGATGGCATATCAGTGAAAGATGCAAAGGTTCATGTAAATGTAGAAGAACAAGAAGTTATGATTCACGGTGAAGTTGTGGAATATAAAGAGTTTGTTTACTTAATGATGCATAAACCACAAGGCGTTATTTCAGCGACAGAAGATGATAATCATGAAACGGTAATAGATTTATTAGAGTTAGAAGATGCGATTTTTAATCCGTTCCCAGTGGGAAGACTTGATATTGATACAGAAGGTTTCTTATTAATAACAAATGACGGGAAGTTATCACATCAATTGTTATCTCCGAAAAAGCATGTGCCGAAAAAATATTATGCACACGTTGCAGGAGTAGTAACGGAAGAGGATGTAAAAGAGTTTGCTAAAGGTGTTATTTTAGATGATGGCTATGAAACAAAGCCAGGTGCACTTACAATATTAAAAAGCGATGATATTTCTGAAATCGAGCTTATCATTACAGAAGGAAAATTCCATCAAGTGAAGCGTATGTTTGAAGCGGTAGGGAAAAAAGTAGTCTACCTAAAGAGAACAGAGATGGGGCCGTTAGTGTTAGATGAAGAGCTAGAACTTGGACAATATCGAGAGCTAACAGATGAAGAAGTAGAGATGTTAAAAACATATCAAGTAGATACTGAGAAATAGTACTATTTTTAGGCGCAGAAAAGACCCCTTTCTAATGAGTTAGAAAGGGGTATGTATTTATTTACATACAATTATTTTTCGTTATGAGGTCATTCTCACTTTCTTTCCTGTTGTTGTCCACTTACCGCGGCAAGGGCTATACACGAGTTCATTAAACTGCAACACATTTAGATCACGTTGTATCGTTCGCGGTGTGATCCCGAACTCATCTACAAGGTCTTTCGTCGTTACCGTTCCGTTTTCATTGATGTACATATAAATTGATTTAATGCGTGTTAGCATACGAGTAGTTGTAGGTTTCAAGAGAAAACCACTCCTCTACTAGTTTTTTTGACCCCATTCAGGAAAGAAGGTCGTTACTACCATTGTACTCTACATGATAAAATTCATGCTTTAATCTACTTAAATTTTACAGAAATTTAACAAATATTCATATAGAAAAATATTGGTAGTTGACATTGTATATATGGTCAGTCAACTAACACATAAAATTCTACGTAAAACGCCAAATTCCTGCAATTTTTTTTAGAAAAATAAAAGAAAAACTAATGAGAAATATCTGAAATATTACAATTGTTCGGTATTTGGTTTTCGTATATGGCATAAGAGATTTCGGTTTGTTATGATGAAAGAAACAATATAGTGAAGGATGGATGCGTGATGTCAGCAATTAATTGGACAGAAGAAGTTGCAAAACGAAAAGATGATTTAATTCGTGATACGCAACAATTTTTACAAATTAAAAGTGTATGGGAAGAAGAATCGGCGAAAGAGGGCGCACCATTCGGTGAAGGTGTAGAAAAAGCTTTATCTTTCATGTTACATAAAGGAGAAACGGAAGGTTTTACTTCTAAAAATTTAGAAGGGTATGCAGGTCATCTTGAAATGGGACAAGGAGAAGAATTAGTAGGTATTCTTTGTCACGTTGACGTTGTACCAGAAGGCGATGGCTGGACGACTCCTGCATATAGTGCAGATATTCGTGATGGAAAGATTTTTGCACGTGGTGCAATTGACGATAAAGGCCCAACGATGGCAGCTTACTATGCGATGAAAATTGTGAAAGAATTAGGATTACCTCTTTCAAAACGCGTTCGTATGATTTTAGGAACAGATGAGGAAAGTAATTGGAAATGTGTAGATCACTACTTTAAAAACGAAGAAATGCCAACAATCGGTTTTGCGCCAGACGCGGACTTTCCAATTATTAATGCAGAAAAAGGAATTTCTGATATACAAGTTGTGCAAAATGGTAGTGAAGAGAAGAAAGGTACATATGAACTTGTTTCATTTGAGTCAGGTCGCCGTTTAAATATGGTTCCTGATTTTGCAGAAGCGGTTGTTACAGGAGAGGATGTAAGTGCACTTACAGTAGCATATGAAGAGTATTTACAAACTGCTAAAAAAATAGGTGAAGCAATTGTAGAAGGTAATACAGTAACGTTGCAAATTAAAGGGGTTTCAGCTCACGGATCTACTCCAGAGAAGGGCGAGAATGCAGGTTTATTACTGGCAAACTTCTTAACGAAAGTTGCTCTTGATGGAAAAGGGGCTTCGTTTGCAACATTTGTAGCAGAAACATTTATTGGTGATATTTATGGTGAAAAGGCTACTATCGCTTATAAAGATGAGGTTAGTGGTCCGTTAACAGTGAATGTTGGTCGCCTTTCTTATGCGAAAGAAAATGGTGGCAATTTAGGATTAAACGTACGTTACCCAGTTACGACTAACTTTGAAGAAACGATTGCAAAGTTAAAAGAATATGTAGGTACTCATGGATTTGAAGTGGCGGATTATTCGAACTCTCGCCCGCATCATGTTGATAAAGACCACGTATTAATTCGTACGTTGCAACGTGTATATGAAGAACAAACAGGTGAAAAAGCAGAGCTATTAGCAATTGGCGGCGGTACTTACGCTCGTTCGTTAAAAGCTGGTGTTGCATTTGGCCCATTGTTCCCTGGAAAAGAAGAACTTGCGCATCAAAAAGATGAGTATATTGAAATTGAAGACTTATTAAAGGCAACAGCAATTTACGCGCAAGCAATTTATGAATTAGCGAAGTAATGGATATATAAATAATAAAAGACCGTCCCGATACATACTTTGGGACGGTTTTCTATTACGTGCCGTTTGTTGGTAAGCAGATGCTCCTTGTCGAAATGTCGATATCATTTCATCTATCCCGCTTTAATGGGCAGTAAGACCCCCATCTCAAAATTCAGCGAAAGCAAAGAATTTAGGTGGGGGGATCAACTGCTCATAAAAGTCCGATTGGTGAGGGCTGATTAAAGTTTCACTTTATTAATACGACCTGAACTTGGTTAGACTTGTAGGGAAGTTAATGGAATGAGATAAGAAAGAAAAGCAACAATAGAAAGAAGGAGAAGATGTACATGGAACTGCATTATTTTGTCGCAATTACGTTACCAAATCATATAAAAGAAGTGCTGTCTAACTATAAAGAGGAAATGCAAGAGGAATTACCCTTTCGTTCATGGGTACATAAAGAAGACTATCATATTACCCTTTCGTTTTTAGGTAGTGCGACAGAGGAACAATTAGAAGGAATAAAGAATGGATTACAAACACTTATAGAAATGAAAGAACTATCGTTCACATTACAAGGATTTTCAACGTTTGGTATGGAAGACAGGCCGCGTATTTTTTGGGCAAAGGTAAGCGAAAATCAAGATTTGTTTCAATTGCAAAAGCAAGTACACGTTATGTGTGAAGAGAATGGATTTTCTTTAGAAACGCGCCCATATCATCCGCATATTACTGTTGCACGTAAATGGGTAGGAGAAGAAAAGTTTGATTTAGAACATATAAAGGAAGTGCCTGAAATATCATTTCAAGCGGATACGATTACTTTATACGAATCTCACGTGAAGGAGACACCGAAATATAAAGCAATTGCTGAAATAAAATTACAAAAATAGAATGTATGAAAACGTTTTTTATACAGGTGAATATACTATAAAGAACAATGTGTTACTGTATAGGGCTTCGCTGATAAGAAAAGCCTTATCATTTGCAGCTCGTTTCATTTTAACTTTAAGAATGATGGTGATTTTTTTATGTTGAAAGTAAAACGTCCATTTGATGCCTATTTAGATGAAATGAATAAAATTACAATTTTGCTCCCACATGCGTATGGAACAAGTCGGACATTTCGTTTGCAAGAAGGAAGTAACGTGAAAGATTTACCGATTGCTCATACAATTGCGCTTCCTGATGCAACGAAGTATGAGTGCTTTATAGAAGAGCCGCTAGATGTGGGGAAGTATTATACAGTACGAGATGAACGGAATGAAGAAACAGATTTACAAATAGGTGCTGTCATAAGAACAGCGATTTTCGATGAGAAGTATTATTACGAAGGTACAGATTTAGGGGCAGTACACCAAAAGGAAGCAACTACATTTAAAGTATGGGCTCCAACTGCGAGGCTTGCGAAAGTAAGAATTTATAAAAGTGATAAAGAATATACAGATTACGAAATGTACAGAGAAGAAAATGGAGTTTGGGCTCATACATTGCAAGGCGATTTAGCCGGGGAAAAGTATACATTTCTTGTTTGTATTAATTTAATATGGAACGAAGCTGTGGATCCTTATGCAAAATCAGTGACTGTAAATGGGAAGTACGGCGTTGTTATTGATTTGGAAAAGACGAATGTAGCAAAGCGAGGGCAATTACCACCATTACAAGCAATGACAGATGCCATATTGTATGAACTGCATATTCGTGATGCTACTATTCATCCGGGCAGTGGAGTGAGTAAAAAAGGAACATATAAGGGACTAATGGAAGAAGGAACGACAGGGCGAAATGGGACGTTAACAGGTTTGTCTCATATAAAAGATTTAGGTGTTACACATGTTGAACTATTACCTTTATACTGTTTCGGTGGTGTAGATGAGGCAAACCCTTCTTCTGCCTATAATTGGGGTTACAATCCATTATATTACAATGCGCCAACAGGATATTATGCTACAAATCCCTCTGACCCGTATAACAGGATCGTAGAGTGTAAACAGTTAATTGAAACATTTCATGAGCACGGTATTAGAGTGATTATAGATGTTGTCTATAATCATGTGTATGAAAGAGAGCTCTCATCATTTGAAAAGCTTGTCCCAGGATATTATTTTCGTCATGGTGAAAATGGTATGCCTTCTAATGGGACGGGAGTCGGAAATGACATAGCATCTGAACGGAAAATGATGAGGAAATTCATTGTAGAGTCTATTTTATATTGGCTTACAGAGTACAATGTTGATGGATTCCGGTTCGACTTAATGGGAATTTTAGATGTTGATACAATAAATATAATAGAAAAAGAAGTGCGAAACATAAAGCGAGATGCACTGCTATTAGGAGAAGGATGGGATCTACAAACACCACTTCCTCTAGAGGAAAAAGCAACGTTAAATAACGCAAAGAAAATGCCACATATTGCGCAATTTAATGATCAATTTCGTGATGGGATAAAAGGGAGTACCTTTCATATAAATAAACGTGGTTTTGCATTTGGTGGGTATGTAGACTGTAATCATTTGCAGTATATTGCATCAGGAAGCCTTTTGAGTATGAAAGAAACAGGTTTGTTTCTAGAGCCTGTGCAAAGCATAAACTATGTAGAATGCCATGACAATATGACGATGTGGGATAAACTCATGCGCAGTAATGAAGAGTCGGAAGAGGTTTTGAAAAAACGTCACGTGCTAGCAACTGCAATGGTGATTCTGTCGCAAGGCATCCCTTTCTTACATGCTGGGCAAGAGTTTTATCGTACGAAGCAAGGAAATGAAAATAGTTATAATGCAAATGATGAAATTAATCAATTAGATTGGGATCGAAAAGAGAAAGAGATAGAGACCGTTAACTATATAAAAGGTTTAATTGCGATTCGTAAAGAGCACGGAGCATTCCGGTTACAAAATGCAGACCTTATAAAAAAGCACATGACTTTTTTGCAAACATCTCCAGAAGTACTTGCATATCATTTAGAGCATGTAGAGTCGTTTGGACCGTGGAAAGAAATTGTTGTTTTATTTAATAGCAGTTTAGAAGCGAAAAAGGTGCAACTTCCGAAAGAAGAAACGTGGCATGTGTTAGTAAACGAAAAGCAAGCTAAAATAGAGCCAATTTCTTCATTTAGAGGAAAGGAACTTAGGCTCGCTCCGATTAGCACGTATATATTGACGATAATGTGACAAATCGCTACTTGACGATGAGAATGTAATAAATGTAGAATTGACAAAGGTGACGATTTTGATAAGTTGTCATTCTATGGCTGGTTTTGTAAAATAAAATAGAGAGTTTTTGGCTTATGCCAAGTTTTCTTTTCATTTACAGTAAAATATATATGAATCCACAACATGTGTAGAAATGTTGCGGTTTTTCTTTTCATAACTATAAAAGATAAGGATTTGTTAACGGGTAATGAATATGGAATGGTTGGAACAATTATTAGGAAAAGAGTGGAGTCTTGTACCGGCTGGTGGAGTAACGGGCGATGCATATATTGCGCAAAACGGACAACAGAAGTTATTTTTAAAGCGGAATACATCGCCCTTTTTAGCGGTATTGTCAGCAGAAGGAATTGTTCCAAAATTACTTTGGACAAGAAGGGTAACGAACGGTGATGTAATTTCTGCTCAAAAATGGCTTCCGGGACAGAAGCTAGAGCCAGAGGATATGAAACTAGAACGTGTTGCGAAACTTTTGAAGAAAATACACTCCTCTAAAGCACTCGTGCAGATGATTCAAAGACTTGGGAAGCAGCCGCTTCACGCACAAGAGTTATTACAACAGCTGCAACTTGTTTTAAGAGGAGATATAAGGGATGAGGAAACAATTCAGCAAGGTCTTCAATATTTAATGGATTCATTAAAAGATATTGAATACAATGAATTCGTTGTATGCCATTGTGATGTAAACCATAACAATTGGCTATTGTCGGATGAAGATGAGTTGTTTTTAATTGATTGGGATGGAGCTGTAATTGCTGACCCAGCTCTAGACCTCGGTATGTTATTATATTGGTACATTCCGCGCCAAGAATGGAGTGAGTGGCTCGGTTACTATGATATTGAAATGGATGAATCGCTGCTTAAACGTATGAGATGGTATGTGATAGCACAAACGATTTTGTCTATTCAATGGCATACAACAAAAAAGCAGCAAGCAGAAGCTGAATATTGGCATCAATATTTACAGCAACTACTTGCTTCAGAGTAATACTTAAGAAAAATTGTCCATTCCAGCAATCCACTGAGTAAGTTGTTCTTGATTATTGGAAATGTGGTTGTCCAAATTAGAGGAAGATTTACCCGATTGACTATAAGAATATACATCGTTTAGCATTGCTTTAGCGTCACTACTTATATTATCGTTTGCGAGTAACGATTGAATGAGACGCTCTAATTGCTCGCATTCAGAAACTGTCCCGCAACAATCACTTTGGTGATTGACTAAAATATCTTTCAGCACTTCTAATTGATGTTGTTGATTAATTGGCATGAACGGATCATCCTTTCGATTGTTTTTCTCTTCTTAGAAAAGTAAGAGAAAAAGCTGTTTCGTCATGGAATGTTTAATGCTGTATGTAGTTTTTATCAAAATGGTACATCTTATACTTGAAAGAAACGGACCGAGTGCTCGTACGTACTTGGTTTTTTGTTTGGTAGATTGATTAAAAACAGAAAGAAGGAATTATTCCTTTAAAATAGCTATGTAAAGAGAGGGAAACATCTATGCGTTTAAGACATAAACCATATGCAATGGATCGAATTAATGAGTATTCACATATCGTAATCGGAAACCCAGAGGAGCGCGCTGGTAACTGGAAAGAAGTATTTGGAAATGAGCAACCCATTCACATCGAAGTAGGTACAGGTCGTGGCCGCTTTATGTATGATATGGCAAAAGCGAATCCACATATTAATTATATTGGAATTGAAAAATTCACAAGTGTTGTTGTAGACGCACTTGATAAATTAATTGAAGAAGAATTACCGAACTTAAAGTTAATTAATAAAGATGCTGAAGATTTAACAGTTTTCTTTGCAAAAGGTGAGATTGATCGCGTTTATTTAAACTTCTCAGATCCATGGCCAAAGAAACGTCATACGAAGCGTCGTTTAACGTACAAAACGTTTTTACGCAATTATGAAGAAGTGTTAGTAGAAGGCGGAGAAATTCATTTCAAAACAGATAACCAAGGTTTATTTGAATATTCTCTTATGAGTATGGCGGAGTATGGTATGTTACTAACTTACTTAAGCTTAGATCTTCATAACAGCGACTTTGAAGGTAACATTATGACTGAGTACGAAGAGAAATTCTCTAGTAAAGGTCATCGTATTTACCGAGTAGAAGCAAAATATCGTACAGAACCTATGCAGTAATGCATAGGTTTTTTGTATCTAAAATAATCAGAATTTTATGTTAGTATTAAAAGAAAAGGGGGATGAAAAATGGAACAGTTACAAGTTGGAGATATAAAAGTGACGTGGTTAAAAGGTGGGAACACACATTTAGACGGAGGAGCAATGTTTGGAGTTGTGCCGAAAGTACTTTGGTCACGTAAATATAAACATAATGATACAAATCATATTTATTTACGAACAGATCCGTTACTTTTACAAACGAAAGATGGCAACATGCTCATCGATTCCGGAATAGGAAACGGTAAATTGAGTGAGAAAATGAAGCGAAACCAAGGTGTAACAGAAGAATCATCGGTTTATGAGTCATTAGAAAAACTAGGATTAAAGCCTGAGGATATCCACTACGTTTTAATGACGCATCTTCATTTTGATCATGCATCCGGCTTAACAAAATGGGAAGGGGGTCACCTTGCGCCAGCTTTTCCGAATGCGAAAGTTTACGTAAGCGAAACAGAGTGGCATGAAATGAGGAACCCAAATATTAGATCCCGTAATACATATTGGAAGGAAAATTGGGAGCCGATTGTAGACCAAGTTATTACGTTTCAGCAAGAAATAGAAATTACAGATGAAATAAAAATGGCACATACAGGCGGTCATAGTGATGGACATGCAGTTATCGCTTTAGAAAGCAAAGGAGAAACAATGCTGCATTTAGCAGACTTATTGCCGACGCACGCCCATCAAAATGTATTATGGGTAATGGCTTATGATGATTATCCGATGACATCCATTGAAAATAAGCAAAAGTGGATGAAGTATGGCACTGAAAACGATGCTTGGTTCACTTTTTATCATGACGCGTATTATCGCGCAGTAAAGTGGAATGAGGAAGGTCATATCGTAGAAAAAATAGAACGGAAAACGGGTATAGAAGCATAAAAATGGGAGGGTGTTCCAGCAGTCTGTTGGAGCAGTCTCATTTTTGTTGTCGTTTTTTGTCGGTAAGTCGATATATTTGAAAAATCGCTGATATAATTTGAGTTACGGTCAATATATTTGAAAAATCGCTGATATATTTGGAGTTGCAGTCGATATATTCGAAAAATCGCCGATATAATTTCAATCATTATCTGCAATTAAAAAATAAGAGGTTCACCTAATGGGAACCCTCCTGTTTATGCTGCTATAACCTCTAAAACAGTACCTGTTTTAGCATCAACTAAAAATTCAAATCGTTCTTGTATATCATTTAACATCGTTGTAAGACCGCCGCGATACACTTCATACGCGACATCATATTTTTCAAATGTCTCTGGAACCATATGTACCCAAGAGCCAGTAATTTCACCTTTATGACTTAATGCTTGTTTTACCATTTTCAATGCTTTTTCTGAAGAAATATGGGATTGTTCTTGTACTTTGTTTGCAACAAGATAACCAGCTGCGAAACCAACGCCAAGACCTGCTACTAAACCTTTCCAGCTCATATATTCACCTCAATTCTATAAAATAAAAATAGTGTACCGATAATAATTATAAAGCAAATACAGCTAAAAAAGAAGAAACTAGAAACATTTCGAAAATTTCGTTACAATAAAAGAGGTATTCTACTAAGGTTTGAAAGAAGGGGACTTCGTGAATAAAGAGACATTACAATTATTTCGTACGTTAACAGAATTACAAGGTGCATCAGGTTTCGAACATGATGTACGCCGTTTTATGAAGCAAGAATTAAGCAAATATGCAGATGAAATTGTACAAGACGGTTTAGGTAGCGTATTTGGTCTGAAAAAAGGGGATGAAACTGGCCCGCGTGTTCTTGTAGCAGGTCATATGGATGAAGTAGGTTTCATGGTTACGCAAATTACGAAAAACGGAATGCTTCGTTTTCAAACTTTAGGCGGCTGGTGGAGCCAAGTACTATTAGCTCAGCGCGTTCAAGTTATGACGAAGAATGGCCCTGTTATTGGGGTTGTTGGTTCTATTCCTCCTCATTTATTAAGTGACGCGCAACGTGCAAAACCGATGGATATAAAAAATATGTTAATTGATATAGGCGCAGATAGCTATGAAGATGCGATTGAGATTGGTGTAAAACCAGGACAACAAATCGTGCCAATCTGCCCGTTTACGCCGATGGCAAACGAAAAGAAAATTATGGCGAAAGCTTGGGACAACCGTTACGGATGTGGCCTTGCAATCGAATTATTAAAAGAATTAAAAGACGAAACATTACCAAACACATTATACTCTGGTGCGACTGTACAAGAAGAAGTTGGTCTTCGCGGTGCACAAACTGCTGCAAATATGATTCAACCAGACATTTTCTATGCGCTTGATGCAAGCCCAGCTAACGATGCATCTGGTGACAAAACACAGTTCGGTCAATTAGGAAAAGGTGCTCTTCTTCGTATTTATGACCGTACGATGGTAACGCATAGAGGAATGCGCGAATTCATTTTAGATACAGCAGAAACACATAACATTCCGTACCAATACTTTATTTCGCAAGGTGGTACAGATGCGGGCCGTGTACATACAAGTAACTCAGGTATCCCATCAGCAGTAATTGGTGTTTGCGCACGTTACATTCATACACATGCTTCTATTTTACATGTGGATGATTATGCGGCAGCAAAAGAGCTAATTACGAAGCTTGTAAGAGCAACGGATAAAACGACGTTAGAGACAATTAAGAATAACGCGTAGAGAAGAAGGGCGAAAAACCCTTCTTTTTTTAGGTTGAATAGATGCTCGAGCGATGTATGGTAGTGGTTAGTGCTTAATTGATTCTTGCACGGGGGATTAAAACCCCGGGTAGGAAGTGAGAGTAAGGTTGCTTTTTGGTTCGAGGTCCGCAATGTTGTGAGAAAAACTCTTCTTTTTTAGAGTGAAGAGACAAACAAGCGATGTGTGGTGGCCGTGCATTCGTGTATAAAGAACAATTTGATTAAGGGAAAATGATAAATTTTTATAGAGGTGAATGAAATGAAAGTAGTAGTTGGATCTAAGAATAAAACGAAGGTTGGAGCTGTGGAGAAGGTTTGGAAAGGTGCTACAATTACATCTCTTTCTGTTCCTTCAGGGGTAGCAAACCAGCCATTTTCAGATGAAGAGACGATGCAAGGAGCGATCAATAGAGCGAAGCAAGCACTAGAGGAAGGGGAAGCTCAAATTGGCATTGGACTAGAAGGCGGCGTAATGAAAACAGAGCACGGTTTATTTATGTGTAATTGGGGCGCGCTAGCAACAAGTGATGGTAAAACATTCGTTGCCGGCGGGGCACGTATTACGTTACCAGATGATTTTTTAGCACCTCTTGAAGGTGGTAAGGAGTTAAGTGAAGTGATGGAAGAGTTTGTACAGAGAAAAGATATTCGTAGTCATGAAGGTGCGATCGGTATTTTTACGGATGATTATGTGGACCGTACGGAATTATTTGTACACGTTGTTAAGTTACTTGTTGGGCAATATAAGTATGATGAAAAGCAAGCATAAACCTTGCACCGTGCGCGATGTATGGTAGTATAAAAGAAAGATTATAACATGAAAAAATGCACTCGTTAGAGGAGGAAATATAGATGAAATCATTAGAAAGCATGGAGCAATTCCAAGAGTTAAAAAATGAAGAGAATGTAATCTTTATGTTCTCAGCAGAATGGTGTCCAGACTGCCGCTTCGTAGATCCATTTATGCCAGAAGTAGAAGAGAAATATAGTGATTTCTCATTTTACTATGTAGATCGTGATGAGTTTATTGATCTATGCGTAAAATTAGACGTATTTGGCATTCCGAGCTTTGTAGCGTACAATAAAGGTGAAGAAACAGGTCGCTATGTAAACAAAGATCGTAAAACACAAGAACAAATCGAAGAGTTCATTGAAGGTTTAAAATAAGGCAATTTGCCAATTGAATTGTAAAACAACCTCTACCTTCGCGGGGGAGGTTATTTTTTTGGAAGGGAGGAAAAAGAGATGAAGATGACAAGTAAAAAGATGAAAGACGAGTTAATGAAGAGATTATCTCGCCCGGAATGGGACTTTCAGTATGATAGTGAGAAAGAAGTTCTACGTATAGAACAGAAAGACTCAAAAAAAGGTATTAACGTATCGCTTCCAGGAGTTGTAGCAAAATGGGAAGTGAATAAAGAAAAGGCGATTGAAGAGGTTGCCTATTACGTACAAGAAGCGTTAATTGCGATGCATAAGGAAGAAAATAGCGCGGCGAAAATTTTACCTGTTATTCGCTCTACTTCTTTCCCGAAACAAGCAGAAGAAGGAAATCCGTTTATTATGACGGATCATACGGCGGAAACACGTATTTACTATGCGCTAGATTCGAATAAAACATATCGTCTCATTGACGAGCGTTTATTACAAAAATTAGGGCTTACAGAGCAACAAGTGCGTGAAATGGCATTATTCAACGCTCGCTCATTAGGTTATGAATTTAAACAAGACACAGTAGCAGGTAATACATTCTACTTTTTAAACACAAATGATGGGTATGATGCGACTCGTATTTTAAACGAATCGTTACTACAATCGATGCGCGAAAAGATTTCTGGTGACATGGTTGTTGCTGTTCCTCACCAAGATGTGTTAATTATTGCTGATATCGTCAACGAAATCGGTTATGATATTATTGCACAAATGACAATGAAATTTTTTGCCGAAGGGCATGTTCCGATTACATCACTTTCATTCGTATATGAAGATGGGGACTTTGAACCAATCTTTATTTTAGCGAAGAATCGGAAGAAGACAGATGGAAAAGAGAAAGGATGAACGAAGTGAACGTTTTTTACAACCTTGAAGGAATTGGTGACACTCTAATTGTTGCCTTACAAGATATTACTTTAGAGAACCGTACTTTTGATCGCAAAGGAGATGTTGCACGCGTATATGACCGTGAAAGCAACGAAACAGCAGGATTCAACATTTTTAATGCATCTTCTTACTTAGAAGTAAAAGAAACAGGTAACCTTACATTAACGAAAGAGCTTGTAGAAAAAATCAATGAAATTTTAGCGAAGAACGGCTTTGAAGAAACAGTAGAAGCAGATCTTTCTCCAAAATTTGTTGTAGGCTATGTAGCTGAAAAAGAAAAGCATCCAAATGCTGATAAGTTAAACATCTGTAAAGTAGAAATCGGTACAGAAACATTACAAATCGTATGTGGTGCACCAAACGTTGATGCAGGACAAAAAGTTGTCGTTGCAAAAATCGGCGCTGTAATGCCAAGCGGTATGTTAATCAAGCCAGCTGAGCTTCGCGGAGTTCCTTCTGCTGGAATGATTTGTTCAGCACGTGAATTAGAGCTTCCAGATGCTCCACAAGAAAAAGGTATTCTTGTATTAGAAGATAGCTTTGAAGTTGGACAAGAGTTTAAATTTTAATTGGTATAAGAAAAGAGAGGTTGTCCTTTTGGGCAGCCTCTCTTTTCTATTGAATCTTTGATATATTGTGAGTTGTGATAGATATATGTAGAAAATCGTTCATATTCATAAGGATGTCACCTTTTTTCTTAAAATCTATATTGTGTTTTATAAACAAAATAGTTAAAATTTAGAAAAAAGAAGGGGTAACTAACTGTTACGATTTATTTAACCAATTATAACGAAAGTTAATTAAATATATCAGTAAGCCCTGCTAGTCA